>NZ_JBNAFX010000009.1:0-98803 GCF_049800895.1 Leisingera sp. S232 | reverse complement strand
ACTAAGGCAGAACTGGATGGCCGCATCGGAGAAGGTCTCCGGTCGTCCGCGTTTGCCGCATCGCTCGGCGAACCAGGTCATGTCGCGGTCAAACCAGACCAGCAGAGAGCCGCGCTTTCGAAGTGATGCGTTATAGTTGGACCAGTTCGTTGTTCGATAGCGGGAAGAGGCAGGCTTCGGCATGCCGCCGATCTAACCTACGGGATTCGCAAAGTGAATCCTCTACGGCCTTTGTGCAACAACGCCGGCAGACGCACAACGTCCTTTGGAGCAGTTGCCCGTCGGCCAATGCACATTGCACTGCGAAGTCGGCTGTGTTGCAAGATGCGGCGATTGCGCGGACGGAGCCGCCGTTCGCTGCTATTGCACCAATGGCTGTTCGTGTCAGAATCGCTAGGCTGGCCAAATCCTCAGGCCCCCGCCAGTTTCAGTCCAACGGCGGGGGCCGCATGCGGACTGGGCTAGACTTGACAACCGCCGTCTGAGTAGACGCATGTCGCGAGAAATCTTCCAGCAGTTCATCAAGTTCTGAGATGTCTTTCAGAAGCATCCTTGCAACAAACGCGTCTTCGCCGGTTACTTTGTCACACTGAACGATGCGATCGGACGAAATGATCTTTTCAGCGAGCAGATGAACCTTTCCAGGGAAAGGCCTAAAGCGAACAATCGCTTCGAGGCTATAGCCAAGTGCTTTTGGTGAAAGCTCTATGCCAAACCCTGTAATCACACCGGCATCTTCGAGCCGCCTGATGCGATCTCGAACAGTGGGGGCAGATACATCAGCCAAGGATGCAAGCTCGCGCCAGCTCAGCCGCGCATTGCGGCTCAGTTGATGAAGAAGCATTCGGTCAAGTTGGTCAAGGGTGATTTCCATAACGACAGCCTGCAAGATCCCTGCTTTCGATTTGACCCACCTTTCAACATTTTGCCTCCGATATGCAAAGTACTTTGAATGTGACCAGGGATATATTCTGCTTTGGAGCGCCCATTGGGGTGCATTGCACAGAGGAATAATAGCATGGCATGGGCAATATGGCTTTCATACACGATGATATCAGCTGCCAACATCGTGACGCCTGGACCGGCAAATTTGAACACGCTCAGACGGGCCTTACAGCTTGGCTTCATGCCGGTCCTGCCGACAATCTTTGGTAACGCCCTGGGCCTTGCCGTGGGTGGCATCCTTTGTGCGGGCGGCGTAACTGCTTTCGTCGTGACGTCAAAAGTTCTTTGGACGGTGTTTCAATGGCTCGGTGTTGCCTACCTGGGTGGACTGGGGTTCAAACTGATCATCAAGCGTGAACACATCGCCCTAGGCTTGGGACTCGTCCAACGCGTGCCGCCGTGGCTTCTATTTCGGGAGGCATTCCTGCTTGCCATAACAAACCCCAAGGCGCTGTTGTTCTATCTTGCACTTTTCCCGCAAGTTCTGGACCCAAACCGGCCACTTTGGCCTCAATCGACTTTTCTAGTGTTAACTTATTGTGGCCTGTCCATCCTGTCGCTCAGCACATATGCGCAACTGGCCGAAAAGCTTCGTGAGCGTTTTCTTACACAAGCACGTTATGATGTTTTCCGTGCCTGTTCCGGGCTTGTGTTGATCGGTTTTGCTTTGAAGTTGGCTTTGTAACATCACAAATTGGCCGTTGGAGATTCGTGCAGCTTCCGGCAATGAGCTCGAACCGCCCCTGCGCTGCATCCGCGTCGGGCGGATGGGTTGAAACCGGCGTTCAAGCCGGACAGCCAGTCATGCACTTTGGCGGTCCCGTCTCAATCGATCTCAATATCCAGCGTCACGGGAAAATGGTCCGAAGCGTTCAGCAGCGCCTGGCGCATGTCTGCGTCCCGGTAGCATTCGCCGTCCTCGAACGGGTGCCAGATGCGCCATTGCGGCTGGCGGTGCATCAGGCTGTGCGAGATCATCACATAGTCCAGCAGCGCACGGAAAAAGCGTTTCGTTTCTGCATTATAGAACCGGGACGTGCTGGGCAGCGATGTGGCGCGCGGGCGTAGCAGGCTTTGCGCATGCGGGTCGTTCAGCAGATCGCCCATGACAATCTCGACCGAGGACTGGCCAAAAAGCTTTTCATATTGGTCCAGGCCCGGGCCGTCGTTCAGATCGCCCATCACGATCACATGGTCGCCTGCCTGCACGTGTTCCTCAACCCGGCGGTGCAGCCAGATCGCCTGGGCCAGCTGCTTGCGGCGGTTGGCAATTGCGGCGGCTGTGACCTCAGCCTTGGTCTTGGCCCCATGCGGCGCCTTGGATTTCAGATGAGCGCCAATCAGCCGCAGTTCCATCCTTTCTTTGTCCGGGCCGCCCTTGGTTTTCACCGCCAATTCCAGCGGCGGTTTGGAAAACGCAACCTGATCCAGCCGCTCATCAACATCCAGGTCGATCTCAAACACCCTGTCAAAGCGCGGCGCGGCGGCAGACGAGCGGGCATCATGCACCGCGTCCAGCACGTCCGGATCATAGAGCAATGCGATTTCCTGATGGGTGTCGTTCGGAAAGCCGCTGACCGCCTCGCGCGCCCTGAGGCCCGCCTCGGCGGCAAAACCCTCCAATGCGCGGGTGGTGCGCTGGCTGCGGCCGGTGTTGGGCGCCTCGATCACCATCACCGCATCGGCATCAATGCGGCGCAGCACATGAGCGATGGCCCGTCCTTGCGTGTAGCGGTCAACCCCGTGCACGCCAGAAGGCTTGGCATCCAGCATCAGCCTGTCGCCCTTGTCAAACAGAGAGGCGAACCATTCGATGTTATAAGTGGCCAGCCGCATTGCCGCTGCATCCGCTGATTTCATCCCAGGCGCGGTTGATGTCGATCATCCGCTTTTCCGCCAGCCGCACAGCCTCTTCCGGCACGCCACGGGCCATCATCGCATCCGGATGGGTGTCGCGCACCAGCTGGCGCCAATGCTTGCGGATCTCCTCGCGGGTCATATCCGGCGAGACGCCCAGAACCGTATAGGGATCCTTGGGCGCATCCGGCACGAAACGGGCACGCAGGGCCTGGAACTGCTGCGGCGTCTGCCCGAAGATGCGGCTCACCTCCGCCAGGAATTCGTTTTCGCCAGGGTGGTAGAACCCGTCAGCCATGGCGATATGAAAGAGCCCCTCCATCAGGTCGCAGAGCGTGGTCGGATCGTCGGCAAACATGCGATGGATGCGGCGGGCGTATTCCTGATATCCAGCCACATCGGTGCGCGCCATGTCAAAAACCCGCGCTGCGCCCGTCTCGTCGTCGCGGGCGATCTGGAACACCTCGCGAAAGGCGGTGACTTCATCGCGGGTGACCTGGCCATCAGCCTTGGCCATTTTGGCGCCAAGGGCAATGACCGCAATGGCAAAGGCCACGGTGCGTTCGGGTGGTGCGCGCAGCTTGTCGAAAACATCCGTCAGGCTTTCGCCTGCGGCAAGCGCGGCCAGCGCGTCGGATATGCGGGTCCAGAGTGACATGAAAAGAGCCTATCCGGGTTTGACCGTGCTGTCAGGGGCGGGAATACCCGGTGTCAGGATTTTCTGCATGAAAACAGTGTCGAGCCAGCGCCCCTGCTTGCAGCCAAGCTCTGGCATCCTTGCGGTTTCCACATAGCCCAGGGCCGCGTGAAAGGCGATGGCAGCCGGGTTGGCACTGCTGACGCTGGCAATCAGCACGTGGATCTGCGCCTGTTTGGCCTGTTCTTCGAGTGCCTGCATCAAGCGGCGTCCTGCCCCCTGCCTTTGTGCGGCGGGCAGCAGGTGAATGCTGTGTTCCGCGGTGAAACGGTAGCCAGGACCGGAGCGGAACGGGAAGAAACACGCGTGACCAAGGATCTGCCCATCCTGTTCCGCCACCAGATAGGTGCCGTTGCTGGCCATAATCTGCTCTTGCACCTGATGCGGTGTTTTTTCAACAGTGTTGAAGGTCGCCAGCGTGTCGCAGATCACCCAGTTGACGATTGCACAGATGGCCTCTGCATCTGCGGCGGTTGCAGAGCGGATGATCATCGCAGCACCCGCGCACCATGCGGCGTCACAAACTCCGCCATCATCGCAAGGTCCCCCTGCTCCACCGCGATGCGCGGATCGCTAATGATCCGGTCCAGTGCCTCCTGCAATGCTGCCGCCTGCGGGTGGCTGAGGATCAGACGGCTAAGACGGCAGCCTGATTGCGGCAACCTGGCGGCGGGCGGCTCCACTTGCCACTGCAGAACCGCCGGGAAGATATTGTCATAGGACAGCAGCCCGTCGCTGGGCACCGTCATCAGCCAGCGCAAGTCCCCGCGCTGCATCGCCACATAACGTTGTGCATGGAGCGGCAGCTGGGCTTTCTCCGCTTCGAGGTCCTCACTGCGCAGGATCCAGTTGTTCAGCCTTGCGGGGCCTTCAAAACGATCCAGATCAAACCAGCGCGGCTGTTCCTGCGGCTGGGCGTCCGGATCAATGGCGATGGTTTCGAGGTACAGCCCGTCCTCCAGTCCGATCAGGCGGTTATGGGTGCCATAACGAGGATGGTTGCCGCCAGAACCAAGCGCGATGCCAAGGGCCTCTTCGGTATGCGCTACGGCCTCTTCCAGCGTTTCGCCTGCCACGGCCAGATGATCGAGTATCATTTGCGCGCCCTCCTGTTTACGGCCAAACACTAGCGGCGCAGCAGCAGGGGGCAAGCCAGTTTCTGCTTGCTTCTTTCTGGGAAAAATACCCTCGGGGGGCCCGGGGGGCAGACAGCCCCCCGGCTCTTTTTGTGGCGCCATTGGTTCCAGCCCAATGGCGGCGGGGCAGACAGCCCCCCGGCTCTCTTGTGGCGCCATTGGTTCAAGCCCAATGGCGGCGGGGCAGACAGCCCCCCGGCTCTCTTGTGGCGCCATTGGTTCAAGCCCAATGGCAGGGGGGCAGGCAGCCCCCCTGCTCTATTCAGCTGCGCGCTTCGCGGATCAGGCGCAGGATGTCCTGAGCGGCCTCGGGAATGTTGGTGCCAGGGCCAAAGATCGCCTTGACGCCTTTGGAATACAGGAACTCATAGTCCTGTTGCGGAATGACGCCGCCGCAGATCACGATGATATCGCCTGCGCCTTCGGCTTTCAGCGCGTCGACCAGCTGTGGCGCCAGCGTCTTGTGGCCTGCCGCCTGCGACGAGATTCCGATCACATGGACGTCGTTGTCGATGGCGTCCTGAGCGGCCTCTGCCGGGGTCTGGAACAAGGGGCCTACGTCGACGTCAAAGCCGATGTCGGCAAAGGCGGTGGCGATTACCTTGGCGCCGCGGTCGTGACCGTCCTGGCCCATCTTGACCACCAGAAGACGCGGGCGGCGGCCTTCTTCCTCGGCAAAATCCTCGATCGATTTCTGGATCGCGGCAAAGCCCTCGTCGCCCTCATAAGCTGCGCCATAAACGCCGGCCAGGGTTTTGACTTCCGCGCGGTGGCGGCCGAATTCCTTTTCCATTGCCATGGAGATCTCTCCGACTGAGGCCCGCGCGCGGGCGGCTTCGACTGCAGCTTCCAGCAAGTTCCCCTCGCCTGATGCGGCACGGCGGGTCAGTTCATCGAGGGCGGCCTGGCAGGCAGCCTCGTCGCGGGTATCGCGCATCTTTTGCAGGCGGGCGATCTGGGCGTCGCGCACTGCGTGGTTGTCCACATCCAGGATGTCGATCGGGTCTTCCTTGTCCTTGCGGTACTTGTTGACGCCGACCACAACCTCGTCGCCGCGGTCGATCATCGCCTGACGGCGCGCTGCCGACTCTTCGATGCGCAGCTTGGGCATGCCGCTCTCGACGGCCTTGGTCATGCCGCCCATTTCCTCGACCTCTTCGATCAGAGCCCAGGCTTTTTCAATAAGGTCGTTGGTCAGGCTTTCAACGTAGTAGGAGCCGGCCAGCGGGTCGATCACATTGGTGACGCCGGTTTCCTCCTGCAGCACCAGCTGGGTGTTGCGGGCGATGCGGGCGCTGAAGTCGGTGGGCAACGCGATGGCTTCATCCAGCGCGTTGGTGTGCAGGCTTTGGGTGCCGCCCAGAACCGCGCTCATCGCCTCGTACGCCGTGCGGATCACGTTGTTGTAGGGGTCCTGTTCCTGCAAGGAGACGCCCGAGGTCTGGCAGTGGGTGCGCAGCATCTTGGAGCGTTCGGACTTGGCGCCGAATTCGGTCATCACCCGGTGCCACAGGGTGCGGGCGGCGCGCAGCTTGGCGATTTCCATAAAGAAATTCATGCCGATCGCAAAGAAGAACGACAACCGGCCGGCGAATTTATCCACATCCATGCCTGCGTCCAGGGCGGCGCGCACGTATTCGCGCCCGTCGGCGATGGTATAGGCCAGCTCCTGCACCAGATTCGCGCCGGCCTCCTGCATATGGTAGCCGGAGATCGAGATGGAGTTGAACTTGGGCATCTCGTTCGAGGTGTATTCGATAATGTCGGAGATGATCCGCATCGAGGGTTTCGGCGGGTAGATATAGGTGTTGCGGACCATGAACTCCTTCAGAATGTCGTTCTGAATGGTGCCCGCAAGCAGGGATTTGTCGTGGCCCTGCTCCTCACCGGCGACGATGAAAGAGGCCAGCACCGGGACCACAGCACCGTTCATGGTCATCGAAACAGAGACCTTGTCCAGCGGAATGCCGTCGAACAGGATCTTCATGTCCTCGACACTGTCGATGGCCACGCCCGCCTTGCCGACATCGCCGACCACGCGCGGGTGGTCGCTGTCATAGCCGCGATGGGTGGCGAGGTCGAAAGCAACCGAAACACCCTGCTGGCCCGCTGCCAGGTTGCGGCGGTAGAAGGCGTTGGATTCTTCGGCGGTAGAGAAACCCGCATATTGGCGGATGGTCCAGGGGCGGCCTGCATACATCGTGGCCTTCACCCCGCGGGTGAAGGGACCGAACCCCGGCAGCGTGCCCATATGGGGCAGATCCTTGGCGTCGTCTTCGGTGTAGAGCGGTTTGACCTCGATGTCTTCCAGCGTCTGCCAGTTGAGGTCGTCAACAGCCCGTCCGCGCAGCTCTTTCTCAGCCAGAGCCCGCCATTCGTCTTTGTTTGTCATCAGGTCTTCCTCTTGTCAGTTCGATACGGGACGGGTTCAAGCCCGCCGCCTGTTTTTCCGGGTCTTGGGCCAGAACAGCGAGACCATCGGCCCCGCCTGCCAGCCACATCATGTCGTCGGCATAAGCCTCGCGCAGATATGCGGCTTGCGCGTTATCAAAGGGGCGCCAGCGGCCTGCGCCCTGCGGCAGCTGTGCTGCGGCGGCGGATGGCAGGTTGGCCCGCAGGTCCTGCAGGCAGAGCGACGCGTTGAGACGCACCCGCGCATGGCTACGCGGCGCCTTGATGCCGGTGATCGCTGTCAGTGCCGCTTCTGGCCGGGTGCCGAAAGTTTCAAACGGCAGCACCTGCAGGCGCACATCCGGCATCGCTGCGGCGATATCGGTAATCACGTCACGCCAGCTGCGCGGCGACCGCACCAGCCGGTCAAGGCTGGTGGCTGTTGGCATCCTGTGGCCCCGCGCCACCGCAAAGGCCAGCGCCGAGGTCCAGTAGCTGTCCAGGCTGCGGATCGAGAGCGCCACATCGGTGACGACATCGCCAAAGGCCTGCGCATAGCGGGCCATGCGTTCCCCCACACCGCCGTACAGATCGCCAAGCCGCAGGTTCTGCCGGACCGCGCCGATCATGTTTTCCTCGCTCACCAGCAGCTGCTGCACACCGTTTGCCTGGCAGCCGGCCATCCGGATCTGCAGCCGGCCTCTGGCACGTTGCACCAGATTGCGGCCAGACACTGGTGCCGGGCCGGGCTGAATGCCGTGAAACAAGCCATTGCGGGTGCGGTAAGGGCCCCAGAATCCGACGCCCTGTTGTCCCAGGGTGTGCGCATTCTGGCGGACGTATTCCTGGAACGAAGTGGTTGCGCAGCGGTGCGCGCCTGTGTGCAAGATAACTTTCATGACGTTACGGGGCCTCTGCTGGAGGGCCGCAGGCCGCAGCCCGGTCAAGGGGAACGGAACAATCATGGCCGGCAACCCCTCTTTATCCCGTTAACGATAATGTTTTTTCGCCAAGTGGCGGATTTCACAGTCGCATTTGCCGCCGGCACACATATATTCAACACAACAGGAGAGATCATGAGAACAATCCTAAGCGTTGTTTTGGCAGGTTTGCTGCCGCTGGCGGCTGCAGCGGCGGATGGCAGTGTGCCTGGGCTGATCCAGCCCGGGTATGATGTGGAGCTGGCGGAATTCCAATGGACGCACCGACCGGTTGTGGTGTTTGCCGACAGTCCCGAAGACCCGCGTTTCCACGAACAGATGGAACGCCTTATGGAAGGCGCCGCTGCCTTGCGCGAACGCGATGTGGTGGTGCTGACCGATACGGACCCCGCCGCCAAGTCAGCGCTGCGCAAAAAACTGCGGCCGCGCGGTTTCATGCTGGTGCTGATCGGCAAGGACGGCGGCATCAAGCTGCGCAAGCCGCATCCCTCGACGGTACGCGAACTGTCCCGCAGCATCGATAAATTCCCCGAGCGCCTGCGCGAAGTGGAGGAGCGGCGCGGCGGGTAAACCCGCCCCGCAGGTCCGGTCAGCCGTTGCCGCGGACGTAGATCAGCGCCATCGCCTGTTTGTCCAGCACCACCATCGCGCCGCTTTCCGGCACAAAGACCAGGCTGGACGCCGGATTGCGTATCGCCTGATAATAGACGGACTTGACCAGATCGGACATGCAGCCGACACCTGCAAGCCCGGAGTTCAGCACCCCCAGCCCCTGCGGCAGATCGCGGGACATGATTTCCTCTGTCACCGCATTCGGGGATTTGCCTGAAACCGCAAACATCACCGGCTTGCCCGTATCCAGCATCTTCATGCCGGTGTTGAGCGAGCGGGCCCGGCCCACCAGAGAGGTGATGCGTGGGTTTTCCACGGTGTGGAACACGGCTGCCGTGCAGCTCATCGAGCTTTGGAAAAAGAAAGTCTCCCCCAGCTCGACCCAGGCCGAGAGCTGAGTGCGCAGCGTCTCTTCTTTGTCGAGCGCGCAGGCAGACAGCAGCGCCAGAGCGGTCAGCAGGCAGGTCAAAAGACGGATCATGCGGCACCTTAGGGTCGTCAAACCGCGCCAGTATCGTAAAAAATCCTGAAGATTTCGTGCATGACGCACGGCGCAGCGGGGCAGGCATGCAAGCGGCGGCGGGATCTCCCGCCTGCCCGGCTGCATGTATGCCTGCCCCACGCTGCATTATTCGAATTCCATGATCACGTCGTCGACCGCCAGACTGTCGCCCGCGCTTGCGTTGATCTTGGACACCACGCCTTTCTTCTCGGCGCGCAGGATGTTTTCCATCTTCATCGCCTCGACAGTGCAGAGCGCCTGGCCTTCCTGGACCTCCTGCCCCACTTCGACGTCGACCTTCACAATCAGGCCAGGCATCGGGCAGAGCAGCATCTTGGAGGTGTCCGGCGGCAGTTTCTCTGGCATCAGCTCAGCCAGTTCGGCCTGGCGCGGGGTACGCACCTTGACCGTCAAATCGGCGCCGCGGGAGCGGACACGGAAGCCTTGTGTGACCTTGCCGACCTTCAGCACCAGCGTCTCGCCGCTGACATTCAGGGACGCCAGCTGGTCGCCCGGGGTCCAGTCGGAGGCCACCCGCAGTTCAGTACCGTCATCAAAGCGCACGGTGGCGCCTTCGCGGTCGGCATCCGTCACCACGTTATAGGACTGGCCCTGCACATTGACGACCCAATCGGCGCCCACTTTGCGTTCATGGTTGTCCATCCGGCCCGACACACGGGTGCGGCGAATTTCGGCAACCCGGTGCATCGCAGCGCAGGAGGCCGCGATCTTGCGCAGGTCGGCTTCGGGCAGTTCGACGCCTTCGAAACCGTCGGGGTATTCCTCGGCAATGAACGCCGTGGTCATGTCGCCAGAGACAAATTTCGGATGGTCCATCACCGCCGCCACAAACGGCAAGTTGTGGCCGATGCCCTCTACCTCGAAGCTGTCGAGCGCAGTGCGCATCGCCTCGATCGCCTCGCCACGGGTCGGCGCCCAGGTGCAGAGCTTGGCGATCATCGGGTCGTAATACATGGAAATCTCGCCGCCTTCATAGACGCCGGTGTCGTTGCGCACGGCACGGCTGCCTGCAGGCGCATCGCCGTGCCAGGTGCCATCTTCCAACATCGGGCCTGCAGCGACCTCTGCCGGCGGGCGGTAACGGGTCAGGCGGCCAATCGAGGGCAGGAAGTTACGATAGGGATCTTCGGCATAAAGACGGTTCTCAATTGCCCAACCGGTGAGCTTTACATCCTCCTGGCGCAGCGGCAATTCCGCCCCGTTGGCCACCCGGATCATCTGCTCCACCAGGTCGACGCCGGTGATCAGCTCGGTCACCGGGTGTTCCACCTGCAGGCGGGTGTTCATTTCCAGGAAGTAGAAGTTCTTGTCACCGTCAACAATGAATTCCACGGTGCCCGCAGAGGCATAGCCAACGGCCTTGGCCAGCGCCACCGCCTGTTCGCCCATGGCTTTGCGGGTGTCCTCGTCCAGGAACGGCGACGGGGCTTCTTCCACCACTTTCTGGTTGCGACGCTGGATCGAGCATTCACGCTCGCCCAGGTAGATGCCGTTGCCGTGTTTGTCGCAGAGCACCTGGATTTCGATATGACGCGGCTGCGTCACGAATTTTTCGATGAAGATCCGGTCATCGCCAAAGGAATTTGCGGCCTCATTCTTGGAGGACTGGAAGCCTTCGCGGGCCTCTTCGTCGTTCCAGGCGATCCGCATGCCCTTGCCGCCGCCACCGGCAGAGGCTTTGATCATCACCGGATAGCCGATCTGGTTGGAGATCTTCACCGCATCATCGGCGTCGGCGATCAGCCCCATATAGCCGGGCACGGTGGAAACCCCTGCTTCCTGCGCGATCTTCTTGGAGGTGATCTTGTCGCCCATGCTTTCAATGGCGCCCACCGGCGGGCCGACAAAGGCAACCCCCTCGGCCTCAAGCGCCTCGGCGAATTTCGAGTTCTCGGAGAGGAAACCATAGCCCGGATGCACCGCCTGGGCGCCGGTTGCGCGGACGGCCTCCATCACCTTGTCGATGACGATATAGGACTGGTTGGCAGGCGGCGGGCCGATGTGGACAGCTTCGTCCGCCATCTGCACATGCAGTGCCTGCTTGTCGGCGTCAGAATAGATGGCAACGGTCTTGATGCCCATCTTGCGTGCGGTTTTAATCACCCGGCAGGCGATCTCTCCCCGGTTGGCGATCAGGATCTTATCAAACATAGGCAGTCCCTTTGTATTCTGGCCCTTGTTCCATGGCATTCCGGAATGCAAAACGCCGCGCCCGGGGCTGTCCCGGACACGGCGTCTGCGTGATTTCAGTAGCGCCCCGTGCGGGGCGGCTGTTCAGTGCTGCGGCACAGCCATCAGCATTTGCGGGGGTTTTGCTCGCAGTAGACCAGGTTTGCAGCAACGCCGACGGCAGCACCGGTGACCAGGTTGGCATCCAGGATCGCGGCGCCAAGCGCGCCTGCGCCGCCGCCGTAAACGATGCGTTCGCCGGTGGTGTCGCCACAGGCCGTAACGAAGCCGCAGAGCAGAAGCGCCGCAATAAGAGAATGTGCCCGCATGTCCATGTTCCTTCTTCCGGGGACGTCGTTGTCCCTGCGGAACTTGCAGGCTCAACAGCCTGGCGCAACTCTGCGGCAAGAAGGGCGCTTTGTTGAGCGAAGGCTTGCCGCACCGGGGGGAGGGTACGGCAAGCTTCCGCCAAGGCCTGAAGGAGAAAAAAGACGGGCAGGCCGCGGATGGGGGCGCGCACCTGCCCGTTCAGGCGAAGGGGCCGGAACAGACGCTCGGCACAACAGCGTGGCTGCGCTGCCTGACTTACGATGCACCGGTCAGCCGCGACTGTAAGCCCCTGAAATACAACTCCCGGAAATGTGGCAGATTCCTGCTGAACTGGAAGGGGCGTGTGCAGATTCACGCCGAAATTGCCGCGCCCCGGACGCCGGATCAGGCGCCGGGCAGTGACCCGCGCGGCCTGGGACGCGGTATGTGTCCGGGGCGGTGCCATCAGTCGAAGGCCTCCGGGAAGGATGCGCGCGCAACGGCTTCGTCAATAACCAGCAGCGCCTCATAGCTTTCGGGATCAAAGGGATCTTCCGCCGGGATCACCTCGCGGCCGAACAGCCAGCTGAGACGGCCTGCATCCAGATTGCCGCGCTCAAACGGCTGGTCGCCGAAATGCTCCCACAGCGTCTGCATGAACATGAGGTCAACACGCTTGTCGACGTTCTTGCGGTCGCGGAAGCGCTCGCGCCGGGTCAGCGGCGTCACCCCTCTGGGGTTCGGGCGGCGGATGATGAATTGGAAATCAGTGCCGGGCATACGGCCCGGGAACCCGCGGTGTTTCAGCATATCGGTGCCTCCGGTCCGGCACCCCACGAGGCGGCGAGGGCCGGCCGCAGGGCCGGACCCCTGTAGTGTTTAGTTGTATTTGCCGGTGAAGACCGGTTCTTCGGAAACCGGTTCAACCACGACGAATTCTTCTTCCTGCTGGGCGCAGGCAGTGACGGCGGCCAGCAGGCCTGCCAGGGCGAAAAGCTTGATGCTCTTGGACATTTCTGTCTCCTGATAAAAAATGTGAAACCAGCGGCGGCGCTGCCGTCCGCGTGTCTCAACCTCAATACGAAGGCCGCCTTATGGCTGCCCGCAGCGAGGATAGCGGGGTTTGCGGCCAAGTCACATGCAAATCGCGGCAATTGACGGCGCTGTGGCTGCAATGCCGCAAGAATCCGCCGACTCCGCCCCCTGCCCGCAAGATATTGTGGGACCATCAGAAAGCCTCCCAGATACAGGCGGCACCCTCAGGGCGGTAGGCTTCGAAAAACTGGGTTGCCTCCGGATCCTGGACACCAAAGGGCACCATCCGGTCCGACAGCGAGATCACCACCCGCGCGGCCGTCAGCCCGTGTTCTGCCAGATAAGGCAGCGCCAGAGCGCCGCAGAGGTGGTCCATGTCGGGGGCCGCCAAGTCATAGCCGACCGTGCCGGTCGCGCGCGCAATCTGCGGCGCCAGGAAGCGGAACCGCGCCCAGGTTTCGCCGGACTGGCCGGGGGCATCGTCCAAGAGCACCTCTGCCAGCGTCACAGGCTGGCCCGAGGGGACAGGCACTGGCTCTGCTGCGGCGGCGGCGACACAGAAAGCAAAGGGGATGGCCGCCAGATATCCGCAGCTCCGGCCCCTGGCGGACCAGGCTCCTCCGGCCGGAGCTGCAGGCGCTGCGCCAGAGGCGCGCGCTGTCTGATATCGGCTGGAGCGGATCATGCCGATGATTCGCTCTGCATGTCAATTTTTGCCGCGGTTCCTGGCGTCTCCTTTGCATCTGCCCGGGCGTTGTGCAGCGCAGCGCCCTGCCCCCGGCTGGCATGGCGGGCCCAGCGAGCGCGGTTGACTGGGTCTTCCAGCACATCTGCGATCAATCCGGCAGCATTGGCAGGCACCCGGCCCGCCACCTGCCCGCCGGCGCGCACTCTGACCCCCTGCCCTTCGGCAGTGATTTCCACTGCCGGAGCAAAGCCGCGCAAGTTCTGCAGCTTGCGCCACAAATCCTGGCGGATCTGATGCGCCAGCCGCAGCGGATTGCCGCCGGGCAGCACGGTTTGCGCCGCCACGTCAAACCGCGCAGGCAGGCGGCGTGACAGCGTCAGGGTACTATCCGTGCGGGTGATATGCCAACGGCTGCGGGTCAAGACCAGAGCGCCCTCTTCTTTCTGGTGAAAAATACTCTCGGGGGTGCGGGGGCAGACAGCCCCCGCTCAGACGTCCGCAGTTACAGCGGAATGTTGTCGTGTTTTTTCCACGGGTTTTTCAGCTGCTTGCCCCGCAGGCTGGCAAAGGCGCGGCTGACTCGGCGGCGGGTGGATTGGGGCATGATCACCTCGTCGATGAAGCCGCGTTCCGCCGCCACAAAGGGATTGGCGAAACGGTCTTCGTAGTCCGCCGTGTGGGCCGCGATTTTGTCCGCATCGCCAAGGTCAGCGCGGTGGATGATTTCGGTGGCACCCTTGGCGCCCATCACCGCGATCTCAGCGGTCGGCCAGGCATAGTTGAAGTCGCCGCGCAGATGTTTGGAGGCCATCACGTCATAGGCGCCGCCATAGGCCTTGCGGGTGATCACGGTGACCTTGGGCACGGTGGCTTCGCCATAGGCAAACAGCAGCTTGGCGCCGTGTTTGATGACGCCGCCGTATTCCTGGGAGGTGCCCGGCAGGAAGCCCGGCACGTCAACAAAGGTCAGGATCGGGATTTCAAAACAGTCGCAGAAGCGCACGAAACGGGCGGCCTTGCGGCTGGAGTCGATGTCAAGGCAGCCTGCCAGCACCATCGGCTGGTTGGCAACGACACCCACGGTCTGGCCTTCGAGGCGGATGAAGCCGGTGATGATGTTTTTGGCGAAATCCTCCTGGATTTCATAGAAGTCCCCTTCGTCCGCGACTTTGGTGATCAGCTCCTTCATGTCGTAGGGGCTGTTGGGGTTTTCCGGGATCAGGGTATCCAGGCTGGTCTCGACACGGCCCGGCTCGTCAAAGAACGGGCGCACCGGCGGCTTTTCGCGATTGTTTGCAGGCAGGAAGTCGACCAAGCGGCGGACCTCGGCCAGCGCTTCGACATCGTTTTCAAAGGCGCCATCGGCGACAGAGGATTTCTTGGTATGGGTGGAAGCGCCGCCCAGCTCCTCGGCCGTCACAACTTCGTTGGTGACGGTTTTCACCACGTCGGGACCGGTCACGAACATGTAGGAAGTGTCTTTGACCATGAAGATGAAGTCGGTCATCGCAGGCGAATAGACCGCGCCGCCCGCGCAGGGGCCCATGATGACAGAGATCTGCGGGATCACGCCGGAGGCCAGAACGTTGCGCTGGAAAATCTCGGCATAGCCGGCCAAAGCATCGACGCCTTCCTGAATGCGGGCGCCGCCGGAATCGTTGATGCCGATCACTGGCGCGCCATTCTGCACCGCCATATCCATGATCTTGCAGATCTTCTGGGCATGGGTCGCGGAAACCGAGCCGCCCAGCACGGTGAAGTCCTGGCTGAACACATAGACCTGGCGGCCATTGATGGTGCCCCAGCCGGTGACCACGCCGTCGCCGGCGGGCCTGTTGTTTTCCATGCCGAAATCGGTGCAGCGGTGGGAGATGAACATGTCGAACTCTTCAAAGCTGCCCTCATCCAGCAGGAGTTCGATCCGTTCGCGGGCCGTCAGCTTGCCGCGGCCGTGCTGTGCGTCGATGCGGCGCTGGCCGCCGCCCAGCCGCGCGTCCTGGCGGCGGTCTTCCAGCTCGGAAAGGATATCTTTCATGGCTCATGTCCCCTGTCAGTTTCCGGATCGTCATCCGGGTCCAATTCGGGGCGACCATATATAGCGATGCAGCAAAGCCAAAGGACATAATCGCAAATTTGCAAACCATTTGCATACGCAGCTGGCAAAGTTGAAAATCCGCAAACCCCCTCAATCACAACTGTGCCCCGGTCACGCACAGGAAAGTCTCTTGCAATGTGCAATAGACACCGGCTGCGGGCCGCGATAAGGCAGATGGTATGTCCACATATGATA
Source organism: Leisingera sp. S232 (assembly GCF_049800895.1). NCBI lineage: Bacteria > Pseudomonadati > Pseudomonadota > Alphaproteobacteria > Rhodobacterales > Roseobacteraceae > Leisingera > Leisingera sp. S232. Next base: position 83,210 of record NZ_JBNAFX010000009.1, on the reverse strand, counting down.
CCCGGGCCTCAGGCCAGCGGACGCCTCCGCGCATCTTCACCCTGATCCTGCTGGCAGGCCTGTCGGCGCTTGGCATGAACCTGCATCTGCCGTCGCTGGCAGGAATGGCAGAGTATTATGTGGTCGATTACCGGGTGATGCAGCTGTCGGTGGCGCTGTATCTTGCGGGCAATGCGGTGGTGCAGATATTTGTCGGCCCGATTTCAGACCAGATGGGGCGGCGGCCGGTGATCCTGGGCAGCATCGCGCTGTTTCTGCTGGCAACGCTGGGCTGCATCTATGCGCCGACCGCCGAAGTTTTCCTGCTGTTCCGGGTCGCGCAGACCGTGGTGGCAGCCACAATGGTGCTGAGCCGCGCCGCGGTGCGCGACATGTATGACACCAATCAGGCCGCCAGCATGATCGGCTATGTCACCATGGGCATGGCCGTGGTGCCGATGATCGGCCCGGCAATCGGCGGCTTTCTGGACCAGTGGATGGGCTGGAAAACAAATTTCTGGCTGCTGTTTTTGGTCGGCGCGGCCACATTTGCGATCACCTTCCGCGACTTCGGCGAGACCGCCCGCAAAAGCGGCAAGACATTGGCGGCCCAGTTTCGCGAATACCCGGAGCTGCTGCGCTCGCCGCGGTTCTGGGGATATTCGCTGTCCTCCGGCCTCGCCTCGGGCGCTTTCTTTGCCTATCTCGGCGGCGCGCCGTTTGTTGGCACGCAGGTCTACGGGCTGAGCACAGCGGAGTTGGGCGTCTGGTTCTCGGCCCCTGCGGTCGGCTATTTTGTCGGCAACTTTGTGTCCGGGCGGTACTCCACGCGGTTGGGTGTCAATCGGATGGTGCTGTGGGGTTGTGTGATCAACGGCGGCGGCGTGCTGGCATCGCTGCTGATCGCAATGGCCGGTGCGGACAGTGTCTTCACCTTCTTTGGCCTCATGTGCTTTGTCGGCGTCGGCAATGGCATGGCAATACCCAATGCAACCGCCGGCGCCATTTCCGTAAGACCGCATCTGGCGGGCACGGCTTCGGGTCTCAGCGGTGCGATTATGATCGGCGTAGGGGCTGCTCTCAGCGCCTTTGCGGGTTGGCTGCTGGTGCCCGGGTCGACGGCTGCGCCGCTGTTGGCAATCATGTTTGCAACGGCTTTTTGGGGCCTGGTTGCGATCCTGCTGGTGATCCTGCGGGAGCGGCGGATCGGAGCGTAAGCGTCAGCCTCCCTGCGCAAAGAGCGCATCCAGCCAGGACACCACAGCCCGGACCCGCTTCAGCCCGCGCAGGTCCCGGCGGACCAGCAACCACAGCTCGCGCGACGGAGCTTGCACCGGGCAAGTCAATTCCTGCAAGCGCGCGTCCGCGGCGCCGATGGCCCGGGGCAGCAAGGTTTTACCCTGTCCGGCCAGCACAGCAAGGTATACCGCCTCGGCATCGTTAAAGCTGAGTGGGGAAAGGGCCTCGCCCGGCAAAGACGCCGCTCTGGCGATGGCTTCGGCCTGTGGCATAAATCCCATGCGCGGATTATACCCCAGCCAGGGCAGTTCAGCTGCGGCACCATGCGCGGCATAGGCGGCATAGGGCAGAACCGCCAGCTTGCGGGCCAGCACCCCCTGTCTGCACCTGCAGGCCGGGCCGGACGCGGCGGTATGTGGCTGGTGGAGGCGGAAGCCTCGGACGCGGTTCTGCGGATGGTGCATGCTGACCCGTTTTGGCCAACCGGGCTGCGCAAATCGGTGCAGATCCTGCAATGGCGGCAGGTGTTTTGCGAGGGTGTGCCGGTCTGACCGCTTGCCCCCACACCTTTGCAAAGTTAGCGTGTGCAGAAAGTAAACTTGCAAAGGCACGCCCCATGGCCACCCAGAAGTTATATGCAGGCGCCAAACTGCGTGAGATGCGGCAGCGGCTGGAACTGACCCAGAAGGACTTTGCCGCCAAGCTGGGGGTCTCCCTGCCTTATCTGAACCAGATGGAGAACAACAACCGCCCGGTGTCTACCACGGTGGTTCTGGCGCTGGCGCAGGAATTCGGGATGGATGTGACAGAGCTGAGCGCGGGCGACAGCGAGCGGCTGGTCAGTGACATGCGCGAGGCGATGGCAGATCCCGTCTTTACCGATGATACGCCGCCGCTGGCCGACCTGCGGCTGACCGCGTCGAATGCTCCGGCACTGGCTCGGGCCTTTCTGGCGCTGCACCGGGCCTACCGGCAGACGCATGAGCGGCTGGCATCCCTGGATGAGGCACTGGGGCGGGAAGATGCGCGCATTCAGGCCTCCCCCTGGGAAGAGGTGCGCGATTTTTTCCACTACTGCGACAATTACATTGATGCAGTAGACCATGCGGCAGAGCGGTTTGCGGCCACCAGTGACATCCGGGCGGCGGCGGTCGCCGAACTGGAGCGCGGCGCCATTGCCGTGCGTCAGACCGAAATGGAAGGCCTGCGCCACTATGACCCCGAGGCTCAGGTGCTGCATCTGTCAAACCGCTCGGCGCCGCAGACCCAGCTGTTTCAGATGCTGCTGCAAGTCGCCCTGCTGCGGCAGAATACTTTGCTGGAAGCCACTCTGGATTTTGCAAAGTTCCAGAGCGAAGAAGCCCGCGCCATCGCCAAGATCGGCCTGGCCAACTATTTCGCGGGCGCGGCGCTCATGCCTTATACCCGCTTTCTGGAAGCGGCGCAGACCTGCCGTCATGACCTGGAATTGCTTGCGATCCGCTTTGGCGCCTCAATCGAACAGATTGCGCACCGGCTGTCGACCATGCAGCGGCCTGGTGCCAAGGGGGTTCCGTTCTTCTTTGTCCGTGTGGATCAGGCCGGAACGATCACCAAGCGGCACTCGGCCACAAGATTGCAGTTCGCCCGGTTTGGTGGCGCCTGCCCGTTGTGGAATGTGCACCGGGCGTTTGAGACGCCGGGCCGTTTCCTTCGGCAGCTCGCAGAGACCCCGGACGGGGTGCGCTATATCTCGCTGGCGCGGGATGTGTCAAAGCCGGGCGGCTCGTTCGGCGCACCGGTGCGCCGCTATGCGATTGCGCTGGGATGCGAGGTGCGCCATGCGGATGCGCTGGTCTATGCGGATGGCATGGATGTAAATCAGGACGGCGCCTATGAGCCGATCGGCATTTCCTGCCGCATCTGCGAGCGCAAGGACTGCCACCAACGCTCTGTTCCGCCGCTGGAACGGCGGCTGACGATCAACAGCGACCAGCGCGGCGTGCTGCCTTATGAGGTCAGCTGAGGACATGCGGCAGACAGCTGCCGGCGCCGTATTACCCGCGCAGGCGGTCCAGCAACCGAGCCATGAAGGCGCGTTCAGCCTTGGCGGCTGCTTCGGACGATTGTTTGGGCTGCACCGCTTTGGCTGGATGCCACTTGCGAATGCGGCTTGGCGCGGAGGTTTCCTCCGGCTCCGGGGGCACAGCAGTTTCCGTTCTGACCACATTGCGGACCGCGGCCAGGATTTCTGCATCAGAAACTTCTGATGGCACCCCTTCGATCTCCTGCCATCCTCCCGGCTGATAGATCTGTCCCATTTGGTTACTCCTTCGCAGGCTCATCCGCAGCTTCCGGCCTGAGGACAAATGCAAGCTGCTGTCTGCAGGGTAGTGCATGCCGTCACAATATTGACGAATTTGCCTTAAATTTACCTGATTTTCCTGATTTCGGCGCCAAAATCTGAACAGTCGGTCAGGTTGCGCTGCACTGTTGCTCTATTGGGTCCAAATGGGGCGCTGCGAATCCCTTTGGAGCAAAGGCGCAAAGATCCCTGTTTGGCCGCAGGACATGAAAAAGGGGCGCCGCTGGCGCCCCTCTCACTGGTTTTTCATCCGGCTCACGCCTTGGACAGGATGCCCCAGATCTCATCCTTCAGCGCGGCGCGCTGTTTGCGCATTTCGGTCTCGGCCTGTGCGCTGACCGGCTCCACATTGGTTTCGGCCCGATGCACGGCACGGTTCACCGCGTGGTATTCATCAGACAGTCTGGTGAAATGCGCATCCGCCTGCTTCAGCTGGCTGATCAGCGCCGCCTTGTCCGGAAATTCTTCGGCAAGTTCGTGGGGGGTATTGGACATCTGCTCGCTCCTTCTTCCTAGAGACGCTTGCAGATTATGGCCCACCCCACCCGGCGACTTTGACGCGGATCAAAAGATGCGGAAATGGCACTGATTTTCCGGCAAAAAGTAAGCCGCCCGCACAAAGGGGAGGTGGCGGGCGGCTTTCTGGCAGTGCAACAGGATCAGCGTTGCGCCTGGCGCCAGTTCGGATTGAACCACGGCTCTGCGTTCGAGGACGGCAGGCGGCGGCCCAGAATGTGGTCCGAGGCTTTTTCGCCGGTCATGATCGAGGGGCCATTGAGGTTGCCGTTGGTGATGCGCGGAAAGATAGAGCTGTCGGCAACGCGCAGGCCGTCAACGCCGATGACACGGCATTCCGGGTCGACCACGGCCATCGGATCATCCGCCGCGCCCATTTTGCAGGTGCCGCAGGGATGATAGGCGCTTTCCACATGCTCACGCAGGAAGCCGTCAAGCTCGTCATCACTCTGCAGGTCGGCACCCGGCTGGATCTCATGCTTGAGGAAGGGTTTCATCGCGTCCTGGGCAAAGATCTCCCGCGTCAGGCGCACGCATTTGCGGAAGTCGATCCAGTCCTGTTCGGTCGACATATAGTTGAACAGGATGTTCGGCGCGTCCTTGGGATCGGCGGAGGCCAGCGTGACCTCGCCCCGTGAGGGAGAGCGCATCGGGCCGACATGCGCCTGGAAGCCATGCCCCTCTGCTGCGGCCTGGCCGTCGTAGCGGACCGCGATCGGCAGGAAGTGGTACTGGATGTCCGGGTAGTCGACGCCCTTGTCGGACCGGATGAAGGCGGCGCTTTCGAACTGGTTCGACGCCCCCAGGCCAGTCTTGGTGAACAGCCACTGGGCCCCAACAAGGCCCTTGCCGAACAGATTCCAGTATTTGAACAGGGTGATCGGCTGCTTGCAAGCGAACTGGAAGTAGAACTCCAGATGGTCCTGCAGATTCTGGCCGACGCCGGGGCGGTCGACGACCACATCAATGCCGTGCTCTGCCAGGTGCCTGGCCGGGCCGATGCCAGAGAGCATCAGCATCTTGGGGGAGTTCAGCGAGGATGCGGCCAGGATCACCTCGATATTGGCCCGGATGACCTCAACCTTGCCGCCACGTTCGATCTCGACGCCGACGGCGCGGCCGTCCTCGATTACCACCTTGCGGGCAAAGGCACGGATCAGGTCGCAGTTTTCACGTTTCAGGGCCGGTTTCAGATAGGCATTGGCGGCAGACCAGCGGCGGCCCTTGTAGACCGTCATCTCCATCGGGCCAAAGCCCTCTTGCTGTTCGCCATTGTAATCCGCGGTCACAGGATAGCCTGCCTGTTCCCCAGCTGTGACAAAGGCATCATGCAGCGGGTTGTCGCGCGGACCACGGGTCACATGCAACGGGCCATCCTTGCCGCGCCAGTCCGCATCGCCGCCATGGCCGCGGTCGTTCCAGGTTTCCATGCGTTTGAAATAGGGCAGCACGTCGGCATAGGACCAGCCTGCTGCGCCCGACTCGGCCCAATGATTGTAGTCGCCCGCATGGCCGCGCACATAGACCATTCCGTTGATCGAGGAGGAGCCACCGATCACCTTGCCACGCGGGCAGACCAGCTCACGCCCGCCCAGATGCGGTTCGGGCTGGGATTTATAACCCCAGTCATACAGCGGCATATTCATCGGGTAGCTGAGCGCCCCCGGCATCTGGATAAACGGCCCGGCGTCAGTGCCGCCGTGTTCGATCACCAATACCTTCTTTCCGGCTTCGCTGAGCCGATAGGCCATGGCGCAGCCGGCAGACCCTGCACCGACAATCACATAATCCGCATTCATCACGTCTCTCCATTGCTGAGACCGGGTGCTGCCTCGCCTGCCCGTCTCTGCCTTACTTTTTCTTGCGGCCTGCCCGTCAGTGCGGGCAGCACCGTTTGTCAGCTCCGATCCCTGTCCCCCTGCCCTGATTGCCCTTTGGGGCGGCGGGGCGGGTGGGTGGGCGACGGCCCAAAGGGCAATCAGAACGCCGCCTCGACATCCCCCATACGGACGTAGACGGACTTCACCTGGCTGAAATGCTTAATCGCCTCTTTCGAGTTCTCGCGGCCCACACCCGATGCCTTCACGCCACCGAACGGCGCCTCTACGGGGGCGTCGTTGTAGGAGTTGATAAAACAGCTGCCGGCCTCCAGCTGGCCGATCACCCGATGCGCGCGGCTGAAATCGTTGGTGAAAACGCCAGCCGACAGGCCGAACTCAGTGTCATTGGCGCGCAGGATCACCTCTTCCTCAGTGTCGAAGTCGAGAACCGACATCACCGGGCCAAAGATTTCCTCTCGGGCGATGGTCATGTCATCGGTCACATCGGCGAAAACAGTGGGCTGGATGTAGTAGCCAGGCATATCTGCACGCGCGCCGCCGCAGACAACGCGGGCGCCTTCGGCCTTGCCCTTCTCAATATAGCCCAGGACGATGTTCATCTGACTCTCCGTCACCATGGGACCAAAGCTGGTGGCCTCATCCATGGGATCGCCGATCACAGCATTGCCGGTGCGCTCGGCCAGACGGGCCAGGAATTTCTCCTTGATGCCCTTTTGCACGAACACGCGGGTGCCGTTGGAGCAGACCTGACCGGAGGAGTAGAAGTTGCCGTTGATGGCGCCGCCGACGGCGTTTTCCACATCGGCGTCATCAAAGATGATCAGCGGCGACTTGCCCCCCAGTTCCATGGTGACATGTTTCATGCCTGTCGCGGCCGCAGCATAGACCTTTTTGCCCGTCGGCACCGAGCCAGTGAGCGAGACCTTGTCCACGCGCGGATCAGTAACCAGCGCGCCGCCCACTTCGCCCATGCCCTGGATGACGTTGTAAATGCCAGCGGGGGCGCCGGCCTCATGCAAGATCTCGGCCACTTTCAGGGCACACAGCGGCGTGGTTTCCGAGGGTTTGAACACCATCGAGTTGCCGCAGGCCAGCGCAGGCGCGCCTTTCCAGCAGGCGATCTGGGTCGGGTAGTTCCAGGCGCCAATGCCCACACACAGGCCGAGTGCCTCGCGCATTGTATAGACCCAATCCTCGCCCATCGGGATGTGCTCGCCGGTCAGGGAGCCTGCGAGGCCGCCGAAATATTCCAGCGCGTCGGCGCCGGAAGTGGCGTCGGCAACCAGGGTTTCCTGCAGCGGCTTGCCGGTGTCATAGGTTTCCAGAACGCTGAGTTCATGGTTGCGCGCGCGCATGATATCGGCGGCGCGGCGCAGGATGCGGCCGCGTTCGGTGCCGGTCATCTTCGCCCATTCTTTCTGGGCAGCCTTGGCGCTGGCAAGCGCCTGTTCGACGATTGCCGGGGTCGCAGCGTGGACGGTGGCGATCTGCTCACCTGTCGCCGCATAGATCACCGGGATCTGGGTGCCGGATGTGTCTTCGACGTATTCGCCATTGATGAAATGGCTGGCTTTGGGCTGTGCGGGGTGGGTCATAGTTTTCATGCCTCCGGCGGGGATATTTGGGGCCAGAAGAACTGGCGGGATCTTGGTTTTGGGTTATTCGCCACGGGGAAAGCGTTTGCTGTCCTCGAGGGTGTCGAGATTCATGTGGTTGCGCATGTAGCGCTCGGAAGCCTTTTGCAGCGGCTGGTAATCCCAGGGGAAATAGCCGCCCTGGCGCAGCGCCTCGTAGACGACCCAGCGGCGGGCCTGGCTGGCGCGCACCTCGGCATCAAAAGTCTCCAGGTTCCAGCGCGCCTCGGATTTGGCGCGCAAGGTGTTCAGCGTGCCGGCATGGGCCGGATCGTCTGCCAGGTTGTTCAGCTCGTGCGGGTCTGCTTGCAGATCAAACAGCTGATCGGGGTCCAGCGCGCAGCGGTTGTATTTCCACCTGCCATAGCGGAGCGACACCAGCGGCGCGTAGGACGCTTCGGCGGCGTATTCCATGGCCACGGGTTCGTTGCGTTCTGTCCCATTGGCCAGCGGCACCAGGCTCTGGCCGTCAGTCCAGGGGGCGATCTCAGCCATGTCAACACCGGCCAACGCGCCCAGCGTCGGGGTCACATCCAGCGTGGACACCGGGGTTTCAATGAGGCCTGCGGGCAGGTCCGGCGCCGAGATCATCAGCGGCACGCGGGCGGAGCCATCATAAAAGCTCATCTTGAACCACTGGCCGCGTTCGCCCAGCATGTCGCCGTGGTCGGAGACAAACAGGATGATCGCCTCCTGCCGCGTGGTTTCCAGCACATTCAGGATCTCGCCGATCTTGTCATCCAGGTAGGAGATATTGGCGAAATAGGCGCGGCGGGCGCGTTTGATGTCTTCTTCTTTGATATCAAAGCTGCGCCAGTCGTTGGCGTCAAAGATCCGCTGGGTGTGCGGGTCGTGGTCCTCGTAGTCCATGGCGGGAACTTCGGGCAGCAGCTGCGCGCAATCCTCGTAAAGATCCCAGTATTTGCGGCGCGCTACATAAGGGTCATGCGGATGGGTGAAGCTGACGGTCAGCGCCCAGGGGCGGTCGTCCAGCCCGCGCGACAGCTCATAGAGTTTGGCGGTGGCGTTGTAGGCCACCTCGTCGTCGTATTCCATCTGGTTGGAGGTTTCCGCCACCCCTGCCCCGGTGACGGACCCCATGTTGTGGTACCACCAGTCGATCCGCTCACCCGGCTTGCGGTAGTCCGGGGTCCAGCCGAAATCAGCCGGGTAGATGTCGGTGGTCAGCCGGTCCTCGAACCCATGCAGCTGGTCGGGGCCGACAAAATGCATCTTGCCCGAGAGGCAGGTGTAATAGCCCGCGCGGCGCAGGTGGTGGGCATAGGTCGGGATATCGCTGCGAAATTCGGCGGCGTTGTCATAGACGCCGGTGCGCGAGGGCAGCTGACCGGACATGAAGGAAGCGCGGCCAGGGGCACAGAGCGGCGACGCGGTATAGGCGTTTTTAAAGCGGGCGGAACGCTCCGCCAGTTTTTTCAGGTTCGGAGCATGCAGCCATTCGGCGGGGCCGTCCGGGAAAAATGTCCCATTCAACTGGTCGACCATCAGGATCAGGATATTCGGGGCACTCATCGCGGACCTCCCAAGTATTGGCAATGCTTTGCAAAGGCCCCTGGCAGGCCCGAAGGCTCTGCCAGGTAGTTGACGGCTGGTCCCCGCATTTGGGGAAACTTGGGGGCCAGCCGGGAGACCGCCCTTAATGGGCTGTCTTGATCTTGTTGAAGTCGAGCGTGTTTTCCTCAGGCGAGGCATCGATGCTCATCACTTCGCTGCGCTTGAACAGCACGATGTAGGCTAAGCATGCCAGGTAGAGGCCGATCACCGCGGTGCCGATCCACTCGATCTTCAGCCAGTCGGACTTGAACGCCCAGGTCAGGCCAAAGAGCACAACCGCGTTGCCCAGCACATAAGGCAAGGTACCGAAACGCTTGGCGGTCAGGTTCAGGTTGTCGGTGTAAAGCCGGATCAGCGAGTCAAAGGAGTTGACCACGAAGATGATGCCCACCACCAGCATGGAGACATTGATCATCAGTGTCAGCTCGATGCTGTTCAGGTGGTAGTAATAAAGGACCGAGAACCACAGGCCCAGCGGGATCGACGGGAAGATCAGCAGTGCTGCCAGCACCTGCCAGGTCTTCAGACCACCGACAAAGCGCGAAGTGAACTGGCCAATCATGATCGACCATGCGAACCACCAGAAAAGGTAGAATTCGTGATAGTCGGTCAGCGGCAAGATGAATTTATGGATATTCGCGAAATAGCCGCCGATGTTGGATGCTGTGGCCGCGAACTCGCCCAGCCCCATACCGGCATAGGCCCACATGCCGAAGATCAGTGCCAGAAACAGCGCGGTGGAGCCCACCGACAAGATCCGGACGTATTTGATATCTGTGGAGGAAAAGGCCGCAAACAGGATCACCAGGAAGACAATGACAAAGAATTCCGGGATTACATTTTCGCCGTCACCCATGAAGGTGGCGTAATAGGGCAGATAGTTCAGGAACAGAGCGCCAGTGAAGGCACAGGTGCCGATGATGACGATGTTGTTGATCCATTTCACCAGCGGGATTTCAAAGAACTTCACCCGCGGCTCCACCACGCAGAAATAGAAAGTGGTGAGGAAGTAGAAGCCCCAGATCAGGAACCCCCAGAAGCCGAATTCCAGCGCCAGCGGGTTGGTGAAACCATAGGCAGGCTCTGCTGCGGTATCGGCATAAAGCGGGAAGTCCCAGGCCAGCGGGAACATGATCAGCCCCACGTCCAGACCGGAGGTGAACAGAATTGCGATGAAGGTGAAAAGGTGAACCGGGGTCACGCCGACGTTGCGGACGTTCCACCACTTGATCACGCAGAATACCACCAGCGCAAAGGCCAGCAGAATCCCGAACGAGATGATTGCAGTCATATGTCCCTCCCATTTCCGGGCGGTTTCCGCCCTTAGACATGGATGGAAGGCATACCACAGCGGACTGAAGCGCCAAACAGTTTTTTAAATACTCATTCAAGTTTTCATTTCAACCTAACAACAGTTGAAACAACGGCCCATTTACAGCACAACTAATTCATGAGCAGGAAACGCATCCGGGACATCCGCAACGAAGAGCTGATCGAAGCCACCATCGTGGCCGTGCACAAGCGCGGCTACGGCGTTGTAACCATGGCGGAAATCGCACAGGAGGCCGGAGCATCCGCAGCCTCGATCAACTACTATTTCGGCTCCAAGGAAGGGCTGATGGAAGCCACAATGCTGCATCTTTTGGCCAAGCTGCGGCGCGCCATGAGCGCAGGCTACGCCACTGCGCGCACACCGCGTGAAAGGCTCTATGCAGTGATGGATGCGAACTTTGCCGACGGGCTTTTCACTGTCCCGCAATGCAGCATCTGGATGCAGTTCTGGGCAAATGCACCGTATTCACAGCGTCTCAGCCGGCTGCATCGAATCAATCGGGCGCGCGTGCGCAGCCATGTTCTGGCCGAGCTGCGGGCATTGTTGCCGGCTGACCAGGTAGAGACCGCGCGACAGGCGCTGCAGTGCTATATGGACGGGGTTTGGCTGCAGGCGGCGCAATCGGAAGACGTGCTGAACCCGGAAAACGCCCGCGCCGCAGCGCACCGGGTGGTCGATCTGGTCATTCCCTGAATGCCCACCACCAAGACGGCGGATGGTGAAACAGTCTTGTTTGCTGCGCGCTGCCTATTGTGGCTGCCCATTTGGACCTGTGCAAATTCCGCCTGATCAGGCCCCTGCAGTGGGGGCTGAGGATGAAAGAGTTTTCCGTTTGATCATCGCTTCGCGCCAGGCGATGAAGCTGACAGCCGCAAGGATCAGCCCGCCGCCCGACATCACCCAGATGTCCGCCGGCTCGCCAAAGGCCAGTGCCCCCAAGAGCGTCGCCCATAGCAGCTGCAGAAAGGTCACCGGCTGGGTGACAGCAACCGGCGCAGCGGCAAAGGCCAGGGTCATTGTGTAATGGCCGGCGGTGGCAAAGCAGGCCACGCCGAACAGGATTGCAACCTCGGTCAGGGTCGGCGTCACCCAGACTGCAAAAGCAAAAGGCGCCAGCCCGATGGTGACAAAAATTGACAGCATCCCGACCACCACTGCCGGGCTGTTGCTGCCGACGGTGAATTTGGCGATCAGATAGGAGGCTCCAAAGGAAATTGCGGTGAACAGCATAGCGATATGGCCTGGAGAGACCTCGCGGAAGCCGGGCCGCAGGATGATCAGCGCACCGATGAGAGCAACAGCGATGGCGGAGATGCGCCGGAATGCCAGTTTCTCACCCAGGAACAGTGCTGCGCCCAGAGTGACATAGACCGGCGCCAGATAGTTCATCGCCGTGACCTCTGCCAGCGGGATCTGGGTCATGGCATAAAACCACAGGATCACCCCGGCGGTGTGCACCGCACCGCGGCCGGCAAACAGCGCCCACAGCCGCGGCGTCAGATGCGCCCTGCGCAGGGCGCCCGCCATCGGGATCAGAAACACCAGGCCGAGGAGATAGCGCAAAAACGCGCTTTCGGCCGGTGGGATGCGGGTGCCCAGCGACTTAACAAGCGCCGTCACAGCAACAAAACAGAGGCCGGTCACGACCATCCAGAACACGCCCTTCAAGGGGCTTTGTGCTTGCGGGATGGGGGCGGCGGTCTGGCTCATCGGTTGACATCAACACCCGTTCGGGCGGCGGCGCAAGACTTCACATGTGAATTATTTCTGCGGGAGGCAGCAATAACTGCTCCGTGTGGGCAGAATGCTCCGGCTGAATGGCCTTGATGCGGGTGACATCCGACTCCAGCGGTCTCACATCAGAAGGAGTTTTGCGGCAATGGCCCACATGGTGAGACCAACCAGGGCATCCAGCATTTGCCAGGCCCGCGGACGGGCAAACACCGGTGCCAGCAGGCTTGCGCCGTAGCCCAGCGTGAAGAAGAAAGCAAAGCTGGCGATAACCGCGCCGACAGCAAAGATCAGCGGGTCCGGGTATTGAGCTGAAATCGACCCCAGGAGCACCACAGTGTCGAGGTAAACATGGGGATTAAGCCAGGTGAGCGCCAGCACGGTCGCCAGGACCGGGAGCAGAGCGCCCCCTGCTCCGTCCTGCGCGGCTTCCAGCGTTTCTCCGCCCCGCCACGCGCTGCGCAGAGCCCGAGTGCCGTACCACAGCAGGAAAGCTGCGCCGCCCCAGCGCATCGCCTGTTCGAACCAAGGCAGCGCCAGTGCCAGAGAGCCGAAGCCAAAAACACCCGCGGTGATCAGAACAGCGTCCGAACCCGCACAGGTCAGGCAGATCCAGAACACATGCTGGCGCCGCAGCCCCTGGCGCAGAACAAAGGCATTTTGGGCGCCAATCGCCATGATCAGGCTCAGGCCCAGGGCAAATCCGGCAATCAGGCTGGGGGGCATCTGTGTCTCCATCGTTGAGCTGGGGTTTGACTAACGCCCGTCCGAACATTAATCCAGTTAAAGAGGCTAAAGTCAGATTAGAGTTTCTAATGAAGATCGACCCCAGCCAGCTCGCCGCGCTCAGCGCTGTTTTGCAATTCGGCACCTTCGAGGCAGCCGCCCATTCCTTGCGGGTGACCTCTTCTGCTGTTTCGCAGCGGATCAAGGCCCTGGAGGACCGCATTGGCACTGCACTGGTGCTGCGCGGATCGCCTTGCACCGGCACGGCGGCCGGTCTCAGGATAGCCAAACATGCAGAGGACATCGGCCTGTTGGAGGCGCAACTGGCGCGGGAACTGGCACTGGACGCGGATAACGGGCCGGTCAGGCTGCGGATCGCCGTCAATGCAGACAGTCTGGCAAGCTGGTTCATTGATGCGATGGCAGCCGTCGACGGCGTGCTGTTTGACCTGCTGGTGGATGATCAGGACCACAGTGCCGAATGGCTGAAGCGGGGGGAAGTATCTGCTGCGGTCACGGCCAGTTCAAAACCGGTCACAGGGTTTGACGCCTATCCGCTGGGCACGCTGGATTATGCGGCAACCGCCAGTCCGGGCTTTATGCTGCGCTGGTTCCCGGACGGGGTGACAGCAGAAACCGCAGCCCGCGCGCCCTGTCTGATTTTCAACAACAAAGACAACCTCCAAAGGCACTGGCTGGAGCGGAACGTCGCGCCGGGGCTGGCGCCGCCTGCGCATTTCCTGCCCTCGACACAGGCGTTTATAGATGCCGCCGCTGCAGGCCTGGGATGGGGAATGAACCCGCTCAGGATGGTAGAGGCAGACCTGCGCTGCGGCAAGTTGGTGCCGCTGATCCCCGACACCACGCTGCCTGTGCCGCTCACCTGGCAAGTGGCGCGGGTCATGGCGCCGGCTCTTGCCGAAGTGACCCGCGCCGTGCAGAAATCGGCGAGACAATATTTGACGCAAAACCGTTGACCCTATTTGGAAAGGCTCCGCATGTTCGCCAAAGAAACCCTGAGTTATGATCCGCTCCCCCTGCCTGACCGGGCAGAATTCACAGATGCGCAAATGCAGGAAAAAACTGCTGAATTTCTGGCGCATATGCAACAGCGACACACAGTGCGGGACTTTACCGCTCAGCCGGTGCCGCGCGCGGTTATCGAAAACTGCATCCGCGCCGCAGGCACCGCACCATCGGGCGCCAATCACCAGCCCTGGTTCTTCGCCGCAATCTCCAGCCCGGCACTGAAAGCGCAGATCCGGGAGGAGGCCGAAGCGGAAGAGCGCCGTTTCTATGCAGGTGGTGCCAGTGATGAATGGATCAAGGCGCTGGAGCCCATCGGCACCAATGCCGAGAAGCCGCATCTGACAACGGCGCCCTGGCTGATCGTGGTCTTCGCCCAGCGCTGGGGCGAGTTTGACGACGGCAGCCGCTACAAGAACTACTATGTTCCGGAAAGCGTGAACATTGCCACCGGTGTGCTGCTGACGGCGCTGCATACGGCGGGGTTGTGCAGCCTGACCCACACACCGAACCCGATGAAGTTCCTGAACGGTGCCTTGGGCCGGCCGGATTCGGAAAAGCCGACAATGATCATCGCCGTTGGCCATCCGGCAGCAGAAGCCACCGTTCCAGCGGTTGCCAAGCTGAAAAAACCGCTGGAGCAGATTTGCCAGGTTTTTGAATGACGTTGACCAGAGGATGACGCGCGGCACGGCCTCTCTGCGCAGCAGCCTGGTGCTGCGAGTGCTGATGCCGCGGGCGGCTGTTCTGCTGGGATGGCTGGCGCTTGCTCACTGGATCAGGCTGCCGGTGCCGCTGGTCATTGTGCTGATTGCCGCAGACGGGGTGTTCCTGTTGTGGCAGGCGCGAACCTTTCTGCACAGTGCCGATGCCCATATCCAAAGCACCGGAGCCATGGCGCCGGTCTGGGGAGGCTATTTGCTGCTGCTATTTGCAGGGCTTGGCGGGTTGGCACTGTGGTGGGATGCCTTTCTGATTGCCCGCGCCGAAGAACAGCCGGCCTATGCCGAACAGCAGCGACAAGAGCGTGAGGCGCTTTACAGCCTGTCCGTTTCCGGGGATGGCCGGGTACTGACTTTTGACGGCGAAATCACTTTTGGCCTGACGCAGCGGCTGCGGCAGCTGGCGGCTGATCACCCCGGCATCGTGCAGGCTGAGCTTTCCGGTCCCGGCGGATTGATTGCCGAGGCGCGCGGCGCCGCACAGCTGATCCGCAGGCAGGGTTGGGACACTCGCGCAAACGGGCTGTGCGCCTCTGCCTGCACATTGATGTTTGCCGCCGGGCAAAAGCGCACATTGGCACCGGAGGGGCAGCTTGGCTTTCACAGCTATACCCTGCTGTTCACCAGCGCCTTGCCGCAGGTGGATCTGAAGACGGAACAGGAAAAGGACCGGGCCTTCCTGCTGGAACAAGGCGTAGAGGCAGAGTTCACTGACCGGATTTTTGCGGTAGCGCACACTGGCCTGTGGCTGCCGAGCCGGGCTGAACTGCAGGACGGCGGTGTCCTCCGCAAATAGGCGGAAAGGTCGGTGCCTGCGGGTTTTTCTTGTCCGGCTCTGCATTCCCCCCTAGCGTTTCACATATCAACCGGGGGATTTGATGAAACACTATATTTTGGCCGCGGCCCTGGGGCTGGCTGCATCGCCGGCGCTGGCAGGACTGGAAATCTGCAACAATGCAGGACACAGCCTGAGCCTGGCCATCGGCTATTCCAGCGAGGGCGAATGGGTATCCGAAGGCTGGTGGAACATTCCCGCCGCAGAATGCAAGACACTGGTGAGCGGCGATCTGAAGAAGCGGTATTACTACTACCGCGCCAACGCATCAGGCGAAGCATTTGCCAGCGGGGATTACAGTTTTTGCACAACAACGCAGGTTTTCACGATCCATGGCGACAGCAATTGCGGCGCGCGCGGGTATGACACGCAAGGTTTCCGCAAGCTGGATACCGGGGAAACGGCGACGCATTTCACCCTTACCTTGAATGCAGCCGGCAGCAATCCGGCCCCTGCCACACAGACGCCCGCGGCACCATCCGGCAGCACACCCGGCACCTACGGCGAGCCTTACACCGACAATGTCATCCTGCAGGAATGTCACTCGGAAGGGGGCCGCGAGTGCAGTTTCCACGCCGGCGGGACCAAATTCTTTGTCCGCGATGACGGGCGGACGCCACAGTTTGTTTTCTCCGTCATGGAGGCGTTGGACATTGGCACCCCGCTCACGGTGGAAGGGGATCTGGAAGCCATCTACGACCGCACTGCCGATGTGGTTCTGCGTGATGTCACGGTGCGTCCCTGGACACAGCATGATGGGCTTTTGGGCAAGCTGCAGGGGCATTGGTATGCGGAAGACGATCCCAACGCCCAGTTCACCGTGCTGGGGGCCGAGCGGGAAAACACATATGACGGGGCCTACTCCGGGCGCGATTACCTGTCCGTCTCCGAATGGTGCCGCGATTTTGAAGGCGGCGGCCCGTACCTCTATGCCCGCGAGGAGGAAACCGGGGAGGATTATTGCTATGTGATCGACTACGTCGACCACCTGGAGCTGGTGCTGATGTATCTGCCGCGCGGCAATATCCTGCGCTATCGCAAGCTGGACTGACCGCAAGGGGCTCTGCCCCTCGGCCTGCGGCCTCACCCCGGGGTATTTGCCTCCAGAAAGAAGCCGAACAGAAAAGATGGGATAATTAGGGCTGCTCCGCTGCGCTGAGGAGGGTGACAGTTCGGCAGAAATGCGAGCAGGCTCCTGATGACCACATCAAGGAGGTATAGTCATGGATCTGTTTGTTGGCTTGGACGTATCGCTTCGCTCGACCAGCGTTTGCATCCTGGATAGCGCAGGGAAACTGATCAAAGAAGCGAAGGTGGAAAGTGAACCAGCTTCAATCGCAGCACTGCTTTAGAAAGTTGCTGGCCGATACCGGCGTGTTGGCCTCGAAGCTGGCCCGCTGTCCCAATGGCTTTACAGCGGCTTTGCTGCGGCAGGCTATCCTGTGATATGCGTCGAGGCACAGCACATGCTGGCCGCTCTTTCGGCTCGCTGGTTGCCCTTACATTCCGCACTGGCGTAGACGAGGCGGCCCGTTTCCGGCGCTCCCGGGCCGTTCCCGCTCACTTTGGCTTAACGCCAGCACGCTATCAATCCGGCGAAATTGATCACGGACGCGGCATTTCAAAGTGTGGTGATGCCAATGTCCGGCGGGCACTGGTGGAGGCTGCTGGCGCGCTCATGCGGCGGAACACCAAAAGCTCCCGACTGAAGGCTTGGGGGCGATCGATTACGAAGCGCAGAGGGCAGCTCAGGGCTCTTGTTGCCGTTGCCCGGCGCCTGGCCATCATTCTACACCGGATGTGGACTGACAAAACCGAATTCCGCTGGCGGGCACAAACCGCCTGATACAGCACGCCAGAATTCGCGCTGAACGCGCGGATTGATGTCCCGTGCAGGGACGGGTGGGCAGGCAATCCCGGGGCGGGGTTGAACGCGGCTTCAGCCGCAGTCCGTAGGAAAGATTGGGATGCCTTTCCTTCCGCCCCCATCATGGAGCGGCCCCGTGCCGACTTCGAAAAGAAGCAAGACCCTTGCCGGGATAGATCATCATGGCAGGCGTTTATGCCTGATAAGCAGCCCCTGGGCTATTGGCCGCTTTGAGCCCAAAACAACGATTGCTGCAAAGAATGTGAATGTCGGCTTTGAAGCACACGCCAATTTTCATATGTTTAGAGAAACCTAACCAGATTATTTGGAAGAATTGATGTTTAATCCACTTGGCCTATCGGGCCTGCTATCTTTTTTGATGATTGGGGTCGTTGCATCTGCAGAAGAAGTTTACGTCACCGCGAACGGCGAAAGGGTGAACACCCTCGACGTATTTCAAGACTGTGATGTTTGCCCTGAGATGATAGTTCTACCGCTCGGTGAGTTCCAAATGGGTTCAACTGTGCAAGAGGCGAATGCTGCGCAGATACGCGCCTATAAAAGCACGAACCGCGACCCATCTGACTACGAATTGAAGCTCAGACAGTCCTTTTCCAACCTTGGCATCGATCCAGATCGACCTGAAGAGGGGCTAAGACAATATTATGCAAGTGGAAACGTCGTCCAACAGGATGACCCCCAGTATTCTGTCAATCCGTTTCTACACGAAGTGCCCCCCCATAAGGTTACAATCGATCTGCCAATCGCAATGGGACGCAACGAAGTGACGCGCGAAGATTGGGCCGCCTGCGTTGAAGATGGTGGCTGCGAAAAGGGCCAAAAGGACCTCCCACGCACTAAGTATATTTCGTGTGACAAAGCCTTCGATTGTGTTCCAAACCCAGATACACGGGTCAGGTTTCGCCTTCCAAAAGGACCACATGCAACCCATCCACGCAGCCCAATGACTGGCATGACCTACTATGAGATGAATGACTACACGTCTTGGCTCAACAAAAAGGTGGGGGCAAATGTCTACAGGGTTCCGACTGAAGCGGAATGGGAATACGCTGCACGCGCCGGCACAACAACGAGGTATGCGCAAGGCGACACTCTGACGTTAGAACAGGCAAATTATATGATTTACCGCATCGAAGTTGTGGATGGTGAACGCGTATGGAAACATGATTTTGGAAGTGCCAGGGAACTTTTGCCGGTAGACAATTTCGATGCGGCAAATGATTGGGGACTACGACACATGTCCGGTAACGCCGGTGAATTCACAAGTTCCTGCGGAGAAGGACCGCATCGCGGCTTAGAAACGTCCAGTCAATACTTGGCAGTAGATGCAGACCGCCCAGATTGTAAGCGTTCGATAAAGGGGGGTGCGTATGCCGGGCAGGTAGAGTTAGCTAGACCCGCCCGACGCGTTGCAATTTCAAGTGATTACTGGGCGCCAGCGGTGGGGTTTCGCGTTGTCCGCGATTTGACCCCGGAGCAATAAAGCTGCCGTTGGAGATGTTCGTTGTGGAGTCAGCTTTGTCCGCGAAGCAGGCATAGGAGATCATTCCGCTTGACCTAACCGGCCTAAATAGAAAAGGCCCGCCTTAGCTGCGGGCCTTTCCGGTTGATCACAGGCCCTGGATCAGAGCTGCGCCATGACCTCGTCGGAGGCTTCAAAATTGGTGGTGACGCGCTGCACGTCGTCATCGTCTTCCAGAGCATCCACCAGTTTCATCAGCTTCTGCATGCCTTCCAGGTCCAGCTCGGTGGTGGTGCTGGGTTTCCAGACCAGCTTGGTCGACTCAGACTCGCCCAGCTCAGCCTCCAGCGCATTCGACACGTCGTTGAGGTCGGTGTCAGCGCAATAGATGATGTGGCCGTCCTCGGAGCTTTCGACATCCTCGGCGCCGGCCTCAATGGCGGCCATCATCACTGTGTCGGCGTCGCCCACGGCGGCCGGGTAGCTGACTTCGCCCTTGCGCTCGAACATGAAGCCGACCGAACCGGTCTCGCCCAGGTTGCCGCCGTTCTTGGAGAAGGTGGAGCGCACGTTGGAGGCGGTGCGGTTCTTGTTGTCGGTCATTGTCTCGACGATCACCGCGACGCCGTTGGGGCCATAGCCTTCATAGCGGATTTCGTCATAGTTTTCGGCGTCGCCGCCGATGGCCTTCTTGATTGCGCGTTCGATCACATCCTTGGGGACGGATTGGCTCTTGGCCTCTTTCACGGCCAGGCGCAGGCGCGGGTTCTTGTCGGGATCGGGGTCGCCCATCTTGGCGGCCACGGTGATCTCCTTGGCCAGCTTGGAAAACAGTTTTGACCGCGCCGCGTCCTGACGGCCTTTGCGGTGCTGAATGTTAGCCCATTTTGAATGGCCTGCCATGGTGCATCCTTGCTGCTGAATTTCTGAATTAGCGCTCATATAGCCTTGGGAAGCGCCGGCTTTCAAGCGCCCCTGCCCCGCTTTGCCCTTGTTCCTCGGGGTTTCGGGGATAAGCTGGCGCCATGACATATGATCAAGCCGTTTTATTTGCGTTGTTTGCCGCCGTGTTTGCCCTGCTTTTGTGGGGGCGTTTCCGCTACGATCTGGTGGCATTTGCCGCGCTGATGGCGGGGGTGGTGCTGGGGGTTGTGCCTGCGGGAGAAGCGTTTGCGGGGTTCGGCCATCCGGCGACGCTGGTGGTGGCACTGGTGCTGATCGTCTCTGCCGGGCTGGTGCGTTCAGGGGCTGTGTTCCTGATCACCCGCACGCTGGTGGACAGCGCCCGGGGCCTTGGCGGCCATATCGCGCTGATGGGCGGCGTCGGGGCTGTGCTGTCGGCCTTCATGAATAATGTGGCGGCCCTGGCCTTGCTGATGCCGGTGGATATTCAGACCGCGCGCAAGGCGGGCCGCGCGCCGGGGCTGAGCCTGATGCCATTGTCCTTTGCCACCATTCTTGGTGGCATGGCGACGCTGATCGGCACGCCCCCCAACATCATCATTGCCGCCATCCGCGGCGAGACGCTGGGCGAGCCGTTCAAGATGTTCGATTTCGCCCCGGTCGGCGGGATTGCGGCGCTGGCGGGGCTTGCCTTTGTCGCGCTGGCCGGCTGGCGCCTGATCCCGGCGCGGGAGAATGCTGCGGGGGCGTCGGAGGCGCAGCTTGCCCCTTATATTGCTGAACTGACAGTGGGCGAAGGGTCCGAATTGACCGGCAAGCGCCTGGGTGAACTGGATGAGGAAGCCGAGAAAGCGGATGTCGCTATTCTGGGCCTGATTCGCGACGGCAAGCGGCGTTACGGTCGTTCTGCTGCGGCCCTGCTGCGTGCCGGCGACACGCTGGTGATCGAGGCGGAACCGGAGGCGCTGGATGAATTCCGCAGCGCGCTGAAGCTGGAATTTGCTGATGCGGCGCGGACCGAAAAGCTGACGGCCGCCGGTGAAGGGCTGGAGCTGACAGAGCTGGTGGTGCCGGAGACCGCCCGCATCCGCGGCCGCAGTGCGCAATCCATCGGACTGGCCTGGCGCCAGAGCGCGGTATTGCTGGGGATTTCCCGACAAGGCACCCGGATCACCCGCCACATCCGCCAGACCGAAGTCGAGGCGGGAGACATCCTGCTGCTGCTGTCACCGCGCGGGCGCAGCGCCGATGTGGCGGACTGGCTGGGCTGCCTGCCGCTGGCCGAACGCGGGCTGTCTGTCACCGCCAATGACAAGACCTGGGCAGCCATCGGCCTGTTTGCCGCCGCCGTGCTGGCGGCGTCGCTGGGGCTGATCTATTTGCCGGTGGCGCTTGGCCTGGTGGCCATTGGCTATGTGCTGCTGAAGATCCTGCCAGTGGCCGAAATCTACGACCATGTGGAATGGCCGGTGGTGGTTCTCTTGGGGTCCATGATCCCGCTGGGCGCAGCGCTGGACAGTTCCGGCGGCACGGCGCTGATTGCCAATACCCTGACCGGGTTGACCGCAGGTTTGCCGGCCTGGGCGGTGCTGACCGTTCTGATGGTGGTCACCATGACCCTGTCGGATGTGCTGAACAACACGGCCACCGCCATTGTTGCGGCCCCTGTCGGCATCCAGATGGCAGAGACCCTGGGTGTTTCTCCGGATCCGTTCCTGATGGCCGTGGCGGTCGCGGCCTCAGCCGCCTTCCTGACGCCGATCGGTCACAAGAACAACACGCTGGTACTGGGTCCGGGCGGCTACCGGTTCGGCGACTACTGGCGCATGGGCCTGCCCTTGGAGGTGCTGATCATCGCTGTGTCCATCCCATCCATTCTGGTGTTCTGGCCCTTGTAGCGGGCGCAGGGCAACGGGCGCCGGAAAACTTTGGCAAAAAGATTTGGCAAATTCCCTTACAGGGATTTTGCCGCAGCAGCGTTTTCTGCTGGGCGCTGGACTTCGCGCTCTGCCCAGGCTTGCGACATCAGTGCAATCGCCGAAGAACCTGCCAGAATGGCGATCAGGAACGCTTTTTTGAAATCCATTTTCTTCACCCTTAAAACCTCTCCCGGTTCTATTTGGGCATTGGATTAATAACTTCACGTAAACGGCGCATGACATGGCGGAATTTTGCCGCCCACTCGCCGCCCACCCACCGACAACCTGCCAGACAATCTGGCGACCACCCGGCCTGCCGCGGCTGTCAGAGTGGCCAGAAGAAAGGAATGATGAGCGACGCGACCATGCCGACCGTCAGGTTCAGCGGGATGCCCACCCGCAGGAAATCGGTGAATTTATAGCCGCCGGGGCCGTACACCAGCGTATTGGTCTGATAACCGATCGGGGTGGCAAAAGACGCTGACGCAGCCACCATCACCGCCACCACCAGCGGGCGCGGATCCACCCCCATTGCCTGAGCCAGGCCTATGGCAATCGGTGTCACCACCACGGCGACGGCATTGTTGGAGACCAGCTCTGTCAGCACCGACGTCAAGAGGTAGACTGCCCAGACCAGCAGGAAGGGCGGCAGCATCGACAGGCCCGGGGCAATGGCGTTGACAATCAGGCTGACGGCGCCCGAGCTTTCCAGCGCCGCACCGATGGCCAGCATGGAAAAGATCAGAGCCAGCAGCTGCCCTTCGACAAAGGAAAAAGCCTCATCGGCGTCGATACAGCGGGTGACAAAAACCAGGGAAACCATCAGCAGTGACAGCATCAGGATCGGCGCAACGCCAAAGGCGGCCAGCAGTACGATGCCGAGCAGAGCGGCAACCGCAATCGGCGCATGGCTGCGGCGGTAGGCGCGCTGGGTCGGCTGAGACACATCAGCCAAGTCCATATCCGCCGCCAGCCGCTGGATATCCGCAGGCGCGCCCTCCAGCAGCAGCGTGTCGCCGACCCGCACCACCAGATCATCCAGCTGCACGCCAATA
Source organism: Leisingera sp. S232 (assembly GCF_049800895.1). Lineage (NCBI taxonomy): Bacteria > Pseudomonadati > Pseudomonadota > Alphaproteobacteria > Rhodobacterales > Roseobacteraceae > Leisingera > Leisingera sp. S232. The sequence continues at coordinate 60,482 of NZ_JBNAFX010000009.1, read as the reverse complement.
TTCTGATTCCGCCGGTGCACAGCCAGCGTGTAAACACCATAGCGGCGGCGCAGGCGCATCGCGCCCAGGCTGCGGCCGACCATGCGGCAGCCGGGGGTAATCAGCACCTCGACCGTTTCGGTTTCCACTGCCGAAACCTGGTCGACCCGCTTCAGTTCCTTGTTTGTCTGCAGGCTGAGAAGCTCTGTCATCCGGGTCCGCAGAACCACCCGGTCACCGACTTGCAGCTCCACACCCTGCAGGTTGCGGCGCAACGAAGCGTCGCCGCGGATCACATCGATAAGCCGCACGCCCGGACGCTTGAACAGCTGCACACCGGTCACTTCGCGCCCGATCAGGTTGCTTTCAGGTGGAATCACGGCCTCGGTGAAGAATTTCATCTTCGACTTGTCGCTGAGCAGCATCGCCATGCTGTCACGGGCAGGCAGCAGGCGCGGCGCGATGAACCGCAGATAGATCATACCATAGACGACCAGGATCAGGCCCAGCGGCGTCACCTCGAAAATTGTGAACGGGTCCAAGCCCTGTGCCCGCGCGACACCATCCACCAAGAGATTGGTCGACGTGCCGATCAGCGTCAGTGTCCCGCCCAGAATCGCCGCATAGCTTAGCGGGATCAGCATCTTGGACGCCGGAACATCGAGCGTGCGGGCGATCTGGATGAAGACCGGGATCATCACAACCACCACTGGCGTGTTGGACACCACGGCGGATGCGGCGACCACAAAGCCCATGAGAAGGGCAACCGCGAGCTTCGGGTTCACTTCGGCCTGCTTCTTGGCGATCTGGGTAAACGCATCCAGCGCGCCTGTGCGCACCAGGGCGCCCATGATGATGAACATCGCCGCGATGGTCCAGGGCGCCGGGTTGGACAGCACCGGCAGCGCTTCATCATAGGGCAGAACGCCGGTTGCCAGCATTGCCGCAACACCGGTGAGCGCCACCACTTCGGTTGGATAGGTCTCTCGCAGAAACGCCACAAACATGGCCAGGACAATCACAAGCGCCAGGATCGCGCTGCCGGTGTCACCAAACTGGAAGTACTGCATAAACCGTGACTTTGCCCATTCTGTTAAGGTCGGAGTCAACGCTCCGCCATCGCGCAGTGTCCCTGAAACCCCAGGGCTGAGCAAGGATCTTCGAAAGCCTGCAGGTCATAAGGCACTGAAAAGGTGTTTTTCCGGAAAACACCCTCCCCCGGGGGTATTTCTCCCGCTGCTGGCAATTTGCCGGAACGGCAGAACTGGTTCAGACGCCTGCGTCCTGCAGCAACCCACCGTTGCGCACCATGCGAATCTGCTTGGCCGCCCCGGTGCGGTCATCGGTTTCGACAAAGACGCCGGACAGGGTTGCCTCACCATCTGCCGGAGAGAACCGTGCCTTTGGCATGCCAGTCAGGAAACGCCGCATCGGTTCGGCCTTATCCATGCCAATGACCGAATTGTAATCCCCGCACATGCCCGCATCAGTCAGATAGCCGGTCCCCTCAGAAAGGATCTGCGCATCTGCTGTCGGCACATGGGTATGGGTGCCGACAACCAGCGAGGCACGGCCATTGCAGAAATGCCCCATCGCCATCTTCTCGGAAGTGGCTTCGCAATGGACATCAACAATGATCGCCTGTGCCAGCCCGCCGCGTGGGTGCGCTTTCAGCACTGCCTCCACGGCGCCAAAAGGATCATCAAAGGCGCGTTTCATGAACACCTGCCCCAGCACCTGAACCACCAGCACTTTGCGCCCGCCCGGCGCTTGGAACAGGCGGAAGCCGCGCCCCGGTGCGCCCTTGGCAAAATTCAGGGGCCGGATGATGCGCTGCTCTTTCTCGATGAATTGCAGCATGTCCTTTTGATCGAAAGCGTGATCGCCCAGCGTCAGGCAATCGACGCCCGCATCCAGCATCAGCTTGGCGTGCTCGCCGCTCAGCCCCATGCCGTTGGAGGCATTTTCGCCGTTCACCACAACAAAATCGAGCCGCCACTCATCACGCAGCCGCGGCAGGGTTTCGGTGATAGCACGGCGCCCGGCGCGGCCCATCACATCGCCTAGAAACAGAATTCGCATTCCGGCGTGGTACGCCGTTGCCGGGCTCAGGACAAGAGGTGCATTGGCAGAGCTGAACTTTTCAAAAGTTTTGCCAGGATTTTTCCAAATCCAGCCAGTGCTGCGTCAACGGCTGAACTGCAGGATGCGGCTTTCCGTCACCATCATGTCGAGCGGCTGGTCTGTTGGCTCCAGCGGCAGGTCTTCAGCCTCCTGCGCATCAAATGCAAACCCAATCGCCAGGGTGGCACGCTTGCCGCGCAACAGCTCCAAAGTACGGTCATAGAAACCGCCGCCGTAGCCCAGCCGTCCACCCTTGGCATCAAAGGCAACCAGCGGCACCACAACGATTTCCGGCTCAAAGAAGTCATCCACTTCTGGAACCCGGGCGCCAAATGGCCCGTCGCGCATCGCGCCTTCGGGCTGCCAGCGGCTGAACTTGAGAGGCATCCCCTCGCCCATGATCACCGGCACACCCACAGGGCCATATGCAGCGGCCTCTGCCATCACGGGCAGCGGATCGATTTCGGTGCGGATCGGCATGTATCCCGCCAGCGGCACCCCGCGGTAGCCTGCCAGCACTTCGGCCAAATGACCCGCAACGCCGGGCAGGTTGCGGCCATGCGCTTCCTTACGGCGGGCAAAGGCGGCCTTGCGGGCAACGGCCTTGATTTCAGTCAGATCCGTCATGGCAGTCTCCTAAAGCATGAGGGCGGCAGCAAGGCCAAGGAAAGCGAAAAAGCCGACCACATCGGTCACAGTTGTCACGAAAGCACCCGAAGCCAGCGCCGGGTCAATTCCGGTTTTTTCAAGTAGAACCGGGATCACTGTCCCTGCCAGCCCCGCCACGACCAGATTGACCACCATAGCGACAGCGATCACCACCCCCAGTATCGGCGAGCCGAACCATGCAAGGCCCACCAGCCCCATGACAATGGCAAAGATAACCCCGTTCACCAGCCCCACCAGCACCTCGCGGCGGATCACTCGCCAGACGTTGGAGCCGGTCAGGTCGCGGGTGGCAATGGCACGCACGGCAACGGTCAGCGACTGAGTGCCCGCATTGCCCCCCATCGAGGCAACAATCGGCATAAGAACCGCCAGCGCCACAATTTGGGAAATTGCCGCCTCGAATTGCGCAATCACCAGCGAGGCCAGCACCGCTGTGATCAGATTCACCGCCAGCCAGGGGAAACGGCGTTTGGTGGTGTCGATCACCCGGTCAGCCAGAGAGCTTTCCTCGCCCACACCGGCCAGGCGCAGGATGTCTTCCTCGTGTTCCTCATCCAGCACGATCATTGCATCGTCGATGGTGATCACACCGGCCAGCCGCCCTTCTTCATCAACCACCGGCGCCGAGATCAGGTGGTACTGGTTGAAGGCATAGGCCACGTCTTCCTCGTCCTGATCGGCGGGGATGACCTGAAAGCTGTCTTCGACCAGATCGGTCAGCGGCACATCCCGCTTGGCGCCCATGATCCGGCCCAGGGTGACATTGCCCACCGGATGCAGACGCGGATCAACCAGAACAACGTGATAGAATTGATCCGGAAGTTCGTATGAGTTGCGCATGAAATCAATGGCTTGCCCAACGTTCCAATGCTCTGGCGCCATTACGACCTCGCGCTGCATCAAGCGGCCGGCCGAGTTTTCCGGGTATCTCAGAGAATGCTCGACCGCGACCCGGTCGGCATCCTCCAGCGCGTCCAGAATGGCTTCTTGCTGCGGCACTTCCAGGTCTTCCAGAAGGTCGACAACATCGTCGCTTTCCAGCTCCCGGACCGCATCAGCCAGCACCAGAGGATTGAGCGTCTCAATAACCTCCTCGCGGATGCTCTCATCCAGTTCCGACAGAATTTCACCATCGAATTCTCGGTCGTAGAGGCGGATCAGTCTGACACGGTCCTCGGAACTGATCTGTTCCAGAAGGTCGGCAATATCCGCGGCGTGCAGGTCTTCCAGCAGCGCCGTCAAGGATGGCTGATCCCCCTGCTCGACGGCCTCCAGAACCTGCGCGACCATCTTGCGGTCAAGGTCATAGGCATCTTCCAGAGGCTGATCACTGGAGATATTGTCACCGCTGCTCATCTGATGCCCCCCGTTTTCTTCACTTTTGCGTACAAAGTAGAAGACGCCGTCCCCGGAAAACAATGCCGGTGCCGCAATTTACCCGCGCCTCTTCGGCGGGTATCTTGCGTGAGGCCATTTTGCAAGGAAAGGGTTCAGCGCATGGACACCGGTTACATCCTGAAGGGGCACGTTCTTGCTTTCACCACCTCCCCTTTCACCGAAGAGCGCCCCGAGGACGCCGCCCGGCTGCGGGGCGCGGTGGCGGTGCGGGATGGGCGGATCGCAGGGACCGGCACATTTGCCGACATGCGGGCTCTGCTGCCAGAGGCGGAGACCGTGGATCACAGCGGCAAGCTGATCATGGCCGGCTTTGTCGATGCCCATGTCCATTACCCGCAGACAGCCGTTATCGCCAGCTGGGGCAAACGGCTGATCGACTGGCTGAACAGCTATAGTTTTCCGGAGGAAATGCGGTTCGCAGACCGTGCCTACGCCGATGAGATCGCCGCACGTTATCTGGATCTGACGACGGCGCATGGCACCACCACAGTCTGCAGTTTTTGCACCATCCACCCCGAAAGCGTGGACGCGTTGTTTGCAGCGGCGCAAGCGCGCGGGCAGCGGGTGGCGGGTGGCAAGACCTGCATGGATCGCAATGCGCCGGATGGGCTGCGGGACACCGCACAGTCGGCCTATGACGATTCTGAAGCGCTGATTGCCCGCTGGCACGGCACGGACCGGCTGGAATATGCGATATCGCCGCGGTTTTCACCAACCTCGACACCGGAACAGCTGGAGGCGATGGGCGCGCTCTGGGCCAAGCACCCGGAATGCCTGATGCAGACGCATCTGAGCGAACAGACGGATGAAATCGCGTGGGTGAAGTCGCTGTTTCCGCAGGCGCGCGACTATCTGGACACCTACGAGGAGTTTGGCCTGCTCGGTGCCAAAGGGCTGTATGGCCACGCCATCCACCTGGAAGACCGCGAGCGACACCGGCTGCGCGACTATGGCGCGGCACTGATCCATTGCCCGACATCAAACACTTTTATCGGCTCCGGCTTGTTCGACATGGCCGGGCTGATGGCTGAGGGGCAGCGGATCGGGCTTGCTACCGACACAGGGGGAGGATCCAGTTTTTCAATGCTGCGCACCCTGGCTGCAGCCTATGAGATCGGTCAGCTGCGCGGCACCCCTCTGCATGCGGCGCAGCTGCTGTGGTTGGCGACACAAGGATCCGCGACCGCGCTGCGGATGGAGGATAAAATCGGCAATGCCGCCGCAGGCATGGAAGCTGACTTGGTCGTTCTGGATCTGGCCTCCACCCCGGCCATCGCCCAACGGGCTGCGCGGGCCGAAGACATTTGGGAAGCCGTTTTTCCGACGATCATGATGGGGGATGACCGGGCCATTGCCGAGGTATGGATCGGCGGCAGGCGGGTTTAGAAGGGGCGCAGACGCGCCCCTGCCTCCGGCGGGGATACTTAGAGCCAGAAGAAGAACCGGGCCTTCACTGCATCAGCTGCTGCGCCAGCTGGCCATGGCGTTCGATCAGGCGTGGCAGGTCTATTGTGGTCAGCTCGCCGCTGCGGATGATCTGCCTGCCCTCGACAAACAGGTGCTTGACCTGGGTTGGCCCGGCCAGCAGCAGTGCAGCAGTGTCCCAGCTGCCGCTGGAGGCCACGCCCCGAGTGTCCCATATGGCAATATCGGCGCGTTTTCCCGGCGCCAGCCGGCCGCAATCGGGGCGGCCCAACACATCGGCGCCGCCGCAGGTGGCGATTTCCAGCGCCTCATAGGCGCTCATTGCGTCGGCCCCGTTGGCAACCCGCTGCAACAGCATGGCCTGCCGTGCCTCGGCGCTGAGGCTGGCCATGTCGTTGCTGGCGGAACCGTCAACGCCCAGCCCTACCGGCACGCCCGCATCGCGCATCGCACGCACAGGTGCAATACCGCTGCCAAGTCGGCAGTTGGAACAGGGACAATGCGCAACCCCGGTGCGGGTTCTGGCAAACAGATCAATCTCTTGCAGATCGAGTTTCACGCAGTGAGCGTGCCAGACATCATCGCCGGTCCACCCCAGTTCCTCCGCGTATTGCCCCGGCCGGCAGCCAAAATTGGCCAAGGAATAGGCGATGTCTTCTTCGTTCTCAGCCAAATGTGTGTGCAGCATCACGCCCTTGTCCCGGGCCAGCAGCGCAGCATCGCGCATCAGCCCGCGACTGACCGAGAAGGGAGAGCATGGCGCCAGTCCAACCCGGCACATGGAGCCTTCGGACGCGTCATGAAAGGCGTCCACCACCCGGATCATGTCGTCCAGAATGGCGTGTTCTTCCTCTACCAGACTGTCCGGCGGCAGGCCGCCTGCGCTTTCGCCAATGCTCATGGCGCCACGGGTCGGGTGAAACCGCAAGCCGACCTCACGGGCAGCGTGGATGGTATCCTCCAGCCGGGCGCCGTTAGGATAGAGATACAGATGGTCCGAACTGAGGGTGCAGCCCGACAGCGCCAGTTCAGCCAGCCCCAGCTGGGCAGAGACGAACATCTCCTGCGGGGTGAAGCGGGCCCAGACAGGGTAGAGCCGCTGCAGCCAGCCGAACAGCAGCGCGTCCTGAGCGCCAGGCACCGCACGGGTCAGGTTCTGGTAGAGATGGTGGTGGGTGTTGACCAGCCCCGGCGTCACCACACAGCCCTGGCCGGATACCACCTCTCCGCTGGTTTGCAGCCCCTGCCCTATGGCGGCAATTTGACCGCCGCGGATCAGTACATCGGCGCCATGCAGCACTTGGCGCGCGTCATCCATCGTCAGGATGGTGTCGGCATTTTTAATCAGGAATTCTGACATCTTCACACACTCCTATTGGCCGCCCGCTTCTAGGAATGTGTGGTTGGCCGACGGAAAACGGGCGAAGAGCCGGCCTGCGGTCAAAATAGAGGCCGCTGCGCCCGGTTTCAAGGCGCTCAGCTCTGGCGCAGAAGCTCCAGCGCGGCGGCATGGATGTCCGCATTGGCCGCAGCCAGGGCACGGCCGCCATTGTGGGCCGGATTGCCGTCCCAATCAGTCACAATACCACCCGCAGCCTGGATCACAGCAATCGGCGCCTGGATGTCATAGGCATTGAGGCCTGCTTCGATCACCAGGTCCGCCTGCCCAGCTGCGACCAGCGCATAAGCGTAGCAATCCATGCCATAACGTGTCAGCTTGGCCTGTGCGGCAACGCGCTCAAAACCGGCGCGTTCCTTGGGGGTTCCAACTTCGGGGAAAGTGGTGAACAGGGTCGCTTCAGCCAGCGCTGCGGTACTTCTGGTTTTCAGCGCCATTTCCCCCAGCGGGCCAGTCATTGCGGCGATTTCCGCGCTGCCACAGAAACGTTCGCCGGTGTAGGGCTGGTCGATCACCCCCAGAAACGGGCCGTTTTCATCCGCCAGCGCAATCAGCACGCCCCAGGTCGGCGTGCCACTGATGAAACCACGGGTGCCATCAATCGGGTCCAGCACCCAGGTGCGGCCGGAGCGGCCCGCAACGCGTCCGAACTCCTCGCCCAGAATGCCATCTTCGGGACGGAAATCTGCCAGCACCGCACGCATCGCCTGCTCGGCGGCGCGATCGGCCACTGTAACCGGATCAAACCCGCCTTCAAGCTTGTTTTCGGCGTTCAATGAAGAGGTTCTGAAATGCGGAAGGATGGCAGCGCGGGCCGCGTCTGCCATCCTGTTCGCTACGTCGAAGTCCGTGAGTGTTGCCTGTGTCATAGCAAACGGGTGCCACCCAGACGTTTTCATTGCAAGCGCAAACCCAGCCGTTTCCGGGATCGACGCTGCAAATTTCTGTCAGACCCGTTTCAAAGTCTGATCCCTGTCCCTGTCTTCAGGCGACGTCGCTCAGCACCCGCGCCAATTCAAACAGGCGGCGGCGCTGGTTTTCCGGGATCGAATAATAGGAGCGCACCAAATCCAATGCTTCCTTGTCGCCCATCAGATCCTCCGGGACGGAAGCCTTGTCCGCCGGGGCCTTGCTCTCTTCCTGCAAGCCCTCGAAGAAGAAGCTCACCGGGACCTCCAGCGCATCAGAAATATCCCAAAGCCGGGATGCGCTGACCCGGTTCGCACCGGTTTCATATTTCTGAATCTGCTGGAACTTGATGCCGACTTGCTCGGCGAGCTGCTGCTGCGTCATGCCAATCAGCCACCGACGGTGGCGTATGCGCTTTCCCACATGCACGTCTACGGGATGAGCCATGCGTTTCTCCTAACTGTCATTTTGATCAAATCCCGAACCACAGTACCAATTTCAGCATTCCGGCGCCTTGAAAAATCTGCCGGAAACGCATTTCCCCATCAGCGCGATCAGTCTTTGACCTCTGCACAAAATTGTACAACCCTTGCGGTTGATTGCAATACCGCCGTCGCCCCAAAGGGAGACTATTGCCTCAAACGCATGATTTCACGCAGCATTTTTTCAAATGTTTTATTGCCAATTATCTGCAGAGTGGGTACCTCCCCAGAAATAGCGAGGTGCAAGCCACCGGTACACCCCAGCAGAGTAGCCCGACGAATCATCAGATTTCCCGCGAAAGGTGAGGAGAAGACATGCAGGCCTACCAAGTCTCTGAAATTGGCAGCCCGGCGTCCCTGACGGAAACGCGATGCCCAGCCCCCGACCCTGGCCAAGCCGCAGTTTCCCTGCGGGCCTGCGGCCTGAACTTTGCCGACCTTCTCATGATGAAAGGGACGTATCAGGACACTCCCGAACCGCCGTTCACTCTGGGACTGGAAGCTGCAGGGGTGGTGACCGCGCTTGGGGAAGGCACCCAAGGCTTCGAAACCGGCGACCGTGTGGCCGTGTTTGGCGGTTCCGGCGGGCTGGCAGAAGCAGGTGTGTTTGATGCCGCCCGACTGATCCGCATCCCCGATGCGATGCGTTTTGAACACGCCGCTGCCCTGCAGATCGCCTATGGCACAAGCCATATGGCACTGGACCATTGCGCGCGGCTGCAACAGGGCGAAACGCTGCTGGTGACTGGTGCAGCGGGCGGCGTCGGCCTGACCGCTGTGGAAATTGGCAAGCTGATGGGGGCCACGGTGATCGCGCAGGCCCGCGGCCGGGACAAGCTGGAGGTGGCAGCGGCCGCCGGTGCAGATCATCTGATCGACGCCGATGAGGACCTGCGCGTTGCAGTCAAGGCGCTAGGCGGGGCGGATGTAGTCTATGACGCCATTGGCGGTGACGTGTGGAAAGCAGCGTTCCGCTCGGCCAATCCAGGCGCCCGGCTGCTGCCGGTGGGCTTCGCCGGAGGCGAAGTGCCACAGATCCCGGCCAACCACCTGCTGGTGAAAAACCTGACCGTGATCGGCTTCTACCTGGGCGGCTACATGAAGGCCCGTCCCGAAGCCGTGCGCCAGTCGTTTGAAACGCTGTTTGCCTGGCACGGCGAGGGCCGCATTAAGCCACATATCAGCCATACGCTGCCGCTGTCGCAGGCTGCCGAAGGGCTGGAGCTTCTGCGCAGCCGCAAATCCACCGGCAAGGTGGTGATTACCATGGGCAACAGCTGACAGGTTGCACTGGCGCCCTGATGGCAGCGCGTCTCCCGCCCGCTGACAGCACATTTCTGCGAAATGCACCGCAACAGTTGGGCCAGGCTCAGCGCCAACGGCGCTGAGCCTGGCCCAAGGCCGCCAAGGTCGCTCTGGCGCAGCCAGGGCGGCCTGCGGGCGCGGGAGCCTTAGCTTGCCTCCAGTTCATCCGGCAACGCGCAAGGGCGCGGCCCAGAGCCCCTGAAAGCCCTGCCGGATGAACTCTGCCAGTTCCTCGACGTAGGGCGCGTGCACGCGTTCCGCGCCATAGAGGTTGATGTGCTGCATCGGAAGTTCCGGCAGGCCGCAGCCCGGACCGATCAGCTCCTGATAGGGCGGCTGGGTGCCCTCCATCAGCACGCCGACGGCAAGGTCAGCGCTGATTGTTGCCTCGACCGTGCGGTCAGAATCGCTGTCCAGCGCCATCTCCCATTCGATGCCCGCCTCATCCAGTGCCGCCGTCGCAACCGGGCGGAAACTGCAGTTGCGGCAGAAGCCAAGCCGCAAAGGACGCTGCCGCCAGACCGATCCATCCGGCGCGCCGGCCCAACGCAGCGGCATGCTGTGGATCGTCTCGGCGCCTTCACCTGCCCCCGTTTCGGTGGTCAGGATCAGATCAAAAGCGCCGCGCGCGAACTCAGTCTTAAGATCGCGGGTGTTGGACGTGCAGAGATTAACGTTCATCCGCGGATAGCTGAGACTGAAGCGCTTCAGCACCTGCGGAATAACCGGATGCACCACATCATGTGGCACACCCAGCAGCACCTCTCCCTCAAAGGCCTGATCGGTGAGCCGGCTGATCATTTCGTCATTCAGCGCCACCATCTTGCGCGCATAGCCCAGCATCTGCTCGCCCCCGGAAGTCAGCGCGATGGTGCGTCCGGAGCGGTCCAGCAGCTCCAGCCCCAACAATTCCTCCAACCGCTTCATCTGCATCGAGACCGCTGACTGGGTCAGATGCAGGAAACCGGCGGCGCGGGTGACGCCGCCATATTCCGCGACCGCCACAAAGGAGCGGAGCGTGGTGATATCGAGATTTCTTACCATCACAAAACCTGATTCATTGGATCAAAAACATTCGTTTCAAAAATATGCCACAAGACTTCATACTCATCAACACAATTGATCACCCAGAAGGGATGCATCACAAATCCAACTGAAGGACCAAGCCCATGACCCTCGTGACCTCAACCTGCACTACCTCTTGTCTCAGCACAAAACCGCAGCTTCCCCTGTCCAACCGCTTGCGGCAGCGCATGGCGGCTTGGCGCCAGCGCCGCCAGCTGGCCAGGCTGGATGCCCGCGCCCTGGAGGACATCGGCGTAACACGCGCCGAGGCCGAGGCAGAGGCCCGCGGCGGGTTCTGGAAGGCACCGGATTACTGGCGCTATTGAGAAAACGGCCCTTCAAAATCACCCGCCTTCGGCACGGGCTGCTGCAAAGCAGCCCGTTTGGATGTTTTTCATGTATTTCTTTGACTGAAATACTTGAACCGAACTCCGCTTCACCCGATATTTGACGGGAAAGCTGCCGCCTGCGGTCCCATTCGTGTGTCGGCAGCGAGGGAGTAGATTACGGAGACCATTCAATATGGCACAATTCGATACCATCCGCTCTGCTGCAGGCGCCAGCGCCCAGCAGATTGATGCGGGCCTGCGCGCCCATATGAACAAAGTCTATGCCACCATGTCGGCAGGCACGTTCATCACCTTCCTGGCCGCCTGGGCGATTGCCGGGCTGGCCGTTACTGCGGACCCGGCCAATGCCGTGGCCCAGCTGAGCGCCGACAAATACCTGACCAGCGTCGGCTATGCGCTTTATGCCTCGCCGCTGAAGTGGGTCATCATGTTTGCGCCGCTGGCCTTCATTTTCGGCATCGGCGCCGCTGCAAACCGCATGTCAGCGGCCGGCGTGCAGCTGCTGTTCTATGTCTTCGCTACCGTGATGGGACTGTCGATCAGCTCGATCTTCCTGGTTTTCACCGGTGACAGCATCGTACAGGTGTTCCTGATCACGTCCATCGCCTTTGCAGGCCTGTCGCTGGTGGGCTACACTACCAAGAAGGACCTCAGCGGCATGGGCTCCTTCCTGATCATGGGTCTGATCGGCCTGATCGTAGCATCGATCGTCAACATCTTCCTGGCGTCTTCCGCCATGGCATTTGCAATCTCGGTGATTGGCGTGCTGATCTTTGCCGGCCTGACCGCCTATGACACCCAGCGGATCAAGAACGACTACCTGCAGATGGCCCACGCAGGCGACCAGGAGTGGCTGGCTAAGTCCGCGATCATGGGCGCCCTCAGCCTCTATCTGGACTTCATCAACATGTTCATGATGCTGCTCCAGCTGCTTGGAAACCGCGAATAATCGCAGGACACAATCCAAAACAGCCAGGGGCGGATCCGAGCGATCCGCCCTTTTTTATTTCGACAACAATAATAAGGGAAACCCCCATGAAAATCATTGAGGTTTCGGCCGCCGAAGCAAACCGTCTGCTGCCCCTGCTGCAAGACCTGCATGCACTGCACGCTGAGCATCAGCCCCGCCGCCATGCTGCTGTTCCTGAAAGTCGCGCACTCAGTGTCTGGCTGCAGGATTGGCTGCAGCAGGACAACGTTTCTGCACTGGCCGCCGAAAGCCCGCAGGGCGCACTGCTGGGCTATCTGATCTACGAACTGCAGGACCGGCCCGCTCTGCCTGTGCGAGCAGCGGAAACCCGCGCCATGCTGCACCACATCTCAGTCACCGAAGCATGGCGCCGGATGGGCGTTGGCAAGGCGCTGGTAAAAGCAATGAAGGCGCGTGCGCTAACCGCAGGCGCCACGGTGATCGCGGCAACCTATGCGCCGTTCAACAGCGCCTCTGCGGCGCTGATGCAAAGCATGGGAATGGCGCCTGTGCTGACTGTGGCGGAGTGGCGCGCCTAGGATCAGACCCCGGCACAGTCCAGAGCGGCGGAGATAGCCAAAATTCCCTGCCGCCCTGCCAGCTTCCGGATGCTGCCTTCAACTCGGCAACCGGTGGTCCTGCGCATTAGTCCATGCAGCTCTGTCTCTGCGATTTCAGGCAGGACCGGTACCGCGCTGGTCTCTGCAACACTTAGAACCGCCATCCCGGACCGACCTGATCTGACCAGATTCAGCAGCAGATTGCGCCCGCCAAAACGCACATGCATGTCAGAAACATCCTGACGCCCTGACGTCTTCTGAACGGACGCTTCGGTCCCGGCTGGCAAGGGCTCAGCACTGACAGCCGACAGCAGCGGAACCGCCACTTTGGCTTCATAAAAGCCCGAGACTGGCGCCGCGGCCAAGGCCAGCACAACTGACAACAAAAAAACCTTCACAGTAGTTCACCCGCCTGTCTGTTTACCCACAGCTGTCAGGTTAGGCTCGAAATGGGGCAAGAAGGCGCCAGCACGGCCGGCAATCCGCGAAGCATTTTCCGAAAATTGATCCCGGCACGCCGGGGCTGTGGTCTCAAAAAAGAAACGGGCCGTGCAATGCACGACCCGTCTCCGATAATCAATCAGCAAGGAAAGCTTACTTGATTTTGCCTTCTTTGTACTCGACGTGCTTGCGCACAACCGGGTCGTATTTGCGGACGACCATTTTCTCGGTCATGGTGCGTGCATTTTTCTTGGTCACATAGAAGTGGCCGGTGCCCGCGCTCGAGTTCAGGCGGATCTTGATGGTGGTCGGCTTCGCCATGGTGCTTCTCCTGCGTCCGAAAAGGCAGGGGCCTCTCGGTAAATTCCTATCTGAAGCCCGGCTTTTACCCGCCTCAGCCCCCAAGTCAACCGGATTCGCCCCGTTCCCCGAAGGATTTATGCACAGAAGGCCTGTAAGCCGGATCCTGTCCCCCCTGCCCCGTAAGACAGGGATCGACGGCCATTCATCTAGGCGACGCATTGCTGCGCCGCTCAAGCTGCCAACCCGGTCCCTCTCGGCTGAAGCGAACCTAGCGGCGGTTTTCCGGAGAACCGGAACCTGCCCGCGCGGGGACCCTATTTGGCATTGCTCCCGGTGGGGCTTGCCGTGCCACCCCTGTTGCCAGGGGCGCGGTGGGCTCTTACCCCACCGTTTCACCCTTACCAGCCCGGAGGCCGGCGGTCTGTTTTCTGTGGCGCTTTCCGTCGGGTTTCCCCGCCCGGGCGTTACCCGGCACCGCTGCTTCATGGAGTCCGGACTTTCCTCCCGCGCGGATCTGACCCCGCGCCGACGGCCGTCCAGCCTTCTGTGCGAAGCGAGGCCTAGGAACAACGGCGCCCGGCGTCAAGCGGATAGTGCAGGCAACAGGGGCGCTGCCCCTCTTGGCCTATGGCCAATTCCCCCGGGGTACTTCGGACCAGAAAGAAGCAAATTCACCTGTCAGCCCAACGGCGAAAAGTCCGCAGGCTCCAGTGGCCCGGACGCCCAGGGGCGGAACCGCAGCCGAACAGCAGACAGCAGTGTTGCGTCATCCACGGGCGCTGTGAACCCCGCGGATGACGCAGCTTTGCGGAAACCATCAGCAGAGACATCCTGCGGGACAGAGCCGTGCCCGGTTCCAAGCGCAAGATTCTGGCGGGCCAGCCGCCCCCAGTCAAAGTGCGGGCCAGGATCCGATTTGCGGCCTGGGGCCATGCAGGAATGGCCAATGACCCCCGCAGCCGGGATGTTCCAGCGCTGCATGATGCCGCGCATCAGCACCTCAAGTGCCGCCATTTGAGCAGCACCAAAGGGGTGGCACCCCCGGTTGTCGAGCTCAATGCCGATGGAACGGGAATTGATATCCGCCTGCCCTTTCCATTCGCCTGCTCCGGCGTGCCAGGCGCGGCTGTCTTCGGCCACCATCTGCCAGACGGTACCCTCTGCGCCGATCAGGTAATGGGCTGAAACCTCTGCCGCAGGATCGCAGAGCCGCTCCAGTGCCGCCTGAGCGCTTTCCATGGCGGTGTAGTGCAAAACGATAAGAGACGGCATCAGGCCGTCTCTGCGCGGCCCGAAGTTTGGGCTGGGGTGCCAGATTGTGTCTGGCTGATCCGGCAGCATCAGTTCTGGACGGCCAGCCGGTAGGGCGCCGGATCCCAGCCGCAGGCAAAGCCGTCGCCATCCGGATCGAGCACCTTGCGGTCACGCTGAGGGCCGCCGCTTTCGAGGAAGGCGATCTGCGCCTGATCTGGCGACGCGAATTCGGCGCAGTTGCGCTGGCTGCGTGCCCGCAGGTTGATGCCCGCACGGGTGTAGAGGCGCACCCCTTTGGGATTGGAGGTGCTGAGTGCGTATTTCACTATGTTCGGTCCCGTATCGCCAGCATTTTGCGGTACCGCAGTTGGCTGCACCTGCTGGTACTGCGACCGCTGCTGCTGCAGCCGCGCGGCATCGCTTTCGATGGACTGGCGTGACGACACCGCCTGAAAGTCGTTTTCGTCCGAAATTCCTGCGTTGCCGATCAACTGCGGCGCCGGGTTGGAGGGGCTCGCATCCAGCGCCGCGGAAGCCAAAGCAGTGCGGGACGCGGCCAGCGCCGCCTCTGTCTCACGGGCAATATCCGCGTCACTGGAAGACGCTGCGGCGGCGCTGAAGGCGCCGGCTGCAGTGATGATGGAGCTGCTGCGCGGTGCACCCCCTGTTTGGGAAGGCACCGTTTCGGTGGACACCCGCGCAGGCGGCACCAGCGGATCACCGTTGATGGTGGTCCCTGCGGCTGGCGGTGGCGCAAACGGATCGCCGTCGATGCCAACGCCTGCGGCGCTGTCGGGGATCTGAGGGGAACAGGCAGCCATAACCAGAAGGCTGCCTGCGGCGGCGTAGGATGCGAATGCGCGCATGGGGTACCTGTCAGCTCTGCTCAATTACTTGAGCAGATGCTTACCACCATTGTTGCGGCTTGGCTACAAAGCCTGCGGCATTCTCCATTGCATAGGCCGTGTTCAGCAGATCACCCTCTTCCCAGGGTTTGCCAATCAGCTGCAGCCCCAGCGGCAGACCCTGGGAGTCCAAGCCCGCGGGCACCGCAACTCCCGGCAGTCCCGCCAGGTTCACGGTGACGGTGAAGACATCGTTCAGATACATCTGCACCGGATCCGCCTCAGTCATCTCGCCCAGGCCAAAAGCCGCAGATGGGGTGGCCGGGGTCAGGATCGCGTCGACGCCAGCTGCAAAGACATCTTCGAAGTCCTTCTTGATCAGGGTGCGCACGCGGCGGGCGCGGTTGTAATAGGCGTCATAGAAACCCGCGGACAGCACATAGGTGCCGATCATGACACGGCGCTGCACTTCGGAGCCAAACCCTTCGGCGCGGGTTTTTTCGTACATCTCGGTGATGCCATCCCCCGCTTCCAGCAGCGCACGATGGCCATAGCGAACACCATCGTAGCGCGCCAGATTCGAGGACGCCTCAGCCGGGGCAATCACATAATAGGCAGACAGCGCATACTTTGTGTGCGGCAGCGAGATGTCGACGATCTCGGCGCCTGCAGCCTTTAGCATTTCGGCGCCGTCAGACCAGAGCTTCTCGATCTCACCCGGCATGCCATCCATGCGGTACTCTTTCGGAATACCGATTTTCTTGCCTTTGATGTCGCCGGTCAGCATCGCCTCGAAATCCGGCACCGCCAGTTCGGCGCTTGTCGAATCCTTGGGATCATGGCCGCACATGACCTCGAGCATGATGGCAGCATCGCGTACCGATTTGGTCATC
Source organism: Leisingera sp. S232 (assembly GCF_049800895.1). Classification (NCBI taxonomy): domain Bacteria; kingdom Pseudomonadati; phylum Pseudomonadota; class Alphaproteobacteria; order Rhodobacterales; family Roseobacteraceae; genus Leisingera; species Leisingera sp. S232. Next base: position 44,111 of record NZ_JBNAFX010000009.1, on the reverse strand, counting down.
GGGCCGGCCTGGTCCAGCGAGGACGCAAAGGCCACGATGCCCCAGCGCGAGCAACGGCCGTAAGTGGGCTTGATGCCAACTGTGCCGGTGAAGGCGGCAGGCTGGCGGATCGAGCCGCCGGTGTCCGTGCCTGTTGCGGCCAGGCAGAGGTCGGCAGCAACAGCGGATGCGGAACCGCCAGAAGAGCCGCCGGGTGTCAGCTGGGCGTCGTCATTGCCGCGGCGCCAGGGGCTGACGGCATTACCATAGGCAGAGGTTTCGTTGGAGGAGCCCATGGCAAACTCATCCATATTCAGCTTGCCCAGCATGACCGAACCGGCATCGGCCAGTTTCTGGCTGACAGTGGATTCATATTCGGGTTTGAAGCCTTCGAGAATGCTGGATGCTGCCTGGGAAGCGACCCCCTTGGTGCAGAACAGATCCTTGATGCCGATCGGCAGGCCGCACATGGAAGGCGCATCGCCCGCCTTGATGCGTTCGTCTGCAGCCTTGGCACGCTCCAGGGCGATTTCGGGCGTCTTGTGGACAAAGGCGTTGAGCGCATCAGCCGCATCGATTGCCTTGAGGCAGGCCTCGGTCAGCTCAACAGAAGTGGTGTCGCCTTTGCGCAGCGCGTCGCGGGCCTCAGCCAGGCCCAGTTTGTTCAGATCGCTCATGTCTCTTACTCCACGACTTTAGGCACTGCGAAGAAGCCTTCGCGAGCATCCGGCGCATTGGCCAGAACCTTGGGCTGCTGGCTGCCGTCGGTGACTTCATCAACCCGGCGCTTAAGACGCTGCGGCGTCACGGAGGTCATCGGCTCGACGCCGGTCACATCCACCTCGTTCAGCTGTTCGATGAAGCCAAGGATATTGTTGAACTCATCTGCCAGCGCCGGCAGAGCGTCATCCTCGACCTTGATCCGGGCCAGTTTGGCCACTTTGGCGGCGGTGCTTTGGTCAATCGACATGGGAACCCTCATCTGGTGTTGGCTAGGCATTTACCGCTGTGCCGCCTGCGCCGCAAGCCTGCGAAGCTTCCACAGGCGATGGTGCGGTCCATTTTTCTTGCGCTTTCCAAACACCCCGCAACACCCTGCGAAAAAAACTTCGACCAGCACTTGAGCAGGGGCAAACCGATTCAAGGTCTTTGGCGGCAGTCGGCATGATGTCCTGCGTGCCCGGGGGGGGACGACCCGGACATAGTGCTGGTCGGCGGGCGTGGCCGGGATGTGCTGACGGGTGGCTCCGGCGCAGATGATTTTCCCTACCAGACCTGCGTCAGGCCAGATGCAGACATCACCACCGATTTCAATGCCGCTGAGGACCGCGTCTGTCACGACAGTTACAGCTTTGTCGGCCGCTACACTGTTCGCCACAATGACGGGGTACTTTCCTGCGTTTTTGGGCAATACTTACGCCATCTTGCGAGACGCAGAGCTGACGCAGGCCGAGTTCGACTTGAACAGCTGGCAGCCTGGGCTGGGGAGTGCACCCGGGGCTCTTGGCTTCCAGAGGTCGAAACAATGTTTAACAGGAGGAAAAACCAATGAAAATCATCTGGCTGGGCCATGGATCATTCCGCATCGAAACTGGCGACCTGACGCTGCTGGTGGACCCCTGGCTGAGCGGCAACCCGGTGCTGCCCGAAGATCAGCACGAAGCCGCGATTGCCGGCGCCACCCATATCCTGCTGACACATGTGCATTTCGACCACGTGGTGGACGTGCTGCCGCTGGCCAAGAGACTGGAGGTGCCGGTGGTAGGGCAATACGACCTGATGGGCCATTGGGGCGAAACTGAAGGGGTGCAGACTGTTGGCTTCAACAAAGGCGGCACGGTGGATCTGGGCGGCATGAAAGTGGCAATGGTGCCGGCCTCGCACAGCTCCACGTTCAACACCCAGGACGGCCTGCGCACCGGAGGGTCAGAGGTCGGGTACATGCTGATGGCCGAGGGCAAGACGGTCTATCTGTCCGGCGACACTGCGATCATGGCCGACATGGAGTGGATGGGCGATTACTACAAGCCCGATGTGGGCATCCTGTCGGCGGGCGGCCATTTCACCATGGATATGAAACAGGCGGCCTATGCGGCCAAGCGGTACTTCGATTTCAAGACGGTCATTCCCTGCCACTACAAGAGCTTCCCGATCCTGGAACAGGATGCCAAGGAGCTGATCGAAGGGCTGCCGGGGGTGCAGGTGACCGAGCCGGAAGTAATGAAGGCGATCGAGATCTGAAACGGCGCCAGACGAGGCTCTCCCGCCCGTCGCCGGATCTGCCTGGCAGATCCGCTCCCGTTGGGGGTGGCGCCGGGCCTGACGGCCCGGCGCGGGCGGCTCTCAGGCCGCCGGTTTCATCTGCGGCACGGTAAAGGCCAGTCGAGCCGCTGCAGCCTTGTTCCGGCAGATGCAGCCCAGGGCATGGTCATTGATCAGCCCCATCGCCTGCATGAAGGCAAAGGCCGTGGTGGGGCCGACAAACTTCCAGCCACGTTTTTTGAGCGCCTTGGAGAGCGCCACGGAGTCCGGGCTGGTGGAGGCGGTCTGCGGCTCGGGCAAATCCTCCGGTTTCGGCTCAAAGCTCCAGAAAAACGCCGCTAAAGATCCCGCCTCTGCCACCAGTTCCTGCGCGCGGGCAGCATTGTTGATCACCGCCTCGATCTTGCCGCGGTGGCGGATGATGCCTTTGTCCTGCAACAGCCGGTCCACATCCGCTGCGCCAAAACTGGCCATGTCGTTGAAATCAAACCCGGCAAAGGCGGCGCGGAAATTGTCGCGTTTGTCCAGAATCGTCCGCCAGCTCAGGCCGGACTGAAAGCTTTCCAGACAGACCTTCTCGAACAGGCGGATGTCGTCGCCCACCGGATAGCCCCATTCCTCGTCATGATAACGCAGGAAATCCGGCGCAGAGGCGCTCCAGGCGCACCGGGAACGGCCATCGGCGGCGGTAATGATGTTGCTCATTCTACGCTCCGCAGGAAATCAAGCCTTGGGTCCATCATGGTCGGCGCCACGCCGATGATTTCCGGCTCCACCACGCCGCCGGACACAAAGGGGTCCTGCGCGACACGGGCAAACAGAGCCTCCTCTGTTTCTCCCACAGCCAGAATCGCCCCGCCCTCACCATCGGTTATGGAACCGGCGGCAAGAAACACCCCGTCCTCAAAGCCTTGCGCCAGCCAGGCTTTGTGGCCCTCCAGAAATTCGGCCAAACGGTGCTTCTCCGCTGCGAATGTGAGCAAAATGAAATACATGCCTGTCTCCTCAGGTTTTATCGCCAGCCAGGTCCAGGGTCCGCAAGACGCAAAAGCCCGTCAAGCCTCAAAGCCGCAGCCTCACAGCCACCGCTTGTCAGCGCTTAGCTGCAAAGAAGTCTTTCAGCAACGCTGCGGCTTCTGCCTCGGCGATACCGTCGTAAACCTCCGGTTCATGATGTGCCTGTGGATGGGAGAACACGCAGGCCCCATGCGCCACTCCGCCGGACTTGGGATCGGCCGCGCCGTAATACACTCGGCGGATGCGGGCGGCGGCAATGGCGGCGGCGCACATGGCGCAGGGCTCCAGCGTGACATAAAGGTCAAAGCCCGCGAGCCGTTCGCTGCCCCGGGCGGCACAGGCTTCGCGGATGGTCAGGATTTCGGCATGTGCGGTGGGATCATTCAGTTCGCGGGTGCGGTTGCCCGCCAGGGCGGCCACCTGCCCGTCCGGCGCGATCAGAACAGCCCCCACAGGAACCTCGCCCCGGTCTGCCGCGGCACGCGCCTGCTCCAGCGCCTTGTCCATATGCGATTTGAATGCCATGCCCCTTCCTGCCCGCGATTGCCCGCTTTCGCAAGGCGGCGGAATGCTCTATGGCACCCATATGAGCAAAGCACCCGCATCCCCCAAGGGCAAACCCGGCCCGAAACTCCAGCCCCGCAAAGCTGCCGCCGCCGCCCCTGCCGACGGCACCTCTCCCGAGGGCGACCGCATCGCCAAGGTTCTGTCGCGCGCAGGCGTTGCCTCGCGCCGTGAGGCCGAGCGCATGATCGCCGAAGGTCGCGTATCGGTGAACGGCGACAAGATCGACAGCCCGGCGCTGAATGTGACTGCGACGGATCGGATCAGCGTCGATGGCAAACCCCTGCCCGAAGCCGAGGCGCCGCGGATGTGGCTGTATTACAAGCCCATCGGCCTGGTTACTTCGAACAACGACGAAAAAGGGCGCACGACGATCTTTGACGAGCTGCCCGAAAACATGCCGCGGGTGATGACGGTCGGCCGTCTTGACATCAATTCCGAAGGCTTGCTGCTGCTGACCAATGACGGCGGCATCAAGCGCAAGCTGGAGCTGCCCTCGACCGGTTGGCTGCGCCGCTACCGGGTGCGGATCAACGGCCGTCCCAAAGACGAGGATTTTGCCCCGTTGCGCAAAGGGCTGGTGATTGAGGGGGAGCGGTTCCAACCAATGACCGTGGCTTTGGACCGCCAGCAGGGGGCCAATGCCTGGCTGACGGTGGGCCTGCGCGAGGGCAAGAACCGCGAGATTCGCCGCGCGATGGAGGATATCGGCTATAATGTGAACCGTCTGCTGCGGGTGTCCTACGGCCCATTCCAGCTGGGAGATCTGAAGCCGGGCGATGTGGAAGAACTGCGCTCGCGCGTGGTGCGCGACCAGCTGGGGCTGGAGCCGGAAGAAGAAAAACCGGCGGCCCGCCCAACCCGCGCCCGTGGCGGCAAACCTGCCGGCAGGCCTGCAGGCAAGCCCGGCAGCAAGCCGGCTGGCAAGGCTCCGGCGAGACCCGGGAAACCGGGAAAACCGAGCAGCAGACCCGCCGCACCGCGCGGCGACCACCCCGCCCCGCGCGGCGGCGGCAAAGGCCCGATCGGCAAGAAACCCCGGCGCTGAGCCATTTCCCGCAGACTTCCCCCTAGCAACACCGCCCGCTATCCCCTAGATTTCCAATCAGTTAATCTTCGCAGGCGGTATTTGGGGGGTCTTTCGCGTGCAGAAACTTGCCTATGCAGCCCTGATGATCCTGATGCTGGGCCTCAGCACCGGCTGGATCGTGGGGGGCTGACCTGATGGCACAACGCTACGGCGGCAAATATAGCCCGGACGGCAAGAGCGAGCCGCAGGATGCAGGCCCGCAGCCTTCTTTCCGAAATGCTCAGATGGACCCGGTTGGCATGCGCGCCAATCTGATGTTCCTGCCGCCCGCCATTCTGACGTTACTGTCGCTGAACGATGGCGCTGCAGGACTGGCACTGGGGCTGATTGGCGCAACGCTGTGGACCGGCGGCGCCTTGCTACTGCGCGAAGGCCTGAAGGCCGAAGCCGCCTATGCTGTCCGCAAAGTCGCGCGCAAACCCGCCCTGCCCCGCAAGATCCTGGCCGCCCTGCTGGTCGGCGGCGGCGCTGCCCTCGCCGCCTGGAAGGCTGAGCCCGGCATCCTGATCGCCACCATTTATGGCGCCGCAACCGCAGGTCTCCATCTTACGGCTTTCGGCATCGACCCGTTGCGCGACAAGGGCACAGAAGGTGTTGACCAGTTTCAGCAGTCGCGTGTGGCCCGTGCCGTAGATGAGGCGGAGCAAAACCTTTCTGCGATGAAGGATGCCGCCTTGCGCGCCCGTGATCGCGGTGTCGACGCACGGGTGGAGCAGTTTCAGTCCGTGGCCCGTGAGCTGTTTCGCACGGTCGAGGAAGACCCGCGCGACCTGACCGCCGCGCGCAAATATCTGACTGTCTATCTGCAGGGCGCCCGCGATGCGACGGTGAAATTCGCCGACATCTATGCCCGCAGCCAGGACGCCCAGGCCCGCGCCGACTACCTGGCGCTGCTTGACGATCTGGAACAGAATTTTGTCGCCCGCACCCGCAAGCTGCTGGTGGAAGACCGCACCGATCTGACTGTGGAAATTGACGTGCTGCGTGAACGTTTGCAGCGTGAAGGGGTCCAATTGGACCGCAACTGATAAAGGGGAGCCGTTCATGTCTGAAGCCATTCAACAAAAGGCAGCAGAAGCCGAAGCACTGGTAACTGAAGTCACCGCAATCGAACTGCCCGAACCCGTGGCAGACGTGCAGCCGCTAGAACAGGCCGATGCACCCACCGGCGAGGCGATCCGGCAGCGGATGGACCAGATCGACATGGCGGACACCAATTCAATCATCCATTTCGGCTCTGCCGCGCAGTCAGAACTGCAGACGATCAGCCAGGCCATGCTTGCTGATGTGCGCAACAAGGACGTGGGCCCTGCAGGTGATTCTCTGCGCAATATCGTAACCACGATCCGCGGTTTCTCTGTCTCGGAACTCGATATTCGCCGCAAGCCAACCTTCTGGGAACGGCTCTTGGGCAAGGCCACGCCATTTGTGAAATTCTCTGCACGCTATGAAACCGTTCAAGGGCAGATCGACAAGGTCACCGATGACCTTCTGGGGCATGAACACACACTGCTGAAGGACATCAAGTCTCTTGACCTTCTCTATGAAAAAACACTGCAGTTCTACGATGAGCTGGCGCTCTATATCGCCGCGGGCGAGGCCAAGCTTGCAGAGCTGGACGGCACCGCCATCCCGGCCAAGGAAGCCGAGGTGCAGGCCGCACCCGAAGGCGATCAGGTGATGAAGGCGCAGGAGCTGCGCGATCTGCGCGCCGCCCGCGACGATCTGGAGCGCCGGGTGCATGATCTGAAGCTGACCCGCCAGGTCACCATGCAGTCGCTGCCGTCGATCCGCTTGGTGCAGGAAAATGACAAATCGCTGGTCACCAAGATCAACTCGACGCTGGTGAACACCGTGCCGCTGTGGGAAACCCAGCTGGCTCAGGCGCTGACAATCCAGCGTTCGGCTCAGGCCGCCGCAGCGGTGCGCGACGCCAATGACCTGACCAATGAGCTGTTGACTTCCAATGCGGCCAACCTGCGGCAATCAAATGAGATGATCCGCACGGAGATGGAGCGCGGCGTCTTTGATATCGAAGCTGTGAAACAGGCCAATGCAGATTTGATCGGCACCATTCAGGACAGTCTCAAAATCGCGGATGAGGGCAAGGCCAAACGCGCAGCTGCAGAAGCAGACCTGTTGAAAATGGAGGCAGACCTTCGCGACACGCTGGCCGCTGCCAAGGCCCGCCGCGACGGAGTTGGCGATACGGCCGGCACCGCGGTGCCGACCTGAGAATGGCGGCAAGGATGCAGGCTGTCCGGATCATGCGGAAAAGCGCAGCGGCCTTTGCCGGGCTGGCTGCGCTTACAGCCTGCCTGCCGTTTGACCAGGCAGAATCCCTGGTGCCGCAGGCCCGGCCTGCTGCCCCTGTGCCAGCTATCTACACGCCTTCTGCGGACAGTGCCCAGCTGGCCTATTATTACAACACCTTGGAGCGCGATCTTCTGACCCGTGGCCTGCTGCGCACCGATGGCGGAGGACCGGACACGCCCTATGATGCAGACGATCTGGCAAAGAGTTTTGAAACACTGGCGTTTTATGACGAATACGGCGGAGCAGACCTCTCAGGCGGCCTGGGCCGCTGGACCGGTCCGGTGCGGATCGCTGCAGAATTCGGCCCCTCTGTACAGCCCAGCCAGCGAAACCAAGACCGGGACCGACTGGCCGAATACGCCGCGCGCCTGGCGCGGATAACCGGCCATACCATCAGCTCTGTCAGCGGGCGCGCCAATTTCCATGTGATCTTTGCCAGCCTCGACGACAGCGCCTTTGTTGCCGAACGGGTGCGTGAACTGCTGCCTGCGATCAGTCCTCGTGATCTGTCACTGCTGGCAGCACCGCCGCGCAGCTATTACTGCCTTGTCGTGGCAGGTGGCCCGCAAGGCGATCCGCTGTCCTACACCCGCGGTGTTGCGCTGATCCGAGCCGAACATCCCGATCTGGTGCGCAAAAGCTGCCTGCATGAGGAAGTGGCGCAAGGGCTGGGCCTGCGAAACGACAGCCCGCGGGCGCGGCCTTCGATCTTTAACGACGACGACGAATTTGCACTGCTTACCAGCTTTGACGAAAAACTGCTGCAGATGCTGTATGATCCAAGACTGAAAGTTGGGATGAGCGCTGAGGAAGCCCGCCCCATCATCCGTATTCTCGCCCGTGAGGCGATGGGCCGGGACTTGTAGGCCGGAATTAGAAGAGGACCTGAGACATGGGAATTTTTGATTTTCTCAAGGGCGAATTCATTGATGTGATCCACTGGGTGGATGACACCCATGACACTATGGTCTGGCGGTTTGAACGCGAGGGCCATGAAATCAAATACGGCGCCAAGCTGACAGTGCGCGAAGGCCAGGCAGCAGTGTTTGTGCATGAGGGCCAGCTGGCGGATGTGTTTACGCCGGGTCTCTACATGCTTGAAACCAACAATATGCCGGTGATGACCACGCTGCAGCATTGGGACCACGCCTTTCAGTCACCGTTCAAATCGGAGGTGTATTTTGTCGACACCACCCGTTTCAGCGATCTGAAATGGGGCACCAAGAACCCGATCATCTGCCGTGACCCCGAATTCGGCCCGGTGCGGCTGCGTGCCTATGGGACATACACCATCAAAGTGGCCGACCCGGCCCGCTTCCTGACCGAGATCGTCGGCACCGATGGTGAATTCACCATGGACGAGATCTCTTATCAGATCCGCAACATCATTGTGCAGGAATTCTCTCGCGTCCTTGCTGGATCCGGTATCCCTGTGCTCGACATGGCCGCCAATACCGCCGACCTGGGCAAGCTGGTGGCGGCCGAGATTTCCGGCACCCTGGCGGAATACGGGCTGTCCATGCCGGAGCTGTACATCGAGAATATTTCGCTGCCCCCCGCGGTGGAGGAGGCCATGGACAAGCGCACCCAGATGGGCGTGCTGGGCGACCTTGGCCGCTACACCCAGTTTTCCGCCGCCGAAGCGATGACCGCCGCAGCACAAACCCCGAACAGCGGCATGGGGGCCGGAATGGGGATGGGGATGGGCCTGGCAATGGCCCAGCAGATGGGCCAAACGCTGCAGGGTGGCGCGCCCTCTCAGGCAGCGGGTCAGCCGGCCGGGCCATGGGGCGCACGGCCCGAACCCGCTGCGCCGCAACGGGCAGCGCCCGCGGCACCGCCGCCACCGCCGGTGGAGCATGTCTGGCATATCGCGGAGGATGGACAAACCTCCGGCCCGTTTTCCAAGGCGCGGATGGGCCGTATGGCGCAAGAAGGCGCGCTGACCCGCGAAACCCATGTCTGGACACCAGGCCAGGACGGCTGGAAGCGCGCAGGCGAGGTGATGGAGCTGGCACAGCTGTTTACCATCCTGCCGCCGCCTCCCCCGCCGCCGCCATCGCCAGCCGGATAGCTCCGCTTGCAGACAGCCAGCTGCTGCCCCGCCCCGCCAAGACTGACACTGCCCAACAGGTAGCTTTCCCGTGACGATGCCCCCGCCGCCGCCCGCTGAAACAGTGCCCGCCCCCGCTGAAGAAACACACCGTTTCCCCTGCGAGCAATGCGGCGCCGATTACACCTATGACCCGGCAAACAGTACGCTGACCTGCGGACATTGTGGCCATACAGACAGCATCCGCAGCGGCCCATGGAAGGGCGCTGCGCTGCAAGAACTGGATTTCCGCACCGCGGCGGCAGAACAGCTTCCGGAAGCAGAGATCGAGATCACCCGTGTCTCCAGCTGCCCCAATTGTGCCGCTCAGGTGGCATTCGACCCTGACACACACGCCAGGGAATGCCCGTTCTGCGCCACACCGGTGGTCACCGGCACCGGCGCGAACCGTCACATCAAGCCCAAAGGCGTGCTGCCCTTTGCGGTAGAGGAGCGTGCGGCCCACAAGGCAATGACAGATTGGCTGGGCAGCCTGTGGTTTGCCCCGAATGGCCTGAAGGAATACGCCCGCAAGGGGCGTCGGATGCAAGGCATCTATGTGCCTTACTGGACCTATGACGCCCAAACACGCAGCGCATATACCGGCCAGCGCGGCACCATCTATTATGTGACCGAGACCTTCCAGCAGGACGGCAAAACCAAGACCCGGCAGGTCGCAAAGGTGCGTTGGACACCCGTTTCAGGCCGGGTGCAGCGGTTCTTTGATGATGTGCTGGTTCTGGCCTCAAAAAGCTTGCCCAAGAGCTATACGGAGGCGCTCGAACCCTGGGACCTTGCCCAGCTGGAACCCTATCAGCCGCAATATCTGGCCGGTTTCCGGGCAGAAGCCTATACCGTGGATATTGAGGCTGGCTTTGCCGAGGCAGGACAGAAAATGGACCGGGCGATTGAGCGCGATGTCCGATTTGACATTGGCGGCGATCGGCAGCGGATTGCAGACATCAATACCCAGGTGTCCGATGTGACCTTCAAACATATCCTGTTGCCGGTGTGGCTCGCCGCTTACAAATACCGCGGCCAGACCTACCGTTTTGTGGTCAACGGCCAATCCGGCAGAGTGCAGGGCGAGCGGCCCTACTCCGCCTGGAAGATTGCTTTTGCGGTGCTGCTGGCCCTTCTGGTCGGCGCCGGGATCGCCCTGCTCGCCAGCCAGAAGTGACATCTTGCAAAGCGGACGGGCGCACACCTGCCCCCGTCCTGAACCAGCCGGTTCCTTTGCCCGGTTTTCTGAACCGAAACCCTTGGCTGGTCTCTCCTTCAGTTCTTGCTGATTACAATCCTGCGCGCAGTTTTTGGCTGCTCCAGCGCCTTTTTCGGCACCGCGATGTGGAGCACCCCGTCCGCCATCCGCGCAGAAGCCGCCTGTCCGTCAGCGTCCTCCGGCAGCCTGAAGGACCGGCGAAACGCGCCATATTGGCGCTCGCTAAAGTACCAGGTGTCGCCTGTCTTTTCGGACTGCGTCTTCTTCTCGCCTCGGATTGTCAGCACGCCGTTGTCCACAGTCAGCTCCACATCCTCCAGAGTCACCCCCGGAAGCTCCATTGCGACGTCATACGCCGCCTCGCCCGAAGACGCCTCAGTTGCTGGCGTAAGCCAGTCGGCAAGCCGCGCACCGAAGCTGCGGAACGGGTCATACAGCGACGGCCAGAAGCCGCCATGTTCGGTCTTTTCCACCATTTTCAGCCTCCTTTCTTGTTGCCCCTTGATTGTACCTCTGGCCGGGCAGCCCCGCCTTGATCCCGCGCAACTTTCGGGCTTGCGCAGGATGATTTCGGGCGGCGATCTCGCCTGTGCGCAGCAAAAGAGATAGACCTGCTCCAGGACTGCCCGCTGCAGGGGCAGGCAGATCAATTCTGACAAGGAAAGCAGACATGCGGGCACTCATACAACGGGTCAGTGAGGCGTCGGTCACAGTTGACGACAAGGTCATCGGTGAAATCGGGCACGGGCTGCTGGTGCTGATCTGCGCCATGGCCGGCGATGGCGAAGCCCAGGCCCAGCAGCTGGCTGCCAAGATCTCCAAGTTGCGGATCTTCAAGGACGAGGCGGGAAAGATGAACCGCTCTGTGCTGGATACCGGCGGCAGCGTGCTGGTGGTCAGCCAATTCACCCTGGCGGCCGACACCCGCAGCGGCAACCGCCCCGGGTTCTCCACCGCTGCAGCACCGGCTGAAGGTGAGCGGCTGTATGAATATTTTGCGGCCCGCCTGACGGAAATTGGTTTGAAAACTGCAAAAGGACAGTTCGGCGCAGACATGAAAGTCCGGCTGCTGAATGACGGCCCGGTGACCGTCTGGGTGGACACAGAACAGGCCTGAAACGGGTCATCCGCCTGGCGCGCAGGTGGGCCTAACACCTTCCGCGCGTCGGGAACAATACGAAGGCCTGCGAGGCCGTGAAAGCGACGTTTTTTGACCGGAAAGCATCGATTCTGTCCCTTCCCGCCCCCTCCAGCCGGACCAGCTGGTCAGATTCACAAAAAAATCACAAAACCACCGCAGGGAAATTTCTTGTCGCTTTCCAACAGATTTTCTGTTTTGCAAGGCATCTAAATCTCAAAAACGGCACCTTTGCCCAAAAAGGCGACACTTGCTGTTTTACCTGTACCGGCGGCTTCCCTGGTGTTGAGCTAATAACGCTTGCGAGTGACAGGCAAATACGCAAATCTGAAATCGCCAATCAAAAAAACAGGTGCCTGAGCACCGCAAACTTTCGGGAGAACTCCATGAACCGTCATATGCAGTATCTGGCCAGCCAAGCCGCGGCAGGCAAACTGTCGCGCCGTGACTTCCTGGGCAAGGCCGCCGCATTGGGCTTTACCGCTGTATCCGCAAACCTGCTGCTGTCCACCGCCGCCAAGGCGGCAGGCCCGCAGAAAGGCGGCACCATCCGTCTCGGCCTGCAGGGCGGCTCGACCACCGACAGCCTGGACCCGGCACTGGTCACCAACACCGTCGGCTTGATGGTCACCCGCCTGTGGGGTGAACCCCTGGTTGAGCTGTCCGACGACGGCGGCATCGAGGGCAAGCTGGCCGAAAGCTATGAAGCCTCTGCCGACGCCAAGACCTGGACCTTCAAGCTGCGTTCCGGTGTGACTTACTCGAACGGCCAGAACGTCACGTCCGAGGACGTGGTCAAGACCATGGAACGCCACAGCGGCGAAGACACCAAGTCCGGCGCTCTGGGCATTATGCGCGGCATCAAGGACGTGCGCGCCGACGGTGACAGCGTTGTCTTCGAACTGGACAGCCCGAACGCCGACCTTCCCTACCTGCTGGCGGACTACCACCTGATCATCCAGCCGAACGGCGGCAACGACGATCCGGCAGCCGCAATCGGCACCGGCCCCTACATCATGAAATCCGCTGACATGGGCGTGCGCTTTGTGGCCGAGAAGAACCCGAATTACTGGGGCGATCTGGGCAACGCGGACACGGTGGAAATCATCGTCATCAACGACGACACTGCCCGCGTCGCGGCATTGCAGTCCGGTCAGGTGGACGTGATCGACCGGGTGCCCCCGCGTACCGCAAAGCTGGTCGAACGTGCGCCGAACATTACCGTGCATTCAACCTCCGCGGCCGGCCATTACGTGTTCATCATGCATTGCAACACCGCGCCCTTCGACAACAACGATGTGCGCATGGCGCTGAAGTACGGCATCAACCGCCAGGAGATGGTCGACAAGATCCTGAACGGCTATGGCACCGTTGGTAACGACACTCCGATCAACGCCTCTTATCCGATGTACACAGAACTGGAACAGCGCCAGTTCGACCCGGACAAGGCGATGCACCACCTGAAGAAGGCCGGCCACGACGGCTCCATCCTGCTGCGCACTTCGGACAACTCCTTCCCAGGCGCACCGGATGCCTCTGCCCTGTTCCAGCAGTCGCTGTCCAGCGCCGGCATCCAGCTGGATGTCAAGCGTGAGCCGAACGATGGCTACTGGTCGGAAGTCTGGAACGCCAAGCCGTTCTGCACCAGCTACTGGGGCGGCCGTCCGACCCAGGACCAGATGTTCACCACTGCATACCTGTCGACCGCCGACTGGAACGACACCCGTTTCAACAATGAGCAGTTCGACCAGATGCTGGTGGCGGCGCGCGGCGAGTTGGACGTTGCCAAGCGGACACAGATGTATGCCGACATGTCGACCATCCTGCGGGACGAAGGCGGCCTGATCTGCCCGATGTTCAACGACTTTGTTGAGGCAACCACCGACAACGTCGAGGGCTTTGTCGAGGGCATCCCGGGCCAGGTTCTGATGAATGGCTATGCCGCCAGCAAGATGTGGGTCAAAGCCTAATATGTCACCGATCGTAAAACTCCTGGCTCAGCGCATTTCGCTGAGCCTCCTTCTTTTGCTACTGATCTCAGTGGTGATCTTCGCGGGCACCATCGTTCTGCCCGGCGACGTCGCACAGTCGATCCTGGGTCAGTCGGCAACACCGGAGGCACTGGCCAACCTGCGCGCTGAGCTAGGTGTGAACGATCCTCCTGTACAACGCTATTTTGCATGGCTCTTCGGCGCCATGCAGGGCGATCTTGGCACCGCGCTGACCAGCGGCCAGGACATTGCCCAGGCTCTCAGTAGCCGTATCGGGAATACCTTGTTCCTCGCCTTCTGGGCTGCCGTGGTTGCGGTTCCGCTGGCGATTTTCCTGGGCCTGCTTGCCGTCCGTTTCAAGGACCGCTGGCCGGACAAGCTGATCTCGGCCGTCACACTGGCCTCGATCTCAATCCCAGAATTCCTCATCGGTTATGTGCTGATGTACTTCATCGCCGTGAAAATGCGCTGGGCGCCGTCGGTTGCCATGATCAACGACAGTATGAGCCTGTTAGAAAAGCTGCATTCCATCGCGCTGCCGGTTGCGGTGCTGACGCTGGTGGTGCTGGCGCATATGATGCGCATGACCCGCGCAGCCATCCTTAACGTGATGCAATCGGCCTATATCGAAACCGCGGAACTGAAAGGCCTGAATGCCTTTCAGGTGATCTACCGACACGCCTTCCCGAACGCGATTGCCCCCATCGTCAACGTCGTGATGATCAACCTGGCCTATCTGGTGGTCGGCGTTGTGGTGATCGAAGTGGTGTTTGTCTATCCCGGCATGGGCCAGTATCTGGTCGACCATGTGTCCAAGCGTGACGTGCCTGTTGTGCAGGCCTGCGGCCTGATCTTTGCCGCCGTCTATATCGCCCTCAACATGTTCGCCGATATCGTCGCCATCCTGAGCAACCCGCGCCTGAGGCATCCGAAATGAAGAATATCCCCATTTCCGCACTCATCGGGCTGTTCTTTACCGCCCTCTACTTCCTTGGTGCAATCTTTGCGCCCCTATTGGCCCCCTACGGCGTCGGCGAAGTTGTCGGCGATGTATGGGAGCCCTCCAGTGCAGACTATCTGCTGGGCACCGACAACATCGGCCGCGATCTTCTCAGCCGGATGATCTATGGCGGGCGCACCACTATCTTCATCGCAACAGCTGCGACCGTCCTGTCCTTCACTTTGGGTTCCGTCCTCGGGTTCTTTGCAGCCGTGACAGGCGGTTGGGTCGATCAGGCGCTGTCGCGCTTTGTCGACCTGGTCATGTCGATCCCGACTCTGATCTTTGCCTTGGTGGTGCTGTCGGTTGCGCCGGTTACCATTCCGATGCTGATCCTGGTGATGGGCCTGCTCGACGCCACCCGCGTCTACCGTCTGGCCCGTGCTGTTGCAGTCGACATCGAGGTCATGGACTATGTCGAGGCCGCCCGTCTGCGCGGCGAGAAAACGGCCTGGATCATCTTCCGCGAGATCCTGCCCAACGCATTGTCGCCGCTGATCGCGGAGATGGGCCTGCGCTTCATCTTTGCGGTTCTGTTTGTCTCCACTCTGTCCTTCCTGGGCCTGGGCGTACAGCCGCCTGAAGCCGACTGGGGCGGCATCGTGAAGGAGAACAAGGAAGGCATCGTCTACGGCATTCCTGCGGCCCTGATCCCCGCTTTTGCCATCGCCACTCTGGCGATCTCGGTTAACCTGGTGGCTGACTGGGTGCTGAACCGGACCACATCGCTGAAAGGAGGCCGCGGATGAGCGATACTCTGTTGAAAGTCCGCGACCTGAAAATTGGCGCGACCGTCTATCCGCCGGGCGAACGTCCCCGCGACATTGATATCGTGCACGGGGTCAGCTTTGACCTCGCGCCCGGCAAGGTTTTGGGCCTGATCGGTGAATCCGGTGCCGGCAAATCCACCATCGGTCTGGCATCCATGGCCTATGGCCGCGGCGGCGTGAAGATCACTGGCGGCGAAGTCTGGATCAACGGCCGTGATATCCTGAAGGGCAGCCACAAGGACATCCGCAAACTGCGCGGCGCCGAGGTGACCTATGTGTCGCAATCGGCAGCTGCCTCCTTCAACCCGGCCAAAAAGATCATGGACCAGGTGGTCGAGGCCGCGGTGGAGCAACAGAAGTTCTCCCGCAAGGAGGCCGAAGCTCGTGCCCGGGTGTTGTTTGCCAAGCTGGGCCTGCCGGATCCGGACAACATCGGCGACCGCTACCCGCACCAGGTGTCGGGTGGCCAGCTGCAGCGCTGCATGACTGCACTGGCGCTGTGCCCGGAGCCTGACCTGGTGGTCTTTGACGAGCCGACGACCGCGCTCGACGTGACCACCCAGATCGACGTTCTGATGGCGATCAAGGAAGCAATCCGCGACACCGGCGTGGCCGCGCTCTACATCACCCACGACCTGGCGGTTGTGGCACAGGTGAGCGACGACATCATGGTGCTGAAGATGGGCAACACCGTCGAATACGGCAATGTTGACCAGATCATCAATGATCCGCAGGAGGAGTACACCAAGGCGCTGGTCTCGGTTCGCTCCATCGAACACGAAGAAAAGGCACCCACCGAGGAGCCCGTGCTGAGCGTGCGCAACATCACCGCGCGCTACAAGGGCACCCAGTTCGACGTGCTGCACAACGTGAACGTGGATCTCTACCCCGGCCAGACCCTGGCAGTGGTGGGTGAGTCCGGTTCGGGCAAATCCACCCTCGCCCGCGTGATCACCGGCCTGCTGCCGCCGCGCGAGGGCGAGATTGAGTTTGCCGGCCGCAAGCTGTCATCGGACCTCAATGGCCGCTCCCGCGAGGACCTGCGCGAGCTGCAGATGATCTATCAGATGGCGGACGTGGCGATGAACCCGCGCCAGACCGTCGGCACCATCATCGGCCGCCCGCTGGAGTTCTACTTTGGCATGCGCGGTGCCGAGAAGAAGAAGCGGATCGTCGAACTCTTGGATGAGATTGAGCTGGGCGAGAAGTTCATGGACCGCTACCCGGCAGAGCTGTCCGGCGGCCAGAAGCAACGTGTTTGCATCGCCCGCTCGTTGGCAGCCAAGCCAAAGATGATCATCTGCGACGAGGTCACCTCGGCACTCGATCCGCTGGTGGCGGACGGCATCCTGAAGCTGCTTCTGGATCTGCAAAAGATCGAGAATGTGGCCTATCTGTTCATCACCCACGATCTGGCAACGGTGCGCGCAATCTCGGACAACATCGCAGTGATGTACCAGGGCAAGGTGCAGCGCTACGGCGGAAAGTCCAAGGTGCTAAACCCGCCGTTTGACGATTACACCGATCTGCTGCTCAGCTCCGTCCCGGAGATGAAACTGGGCTGGCTGGAAGAGGTGATCGCACACCGTAAAATGGAAAGCGCCGGCAACTAAATCTGCGCAAAGATGCAAAGCCTCTGCTGATTTTCAGTGGAGGCTTTTTCTTTGTTAAATATCACGTTTTTGTGATAGGATAACGGAGCCGGGGAACTGCGGCGAGATGTGCTGCAAATAACATAAAAACTCTGAGCGTGGCTAAGGTGAGGCAAGCCAACCCGAATTACCGGGCAGTATTTTTGCGACTGCTGTAAAAGGGGAGGACGTCTCATGAAGGACTGGGCAATTCACGGTCAGGAAATCGGGAACTGCAACTGCAATCCCGGATGCCCATGCCAATTTTCCCAATTACCCACGGACGGCACTTGCGAAGCTGTCCTGACCTACCGCATCGACAAGGGGCATTACGGCAACGTCAAACTAGACGGGCTTTACGCGGCGGTGCTCTATAAGTGGCCCGGCCCGGTGCATGAGGGTGACGGCCAAATGCAGATGATCATCGACCAACATGCGACGCCGGAACAGCGGGCAGCCCTTGAGGCGATCATGACCGGTGAAGACACCGATGAATTTGCGACCATGTTCTATGTCTTCAGTCTGATGAGCCCGACCAAGCATGAAACACTGACCGCAGACATATCTCTGGAGTACGATCCGGAAACCGGAACCGGAATGGCACGGATCGGCGAATTTGCGGAAACCAAAGTACATCCTATTCCCAACATCGTTTCGGGCGATCCGCACTTTGTCACGCTTGCCCTGCCAAAAGGGTTCGAATTTGCCGAAGCCGCCATGGCGGCCGGCTCGACACAGACCCGCAACGCAGCCATCAGCCTGGAAAAGAACAGCGGCACCCACGCCCATGTTGCCGCGTTGCACCTGACGGGCCAAGGCGTCGAGCGCGCGGCCTGATCCGCCGTGCCTCCCCTGCGCCACATAACTGGATCAGCTGAGCGCCTGGCCCGCAATGATCAGGCGGTGGTGCTTGTCGCTGTGGCCTTGATCGTGCTGCTCAGCGGGCTCTACACGCTCTTTGGCGCCGGAATGAATATGACCGCGATTGAGATGACCCGGATGGCCCGCCCGATTGGCGAACCGATGGTGATGGATGAAATTCCGGTTTGGACCCTTGGCTATGCCGTGCTGATCTTTCTGATGTGGTGGGTCATGATGATCGCCATGATGACCCCCAGCGCGGCCCCTGTGCTGCTGCTGTTCACGGCTATCAAGAAGTCCGGTTCCCATGCCAGCAGCGCCCCGCTGCTCAGTCTGCTGTTCCTGAGCGGTTACTTGATCGCCTGGGCTTCCTACGCTGCGCTTACCACCTTTCTGCAGTGGTGGCTTGAAACAACGGGCCTTTCAAACGGCCCCATGATGTCGCTCAGCAGCCGCACCCTTGGCGGTGCATTGCTGCTGGCGGCGGGCGCCTATCAGTTTACCCCCTACAAGCATGCTTGCCTCTCCAACTGCCGTTTGCCGGTTCAATTTCTGACGGCATATAACCGCTCTGGACTGGCTGGTGCTTTACTGATGGGCGCCCACCACGGCACATATTGCCTGGGCTGTTGCTGGGCCCTGATGCTGCTGCTGTTTGCTGGCGGCATCATGAATCTGTACTGGATTGCCGGGCTGGCGTTGTTTGTGCTGGCAGAGAAAACCGTTCCTTTTCCCAGGTTCTACACCTCTGCTACGGGGATCCTGCTGATTGCGGCGGGCTGTTACGTGCTCGCGACCGCCTTGTGACCCGCACTGTTCGGCCCGCCCCACGCAAATCCGCAACGTTAGCCTGAAAACGTCAATTTCCGGCCCATCCGTCGATTTTTGAATGGCAATTCAAGAAATGGACCCGAAGATGAACCACCGAAGCCATCGCAAGGCAAAGGGATTCGGCGAATGGACAAGAAACTCCTGCTCATCATTCTGGACGGCGTGCCCTGGCGCAATTTCCGCCGCCTGTTCGGCAACCTTGAAGGCTGGGTCGACAGCGGAGATGCCCGCGTTTGGAAACTGCGCGCGGTGCTGCCGTCGATTTCGGCCAGCTGCTATGCCTCGATCCACACGGGCGTGGCCCCAGCCATTCACGGCTGTACCGGCAACGCCAATGTGTTCCGCCTGAAGGAAAAAGATGTGTTCAGCCAGGTCCGCGAAGCCGGCGGGGTGACCGGTGCTGTGGCGCACAGCTACTGGTCTTCTTTCTTCAACCGGCATCCCTTCGACTACGTGCGCGACATCGAATATGACGAACCCGAGAGCAAGACCATCAACCATGGCCGTTTCCACACCATGACGGGCTATGGCAAGGACAACCAGATGACGCCATCGGATGTCGATCTCTTTGCCACCCTGACCAACCTCTGCCTGCGGTTCGGGCTCGACTATGGGATGCTGCACGCCTGCACCCTGGACAGCATGGGCCACCGGTTCTTTCACGACTGCCAGGAAATGGACCACGCCTGTTTCGTCATGGATGAGATGCTGGCCCCCTTTATCACCCGCTGGCGTGATCTGGGCTATGAAGTGATTGTCACTGCCGACCACGGCCAGGACGAGCGCGGCCATCACGGCGGCCGGGGCTCATTGCAGCAGGAAACGGCGCTCTATTATTTTGGCGAGGCCGTCGGACCGGACCATGGCGAGGTGATCGACCAGCGCCAGCTGGCGCCCACCATCCTCAGTCGGCTGGGCGCACCGATTGCTGAGACCATGAAGGCAGAACCGTTCCTGAAATGATCTGAATTCGGCAGTTGTGTGCTAGGATGGTTCGCAGCTGCCGCTTTCATATGTCAGGACATTGCCATGAAGTCCCTTGTTGCCCTGTTTTCCCTGCTCGCCGCTCCGGCCCTGGCAGGCGACGCCTGCCACGATCTGTGGTTCACCCGGAATGCAGTGATTGACCGGGCCGGATATTGCTTCGGTTCACCACTGGGACAGGCCGTGTTCGACAACGGTGATTGCACTGGCAAGTCCGTCGCCCTGCCACCGCAGGACCAGCGCCTGGTTTCCAAAGTGAAGCAGATGGAAGCCCGCTTTGGCTGCCGGGTGAATAACAAGCAAACCCGTCTGGATCTGGATGATCTGTTTCTCCGCTATCAGCTGCGGAACCTGCCCATCCGGGATGAGTTCGAAAGCGCCTGTCTGGGCTGGCTGGGGCCAGTTATCGGGCTGCGGGCAGGCCACAGCTCCGATGCGCCGCTGGTTGGGCAGATAGATCCGGGCGACTATGTGAAATATGCCCACATTCCAGTGGGCAACTGGACCTATGTCACCACCTCCGGCTCCGACTGGCAGATCACCAGCGGCGGTTGGCTGGACACATCTCTGTTTCAGGAGCAGTGCCGGGATATTGCCGGCTAGACAGTGCTACTCGGCGCTACTCGATGCTACTCATCGTAGGGCCAGATCCCCTGCCCCAGCGCTTCGGTTGCAACCGATATCCGCTCGAAACTGTCACGCGCCCGGCCCACGCTGTGGCGCGCGCGCAGATAGCCGTGGATCAGCCCCGGTTCATTGATCCAATGCGCCTTGCCGCCTGCTGCCACAATGCGGTCGCGGTAATCGCGTGAATCATCCCGCACAGGGTCGCAATCCGCCGTCACCAGCAGCGTCGGTGGCAAGCCGGAGAAATCGCTGTCAGCCAGCGGCGCAAACAGCGGATCATCCTTGGGCACTTCCCCACTGGTGCGGATATCCATGTAATAGAGCACGTCCTCGCGGGTCAGCATCGGCGCCTGCGCGTGTTCCAGATAAGAGCCCTGGTTCACGTCACCGCCGAACGCACCATAAATCAGCACTTGGCCCAGAATGGTCTCGCAGCGTCCGCGCGCATGATGTGCCACCGCAGCACAAATGTTGGCACCGGCGCTGTCGCCCATCAGAACGACGCCTTTGCCGTACCCGGCTTCAACCCAGCCCAGCGCTACCCAGGCGTCCTCAAAAGCCGCCGGATGCCTGTGCTCCGGCGCCAGCCTGTAGTCCACTGCCACCACACGGTAACCGGTCTGGGCGCAGATTTCGGCACAGACATCGTCGTGGCTGTCCAGCCCTCCGACGACAAACCCGCCGCCGTGGCAGAACAGCACCGTCCGGGTCGGATCGCCGGCTGTATAAACCCGCACCGGCACCCCGTTTGCAGACACTTCTTCGACCGACACCACGTCCGGCCGCGGCACCCGGAACTCGCGCGCCATTGCATCGTAAATGCGGCGCTGCTCCTCAATGCTCATGTCGACGGCATCGTCGGGAAACAGCTCCCCGGTCTTCTGGATGAAATCCCAGGTTTCCTCGTCGATCAGCCGTTCATAGTCCATCTGCGAGCCTCCCTGCGCGCCCGGTTTTCAAGTGAGCCTAGGCAGAGTTTCCTGCAAAGGGAATGCCTGAAAGAAACAGCGCGGCGAAAGGCGTTCATTATTCCACACTGTGCCGCCGGGTTATGAGGCTGCGGCATGTTCCCACGGGCGGGTGAAACTGTTCAAGACCCCGTTTATGTCAGCGTCTGTGCTGCCGTTAGCGGCAACCTGCGCCACAAGCCCGCGCTTTTTATCGTCGATCACAGTGGCAACACGCGCAGCCAGCCCAGCCTGTTCCAGCGCGCCATTGTAGACACGGGCGATCGCGTGTTTGCGCAGATCCGGTTTGAAGACCTTGCCCACCGCAGTTTTCGGCAGTTCATCCAGAATGGTCATATGTTTGGGGATCGCTGCCCGTTCATGTACATGCACCTTGCAGTATTCCAGCAGTTCATCTTCACTGACTGATACCCCGGCAACCAGTTCGACAAAGGCGCAGGGCAGTTCACCAGAATGGGCGTCAGGCTGGCCGATTGCCCCGGCAAAAGCCACCGCCTCATGGCCCAGCAGCGCCTCTTCGATCTCTGCCGGGTCTATATTGTGGCCACCGCGGATAATCAGATCCTTGGCCCGGCCAGTAATCCAAAGGTAGCCATCCTCATCGATCCGTCCCAGGTCGCCCGTGCGCAGATGTGCGTCCTGATAATACAGGTCCGCGTTTTTGTCGGCTTCGGTATAGGTATTGCCTGCATACACGCCAGGGTTCGCAATGCAGATCTCCCCCACTTCATCCACACCGCATTCTATCGCGCCATCGTTGGTCTGCTTAACGATGCGCACATCTGTGTACGGAAAGGGAATACCGACCGAGCCGACTTTCTTCTCGCCGCCCGGAGGATTGCAGGACACAAGACAGGTTGCCTCTGTTAAACCGTATCCCTCAACAATTGCCACGCCAGAGGCGTTTTCAAACCGCTTGAACAGTTCCATCGGCATTGGCGCCGACCCTGAAAATGCAGTTTTGACCGAGGAAATATCTGCGTTCACTTCGCGCTGCATCAATGCAGAAACTGCAGTGGGAACGGTGATGATAAAGGTGATCTTCCAGCGTTCCACCAGCTTCCAGAAGTTGTCAAAGACGCCTTCCCCCCGGTAGCCCTGCGGTGTCGGAAACACTACATGTGCACCGGATGCAATCGCCGCCATCATGATGACGTGCACCGCAAAGACATGGAACAGCGGCAGCGGGCACATGATGTTATCTTCTTCGGTGAACAGCAGCGTGCTGCCAATCCAGCCGTTATAGACCAGGCCGGAATATTTGTGCTGGGCGACCTTGGGCATGCCAGTGGTGCCGCCGGTGTGGAAATAGCAGGCCACCCGGTCGTCGTCGCTGTCCGCAAAGGCCAGCGTCTTGGGATGTTTGGCAAGTTCCTTGGTAAAGCTTAGGTAGTCGGCGTGATTTGGACGGCTGTCCAGCTTGGGCCGGATCAGCGGCACGATCCAGGACTTTGGCGGTGTCAGGTAGCGGTTCAGATCCACTTCCAGCACCGTGTTCACCCCCGGCGCATGGCGCACGGCCTCTGCCACTTTCTGCGCCACATCGGTCTTTGGAAAAGGCCGCAGGGTCACCACCACCTTGGCTTTGGTCTCGCGCAGGATCGAAGCGATCTGTTCCGGCTCCAACAGCGGGTTGATGGGGTTCACAATCCCCGCAACGGCACCGCCCAGCATTGTCACCAGCGTCTCATGGCAATTGGGCAGCACATAGGCGACCACATCCTGTTCGCCCACGCCCAGAGACCGGAACATATTGGCAGCCTGGCTCACCTGATCCTTCAGCGTGCTCCAGGTCAGGGTTTCCGCCTTGTCGGTCGGGCCCGAGAAAATCTGATAACTGACCGCCTTGCTGTGCGGGTATTTGTCGGCAGTGCGTGACAGCAGCCCGTACAGCGTGGCCGGAAGATCCCGGTCTTCCCAAGGCATCTCATTGTGAAGCGCGTTTCTATCCGCGATTCCGGAATACTCCATAAGTTTCCTCCCCGTTCCCCCGGTATATCAGGGTGTGTTCTGATTTCGGTCAGACTATTGCATACGCGCGATTGCGCAAGCGCCTGAAAGGATCACGCCAAGGCAGATAGGAACGTGACGTGGCGCCAATTCCCTGCCTACGGCGGATTTCAACAAAAACGCCCCGGAAAGCATCCGGGGCGCCCACCATGCCGCAATGTCCTCTGCTTACTCTGCCGCCAGACCTTCGGTGAACTGCAGTTTGGCCAGACGCGCATACAGCCCGCCCTGCGCCACCAGCTCATCGTGGGTGCCCATGGCCACGATCCGGCCCTGGTCCATCACCACGATACGGTCAGCCTTCTTTACCGTCGCCAAACGATGCGCCACGATCAAAGTGGTCCGGCCCTGACTCAGCTCATCCACGGCGGCCTGCACCAGCCGTTCGCTTTCCGCATCCAGGGCGGAGGTCGCCTCGTCCAGCAGCAATACAGGCGCATCGCGCAGGATTGCTCGGGCAATGGCAATCCGCTGCTTCTGCCCGCCCGACAGCATCACCCCTCGCTCTCCAACAAAGCTGTCATAACCATCCGGCAGTTTGGAAATGAAATCATGCGCGGCAGCGGCCTCAGCCGCGGCCACAACCTCAGCGTCTGAGGCTTCCGGCCGACCAAAGCGAATGTTTTCCCGCGCCGAAGCCGCAAAGATTACCGGGTCCTGCGGCACCAGCGCGATATGGCGCCGGAACTCATCGCGCTGCAGCCGGGGCAGCGCCACGCCGTCCAGCTTCACGGCGCCCTGATTGGGATCGTAGAACCGTTGCAGCATCTGAATAATGGTGGTTTTGCCAGCGCCCGAAGGACCGACAAAGGCGACCGTCTCCCCCGGTTTCACCGTCAGTGACACCTCATCCAGCGCCGAGACATCCGGCCGCGACGGATAGCGGAAGGACACATTCTCAAACGCAATCTCCCCTTTGACCGGAGCGGCCAGCACCTGCGCCGCAGCCGGGTCCAGAACCGTATCCTCTGCATTCAGAAGTTCAACCAGCCGCTCAGTAGCACCAGCAGCCCGCTGCAACTCGCTCCAGATCTCAGACAGGGCCGCGACCGATCCCGCCACCAGGACGGCATAGATCACAAACTGGATCAGCGTGCCCTCCGACATTACTCCGGCGCGCACGTCGTTGGCCCCCATCCACAAAACGCCAACGACCCCCGAGAATACCAGGAAAATCACGATAACCGTCAGAAAGGCGCGGGTCTGAATACGGCGACGCGAGACCTCATAGGCTGTTTCGGTCAGATCTGAAAACTTCAGGCGGCTAACGCTTTCATGGGTAAAGGCCTGCACTGTCTGAACGGCCCCCAGTGCTTCGCCTGCATTTCCAGAGGATGCCGCGATCCAATCCTGGTTCTCCTTGCTAATGGCGCGCAGGCGGCGGCCCAGCACCAGAATCGGTACAATCACTGCCGGCACAATCAGCAGCACCATCATTGTCAGCTTTGCCGAAGTCAGTAGCATCAGAACCATGCCGCCTAGGAAAATCAGTAGGTTGCGCAGCGCAATTGACACCGACGAGCCCAGAACCGACTGGATCAGCGTGGTATCAGTGGTGATCCGGCTCAGAACCTCGCCAGTCATGACACGCTCATAGAACTCCGGGCTCATGCCGATGACCCGGTCAAACACCGCCTTGCGGATATCTGCCACCACCCGTTCGCCAAGCCGCGTCACCAGCGCATACCGCACCCCGGTGCCAGCGGCCAGCAGCGCCGCAATAACCAGCGCGGCACTGAAATAGAGGTTCAGCAGCTCGGAATCCGAAATCCGGAAGTTGTCCACAACTCTGCGTACTGCCAAAGGCAGGGTCAGTGACAGCGCCGCAGTCAGCACCAACGCGCAGGTCGCAGCCAGCATCAGCAAGCGGTACGGACGCATGAAGGGCCACAAAGCCGACAGCACGCCAATTTTGCGGGATTTCTCCCGCTCCTGCTCCGCATTCGGAGCCGCATTATTCCGCGCCATTCCGGATCCTTCTGCACTTTGGCCTGGCGGAGCACACCCCGCATGTACGCCAAGGTTCATGGCCCCGCTGGACCGGCGCGTCAAGCGTTCAGCAGTTTCAAATGGCCTTTGAAAATAGCGAACAGCTGCTTTGCGCGGGAATATTGACGGAGGTTGGAGAAGTCTGGAGCGGGTAGCGGGAATCGAACCCGCACCTTAAGCTTGGAAGGCTCTTATGATACCATTTCACCATACCCGCTCAGGACAAGCGCTGATTTAGGTGAAGCGCCGGGCAAGGTCAACCACCTTGTTTTCGTTTATCTTTGGGGCGGTAAAAAATTCGCCTTTCCCCTTGCACCGGCATCGATAAACCCGCCAGATACAGACGCTACCCCGAACCTCAACCGCCCCTTCAGCACCCGGAAGTCACCCTTGCAGAAGAAACCGAATGCCGCTGTCATCATCTCTCACGGACAGCCTTCTGCCCCGGGTCCGGCAGAGGCGGACCTGGCGTCTACAGCCGCCGCAGTTGCTGCGCATCTGCCCGGCTGGGAGGTCCGCTCAGCAACCCTCGCCGCACCGGGTCGGCTCGAGACCACGATGGAAGACGGTGCCGTGGTCTACCCATTTTTCATGTCGCAAGGCTACTTCACAAGCAACGTTCTGCCGGGCCGCCTGCAAGGCTTTTCCTACCGCCTGGCTCAACCATTCGGTCTGGACGAACACCTTCCAGATCTGGCCGCTGAGGCCGTGCGCCAAGCAGCTGCAACCAACCGCCAGCCCCTGCAGGAAACCCATCTTCTGCTAGCCGCCCATGGCTCTGCCCGCGGCCCCCGAGCTGCAGAAGCCACCGAGGCCTTTGCTGCCAGTCTCATCCAACGCCTGCCGGGCTGCAGAGTGTCGCTGGGCTATGTGGAACAAGCGCCCAGGATAGCCGCTTCTGCCGCAGCCCTGCCCGCACGGTCCCTCTGCCTGCCTTTCTTTGCCCAGGCTGGCGACCATGTGAAACAGGATCTGCCTGAAGCTCTGGAGGCCGCTGACTTTGCCGGCACCATATTGCCGGTGACCGGCGCCCTGCCCGGCATCCCGGCACTTATCGCCAATGCCATCCTCTCCACAGCAGCTAACAGTAACAACGCCGCATAAGTTTCCGGCCTTCCGGAAAGAAATGCATTTTTGGCGCTGGCGGACGCAATTGGCCTCTTGCACCAGCGCCGGGCATGTGATTAATCACGCCCTACACCACGGATGGCGAGTTGGCGGAGTGGTGACGCAGCGGATTGCAAATCCGTGTACACCGGTTCGATTCCGGTACTCGCCTCCATTTATTTCCAAGCACTTAGCTCTCTCCTCTCTTTGCCCCATCCGGGGCGTTTACAATAGCGTTTACAGTTTTGCCCTCGCGGCGCCGCTTCTCGCGCTGCAGTAAGTCGAGGACTTCCGCGCTCTCAGCAGGCGATACGGCTGCGTAATGCTCGATCACAGCGGCTGCATAGCGAAGCGACCAGCCCATGTGATTGGCGATTTGGTTAAGGCCCAGGCCTGCACGCAAGAGTCGCGTTGCAGCCGTTCCGCGAGTATCCTGGAGCCTAAGCGTCGGATCGCTCAGCTTGTCGGTAATGCGATCCCGGTAGCGTGCGATGGCTCGGCTTGCAGACGTGGACTTGAGCGGTTTGTTCCGATCATTTACCAGCAGAACAAGCTGATCCGCCGGTGTTTCATCGATCAGTTGCCGAAGTTCAGGCGTCACAGGAATATGTGCCACACGCCCCCTCTTTTGCGTGCGAACCCGAAAACGATCGATTCCATCGAAGCTTTCAAGGTTGCCTCGCGTCAATCGCACAAGATCTGCAGGCCTAAGCCCGGTTTCGCATGCAAGCGTCATCACGCGCTGCACCCAGGGCGGTGCTACTTCTTTGAAATACCGTTGGTCGGCGTCCGTCCAAACGATCTCTGCCCGGTCTACTGTATAGATTCGGTGGAGGCGGTCGCAGAAGTGCGCCGCAATCTTTCCTTCATCCCGCGCCCAATTGAGGATGCGCACCGCGACTGTGCCGGCGTAGTCATGCTGCTTTGGCGAGTCTTTCCACTTCGCCCTCCACTCGTTGAGCTCACCCCTAGACTTTGGGTTTTCCCAAAGTTTCGCGGGATCATCAGCGAACTCCTCTGCAAAGCGCAGAGCCCATTTTCGATAATCCGCTTGTGTGCGTTCGCCCTTCGGCATTGCAGTGCTATCGAGAAAACCGTCCACCATCTCGGGCGTCATGTATTCGTCGGCAAACCTGGACTTAGCCTTTTCGGCAAAAGCTATAAGGAACTCAGGTTCGCGAGGTTCCTTAACGGATGACTCCCAGAATTTCGGGCCTCCGCCACGCCATGCATAAAAATGAAATTTCACGCCTTCCACGGTATCGCGACGAACACGATGCACACCCTTTGGCAAGCTACTGCGCGGCACGTCTTGCCCTCCGTTGCGCAACAAGATCAACTTTATCACTTTGCATCTCATCTACGCTTTGCAGTCCCTGTGCTTGATCCAATCTTAGACGGACGAGTTTGGGATCAAAAAAATTAGGGTTCCGCCTCAACGGGATGATGTCCAGAGACCGGCAAAAGTTGCGGAATGCATCGTTCGGAGAAGCAAATCCAAGCGCGGCTGCAAGATCGTCAGATGATACTAGCCTTATATCTTGAGAGCTGCTCGACACGGAAAAACTAGCCTCTTGGCTGACTTGCAGAGGATGAGGCTTCAATGCACATGAGCGCCTCGATGTGACTGGAGGTGAGCATCATAGCTCGGCCAAGTGAGTAAAACTGCCCATGCTCACGAGCTAGACTTCGAAGAGCTCGTGCAGAAACAGAAGCACCGGATTTCTGCAGTCTTTTACACCACTCTTCAGGTGTTGCCATATCATCGATTGCAATCAAAGTTGCATCCTCCAAACTGCGCCTAACCGCAAGTTTCTACAAGTTTTTGTGCGGTTCCAGTGGTAAAATACCCGCTGTTGAAGTTAAGCTCTATTTGAGCACAAACGTGCGCAATTACAGGTGAGACTTTTTCAATGGATCGCGACTTCAAAGCCCAGTTCAGGGCACAAGGTATAGCTGAGAGGAAAAGGCAAACTCGAAAGCGGAATGAGCAACGAAGAAGAGAGGCTGCGGAGTATGCGGAGTATCTTCGAAGAAAGGACGCAAAACAGCGTCGGGCAAACCGTAAACATATTTGCGTTTCGGAAGGTCTCATCAGGTGCCGGAAGCAGCGGAAGCTGAACCAGACCGATTTTGCAAATTTTCTCGGAATCTCAAGACGTGCTTTGGTGAACTACGAAAACGGTCGGAGAGCGGTTGGTGGCGATGTATTGGAGAAGATACTGGCCGACGGGGAAATTGAAATGCACGACATATTCAATTTGAACCCTGATCCGGTCCCGATAAGTACCCGCCTAGAAATTGCAGAGCTGACGGCCAAACTGATCGCAGCGTGTCGCGACGAGTGTCCAAATATAGATATTGGCAAGGTGCTTTCATTGGTTCCGCGCACTGTCGCTCATTGGCCAAAATCGCGACGAACATCATGTAAGAACATAGAGAAGGCTGCCTTGGAGATCCTAGACGACGTTGGCCATTGGGAAGAGGCAGAGGCGTATTGGGACCAACAATCGGAAATGGTCTGACGTGAGGAACGGCGAACTTGACGGCAGCGTTTATTTGCCATCGTCAAACAAGCCGGTCATCCTTTTTAACTTCGTAGCAGGTACCAAAGCAAACCGTCGCCCCCCTTTTATCAGAAAAAGGAACTGTCAAATGCTCTGTGAGCCGCAGATGGGCATCAAAGTTATCTACCAACTGTTCGATCGAGATGTCTGCCTCGACCTCTAGGCTTGCAGTTGCGACGGTGTCGCACTGCCTTTGTGTGACGCCCGGAGTTCTCCAGGCGTCGCTTCACCAGTCTTCGTCGTCGATCGGAAACGCCGCCATTGAGCCCCTTAGGAGCCAAGTCTCACCGGAACCGCCCTGAAGCCCAATGTACTGTGATGTCTGGGAGTGCAGGTTGATTTCCACTGGAATATGGCGCTCTCCCGCGACTTCAATCACTCGACTGTCTGCCACCTGTGATGAAACGTCCCGGCTCAGGCATGAGTAAACAAAAGTTGGCTCATTGTGGCCTTTCACCAAAAATAATGTGACCTTGTACTCTGGAGCAGGTTTTCTGATCCAAATGAAATCACTTTCTGGATTATTGGACGTTGGAATGCGTGGAACCACAAGCCCCACAAACTCATGGTTTGATTGGATGTTGAGGGTGTTTTTGCTGTCATACTGAACGTACCCATCTGAATCCCCAATCTCCCATATGTTGGGGATGGCTGAGGTATTGACATAGCGGAAGTCAAAATCCGTGCCAAAAGCCTTGTCGGAATACGCACTCAGAACCCCGCTCTTAAAGGTAAGCATCAAACACCTCCTGCAGTTCCTCTTCACTCAGTACAGTTGCAAAGGGCCAAATTGCTGGATCCTTCTTGTATTTAGCACCCACATTTGGATTGCCGTTTTCTCCGGGTTCACCTGGGCCAATTGGCGTTTCATAACTGGCACCTTTGGCTTTAGATAGGCCACGCCTGTTTGGCTCACCTCTTTCGCCATCACTATGTCCGTAGCGCCCCTTACCACCAAAACCTCGCTCCCCGGGCTCTCCAGGTGTTCCCGGAATGCCGGGCGCACCGTGCTGCCCAGGATTGCCAGCTGCGCCGCCGCGATTAAAGGCTGTTACCAAGAATGGGCGTGACCCTTTGGTGCGGTAGGCGATACTGATTTCCCCTCCGTCACCGCCGTTACCAGGTCGCCCACCACGACCGGCATCACCACCTTTTCCGGCATCGCCACCCTCTCCAGCCTTACCACCCCTTGCTGCGCCACGAGGTAGGTTTGAATCTCCACCATCACCGCCCATTCCACCTTTGTTTCCAGACCCACCGTGCCCGCCATCCTGGCCGCGACCTCCGTCACCACCCCGACCACCATAGGCTGTTATCTGCAACTCTGTATCAGGGTGAAACTTGTCGACAACAATACTCAAGTTTCCTGAGTGCAATCCGTGTCGTCCATCTCCACCGTTTTCCCCATCCATACCATCAGTGCCGCTATCACCTTTAACTCCTTCACCACCTTCACGCGCAGAATACTTGAGCGAAGCATCATCCCCCTTATGGCCCTTTCGGCCAGGGTTGGGACCGTTTCGACCATCAAGCGCGCGCTTGTAGAAGCTCTCTCCAGGCTCTGGCACACCTTCAGCCCCAACTGTGATCTCACCCTGCTCAGATTTGAACCGTCGTGCACGGATTGCTAGGTTTTGATTAGTCACAATCGAACCACCGTCCCGGATGACTAGGTCGTTGTCGACAATAATCAGGTTGTAATCATCCGAGGACATATTGCCATTAAAGACAACCTCTAGCATGCCGCTGATGGTAAGGTTATCGTATCGCATTACCCGCTGTTGAGGCTTGGTCTTTACGGTTTGACCGGCAGCCACCTCGGAATAGCTTTCATAGACGGGGTCCGAGGTAATTCTCTCCCAGATTGTATCTTGAATTGTAATTAGGCGCTGGTCGTCCTTTTCTATTTCTGTCATCGCAATATCCCTAACTATGAAGTAGAATCGCCTAGGTTTCCCTCGGTCAACTCAACCATAGGTGCCATAAGTGGATATCGCCAGGTTTGTGATCTGGTGCAGGCTGACACGGATAGTTGAAAGCGCGCGAATGGCGCGTGATGGCCAATTCTCCGCCACCAGTACAGCGTTTCGACGGGCCCTCGAGCGTGGCATACGGTAGTTCAACAGAATTATTTGTCGGCAATAGACGAGCCTGCAAAGTACTCAATTGAGACGAAGTATCTCTTACGTAGGCTAGCATGAATGCCTCTTGGCATCCCCATGCGTAGTCACCGTTCAAAAACCGCTCAATACCATTGTCGCAGTAGAGCTTTGAGGTCTTACCAGATTGATGATCAACGATTTTTGCTTCGACAATCAGCGGGAAACGCCGACTACGTTCTGAAAAGGTGATGGAGAGGTCTGGGCGTTTTTCTAGCTTCGTACCGTCAAAATTGACACTTTCTGTACCGCGCCCGACGCTAGCCACCAGCGTTCCCCAAAATGGGTCTTCATCAATTTTTCGATTGAGGTGAGTCTCCAAAAGGGCCGTAACCGCCGCTTCGCTTTCGTTGGCAACAGTGGTAGGCGCTGCAGCACGAGCATCCTCAAACGCGCTAGTGAGCCCTTCCACAACGATATCAAGGAATTCCTCGCCGATTGGCTCTAGTGGCAACTTGACCCCGCTGACGAGCGCTGCAACCTGATCGAAACTGGCGTTTGACACAGAGGTACTCAAGCCGACTTCCGAGACTTAAGGAGGTCTAAATGGCTCCAAACGATTTGTTTTGCGAGAAGTCGTGCTCTTGTCTTGGTCCAGTATCGAGATTGCGCAAGGCGCGCGTGAAGGAGATGGTTAGGCGCGAGGCGAAGCTCTGTTTCAGTTGCGGCGAGAGCATCAGCCGCCTGCAAGATTGCAATCAAATCACTAGAACCTTCATAGGGGTGATCAAAATCTGTATCTGTCAAAATCTCAATGCAGTACCAAGGTGAAAGCGGACTAACACTTACTGCTCTAACGCTAACTATTGTGCCGAAGCGCTTTGCCCAAGGGCTGAGCTCATTTGCGAGCACCTCGCAGAACATCGAACGCGCCTGGGGAGATGGCGGCGCTTCGGCCCCAGCCTTATTGTCTGCATAAGGAAGATTGAATGTTAGGGTATCTTCAATTGTCTGAAGATCACGCTCAGAAAGCCCGTAGAGAGACGTAACCCATTGATCGACATCTTCCCATGCTTTGGTGCCATTCTCGAGAGATGCAAAAATACCTTCAATGGAATTCAATTGCTCTTTGTCGAGTGAATTTAGAGGTGGAATCGGTATCTGCTCAAGCGAAGCCTTTTCTACAACCTCGCGCTCCACACCGAATTTCCCACTTGTCATGAGTGCCCACCACAGTGCGAAACGGCTGCCAAGAATGAGCGCCAGATAGCGCACCAAAAGCCCACCCTGCGGGTGTTGGCCGGGGCTATAACCATAAAAGGACTCGTTATAAGCAATGTCGGTTTCACAAACCGCTGTAGTGATACGCTCCTGACCTGCAGGAGGGGATTGATGGAGAAGCATCAATGGGCCTTTAAATATCTCAGCCCTTCTTGGATCATGAATTCGCTCATGTCGAAAATCTAGAAGCGACCCAGCATCAACCAAAACACTTGCCAACGCTGCTACTGTTAGATCCGGAAAGCCATGCAAATAGGCGGCGTCAACACCTGGCTTGCCATCTCCATTCTTTCGTACCCTACTACTGTTTTTCAGTGTCTGATAACCACTTCCAGCGCCAGCCAAACGTCCCCGATTACCTTCCCCCACTTCAGCTTTCCACAAAGCCTCAAATGTCGGGTGACCCCGACTACGCAACCGCTCAATGATCGTCGCATCCGCTACTGACCCCCTAAATAGGATCTTGAAAAGCTCAGGCGTTTGCCCGAGACGTTCAGCGGCGACAGGCTCTGCGTTGAGCGCATCGATGCGCATCCGACCCGCTCCGTTTAAAGAGCTTTCTCGATGAGGGCTAATGAACCTGAACCCAGCCTCGGGAGGCTTAACTCGGTTTCGTGCAAAAAGCAGACAGAATGGTGCGGTAATCTCTGGCCAAACTTTAGTCTGACGCAATTCTGCACCGTTGATAACGGATGTGACTTCGAGCGCGTCGAAAATTGCCGCGCGCGCCCCGGGCATTCCATCCCCTTGCTGGAAAAGCAATCGGGCGTGTAGAGCGAATGCGATTTGCCCCTCTGGCTTTGCCCACTCCATCGCTCGCCAGACGAAGGGAAGGTCAAGCACTTCGTTTGGTAACAAAGCTGGCGCACCTTCGACCCCGCGGTCTTGAGCAATCTGCGAAGTGAGTTTGTTTATGAAAGACCAATTCGCAAGCTTGGTACTCGTCGCCCAAGGTGGGTTTCCTATCACGACATCGTAGCGATGGTGATGTTCAGGGCCAACGAGTGGCCCCAAACTACCTAATCCAGACGCAGCCGCGTCGCTAGGATCAGAAAGGAGATACAGGACGTGGCCTCTCAGATTGGTAAAGCGGAGTTTGTCTACCGGTTGCGGGTCCGGGTCTAGCTCGATCGACATCAAATAAAGACCGAGCGCGCCGAACCGCAGTGCCGCCTCATTGATGTCAAAGCCAGAGATTTGACCATATAGGATTTGGCGCAGTTCTTCTGTGCCTGGACGGACACCTGTGCTGCGCCATTTAGCAGCTACAAGCTCCCGAAAGGCCGTAAGAAGAAAAACGCCCGCGCCAGCTGCAGGATCAAGCACACGCGCATTCTCTGGGCCGCTTTGATCTTGGAGCCCAGCAAAGGCTGCACGTACGACGAGATCGGCGATCGGACGTGGCGTATAGTAACCTCCTTCGCGTCGTTGGCGTACTGGGGAGTGTTCACGCAGATATAATTCGTACGCCTGACTAAGAACGCCTACGGGGATGTGCGCAAAGTCTAGGCGGTCCCATCGCTCTTCCCAACCTAGATGCAGCTGACGACCATCCGCACGGCGCATTATATTGCCTAGAACAATGCAGGCTTCGTCCGGAAGGGCTGCAAAAATGCTATCGCCCAAAGGAAGCAAATCACCGTTAAATGTCTGGTCAAGCCAGTTCGAAGTTGTTTTGGCGCTACTTGGGTCGTCAAAAAGTGTCGCAGCATTCTTATCCATTGCATGAGGCAGAAGAGCTCGGTCGGCAAGGAATCTGGCAAATAGTGCACGCCCGACTAGGGAAATCGCATCTTCATGGCTAACGTTGTCCAAGCGGATCAGTTCGTTGATAGCTTCTGTGAGCAGACGCAGAACGACTTGTGAAATCCAGTGCTGATTGGCCAGAGCTGCGCCCGGGCGCTCATTCGCAAGATGGGGCAGTGTCAAAGCTCGCGGTAGGCCGCCTATTACCCTGTCATTCACGCGAGCTTCATGAATTTTCTTCTGATCGAGAGCGACCCGATACACTTCGAGGCGGCCAGGTGCGGCTACGCCAAGATATGGCGCATCGCCACGCATCGCGAGCAGACGGCGAATGGCTAGAAGCTTTTCTGGACTATCCTCAACCTCCTGAGAGTCGACGAGAAACATAAGGGGAGCGCCTTGCCATTCGTAAACTGCTCGAATGACCGGCAACAGCTCGTCCTTATCACGAGAATGCCCTAGCAGGGTCGCGTAAGATAGGAGATCTGGCCCTGGTTCATCGAGAAAGTGTAACGCCCCCTCATCTCCCCCGAATTCGGTTATGGTTTTGGCGAGATCAAGCACAGGCGACCTCCGCCTTGACCGCATCCAGGCCTTCAAACACGATAAGCAGCGCCTTGAGATCAAAGGTTCTCAGGTCACGTAATGGAGACAAAGGGCTACCGCCAGCCAAACAGAGGTTCTCTTGCATTAGAAACATCAAGACAGATCCAACTTGCCTTGGCGTTCCGATTCTGATCGAAGGTCGCCACGAAATTCGCCATTACAGGCAGCACCACGTGGTAGCTTTGGTGAGATCTCTAACCGGGCGATAAGAGCCTTATAGTCTACAGCTCTGTTGGCGAGCTCTGCTACCAATGTTACGATAATTGCGAGATGGGAAGGTACCTCGCCCGCCTTTGCGTAATTGGAAATCGAATTTGGCCGCATACCGATAAGTTCAGCAAAAGCGCGAACGCTCAAATCTGCACGCTCAAGTTCGGATTGGAACTCATCATAGGTCATATTACCGGCAATCGGGGTCAAAACTTGGACGTCATCACATAGATTTATGTGCATCAAGTCAACCCCTATTCGGTTGCATCGCAGCGACATAATGCCGGTCTTCACGCGCAGAAACGTTGACATCGAAGGCGTGAACCGAATTCGTACGATGGGATACTTCTGTGCAGATAAGAAGGCAAAGCGGATATTGTTATAATTCGACGACTGTCGCCTGAGCTACGAGCCGCATATCCATTTACCCATACAGGTGGAAACCGCTATGCAAACTGACTGAAGGAAAAGCACTTATGGCGTCTAGGGGCATATGCGCAATACGATTGCGGACCGCCCGCTTCGTTTTTATCAAGTGCGAAATACTACTGACTAGTTGGGGTATGCGGTATGCACAAAATCACCATTCATGCATCCAAGGGCGGGTCCGGCAGGACAACAGCTGTTATGGCGCTGGCGTCGGGGTTTCTGGCTTTGGGCAAGCGTGTGATGGTGATGGATTGCACCAGTCAGACCTGCCGGGGCCCAAAGTGTCAGGAGCCTACCACATTACAGACATGGCTGACTGCGATGGAGGCCTGTCGGTTACGGCCGCCTCAACTGGAACTGGCCGAATGCTCGACAGACGAGCGCGTTGAGGATGCTTTGGCTGCCGCTGCATCGCGCGGCTTTGATATCGTTCTCATAGATACACAAGCCTATCCCGAAGATGCCCGGTCGATGGCACTTGCGAAGGCCGATCTGATTGTAGTGCCTGCCACAGGGCCGCTGGAGGCGCGCTTCTCATCGCAGGGTATCAGTGAACAGTTTGATTGTCCTGAACACATCCTTGGTCTGATCACCGGCCATCGCCACGGTGCCGCCGAAGCTGCTGAGATTCGTGAAGCCTTTGGCACGCTTCCCGTATTCCACTCGGAGCTCCCTGGCTCCGAGGCCTTAGCCGATCAGATTCTGCATGGTGATGTCGCATACTTCACTTCCAAGCTTTCCTGTAAAACCTGCCAACCGGGATACGCTCGGTTTCGTGAGGCGAAAGTCGCATGGTCCCAAGTGCTTTCGCTGGCGATCGAGTTACAGTGGGCTCTGCAAGGTATGCGGCTTGAGCCGTTTGTCAGTGACCATTCCCCCTTTTCCTATATAGGAAAGTCTGTCGGTTGATAGATTTTGCCCCACGTAGCACATGCTTTTCGTTTGCCGATGCAACTGAGTGATAAGTCACTGGCGCTAAAGGTTTGTTCAGGCTAAGGACCCTCTGGCCCACGAAGTTTGAACTCCTTTGCAGGCTTAGAAAGTTCAGCTTCATGGGCTGCCTTTACCGCTGCTAGATCTTCTCTACCGATGAGACGCCTCAGAACAACCCATACCATGTCTAGGGCACGCTTGAGGGCCCGTTGGCGACCTATTGCGGCCTCAGCCTTCTTTTCGGCCTTCTGGAGACGCTCGGAGGCTCTCTCAGTGACCAGCTCGTCAATCCGACCTTTGATCCTTTCCCAGGCGCGTTCTTCAGCCTCTGCAAAAGCTTCCGAGCGCTGTTCCCCATGTTTGGCCCATCTCTGGTCGATTTCTGACTGTATGGAGCGCTCAGCATCTTTCAGGCCTTCTTGGTAGGCTTTTTCGCGGATAGCATCCGCCTCATTTTTTGCAGCGTACAACTGGTCCAGGGCATCGGATGCATCTTCCCATGTCTCCTGAGCTTGCCTTTGCGCTTCCTCCAGGTCTTGGTTCTGCGCCAATCGTTCCTGATCCAGCTTCTCGCGTTCCCGCTGGAACTTAAATTCCTCGACCTCCAACCGGTCCTGATCGCGGCCCACTTTCTTTTTCCCGCGTTCCACCCAATCCAACCCGACTTGGTCGTGCAGATGCTCGAACCATAGATCCTGAAACGCCCGCCCCTGATAGTATTGGCTATCGCAATCGACCATCACCGCGTTGCCGTCGTCGCCTTCAACTGGTTTGAACTTCCCTTCATTGTTCTTCTTCCGAAGCGGCTTTTGCCCGAAGATTTCGACGGCCCGTTCTTTTCCGAATTTGGTGAGGCTGATCCAGTCTTTGGTGCCGCGCTTTGTTGTCTTGGCGTAACGCGGCGCAAAGAATACATCGACCCCGTGTCTGCCTTCCTCATCTCGATCAAGTCGCCCACGAAAAACCGCTCGGCCACCGTGGGTTTGATTTACGAACTCGACGGCCTGATCGAGCATCATCTGTTCAGTCTCCGGAGTGATATCGAGATCTGTTGGGAACTGCAGAAAGGCATGACGTGCGATCTTGGATGCACCTTTGTTAACTCGGGCACCGTCGATGTGTTCTGCGTGAGCCTTGACGAGTCCACCCTTGGTTAGCCCGGTGCCATATGGATCATACAAAAGGGGAGGTACCGGCTCGCCATCTGGGCCTTTTCGTACGCTCCTTTTCTGGCCCGCCAAATCATTGCGCAGTTCATGGCTTTCCATTGCGGATAGATCGCTTGTCGTCAGACTATTGGCTCTGAATGAACCACTTTTCCCTTTGGTCATTTTTGCGCCCCTAATCTCCCCTTTGTTCCAAAAGGGAGACCCGCTATCCGTTTTGGGGCCCTCCTGCGGAATCCCAAAACAGCGGGTGGGGGAAGCATCCCCTCAACCCCAGCACTCCGGCTTCCAGCCTGCGCAGATCTTCGATCCTTGCGAGCCGTCCTGGTGGACGGCGCAAAACCCACTCCTCCCCTGCCTTGTGGCGGGCGATGTCGGTGCGGATTTTGCGGGGAGCCTGGGCAGCCCGGAGACCTCAAATATCGGAGGGTTGGCCAGGCGGTGGTGCAGGATTCCTGTTGGTCAGAAAAGCATGCCATCGCGCTGCACCTTAAGTTGGTTGAGTAACCGTTCCTCAGCATCATCCAGCGCCGCCATCTCTATGGGATGCGCGGATTCCATGATGGCCAGAATAGCGCACCCATCCAGTTCCGTGGCGGCTGTGTGACGGGCAACGGCACGCGCAATGTTTGGGATATCTGAGAGCGTGTGGAGCTGAACGGGCTTTCCCTCGACGAGCCGTTCGCGATGGTCTTGGAGTTGGCGGCGTCGGCGGGCAATTTCAAGCTCTGTTGGTTGTTTGTAGGCGGGTTCTCCTAAGACATAAAAACGCGAGGTCGTTCGCGCCCATTGTTTGCAACGATCGAGCACAAGAAGGGGCGAGGTGAAGATCCGTTGATCATCCAAAACTGGGTGCCCTGTCACTTCACCGCGCAAACGTGTGGATCTGGAATCCCGAATTTTTGCCCATCGCTCTAATCGGGGAGCAATCGCCAGGTCCTCGGAAGTTGGATTGAATTTGCTGTTCATCCCTCGATCACCCGGCCCACGCCTTTCACTCCCGCGCTGTCGGCCCCAGTGCGACCACACTCACACCATGCAACACCGCGCGTTTCGCCCTTGGGCATGTACTTTGTCGTGTGATGCCAACTCTTAGCGATGGTCCCGCAGTGGGGACACTTTACCTGGAACGGGCTGGTTGTCGGAGTGCGCTGCTTGTTGGGCATGATCAGTTTCCCTTTCTAGCTATCGGCTCTTCGGCTTGCGCAGAGCCGAAATCACGAACATCGCCAGGACCAATAGAGCCGCATAGCTGGTAGTGATGGACCAAAGGATCAGGACAATCGACGCCAGATAAAATACGGTGCCAATGTTGCTGCCTGGAATGTCGTCTACGGCAAGACTCAGCAGAAAACCCCAAGCCAGCAAAAACAGGACGAGCGCCCAAGCCGCGCCGAGATACCGCCGACCCAGCCTCTCGTCCCATCCCCTTTTTAGAGCGGTGAACGGGCGAAAGAACGTGGTTGCCATGTCGAACAGCAGGTTATCAAGAAACGCGGTCATTGCGCGACCTCCTCGACAAGCCAACCGGCATCACCTTTGAAGACATGCCCACGAATATCTTTGATGCCTGCCTGCACCACAAAGCCATCATCGCGGAGCAGGTCGAAATTGTAGATGCACAGATAACCAACATTGGTTGGATGCTCTTCGCACGAGGTCAGCTTTACGTTCCTGGCACGCATTTTCAACGAGAGTTGCAAGCCAGCTGGCATGTTTTCGATTGAACCGTATTGCGCCAGAGCGGCAGCTTTGTCGGCCTCAATCCCGTTCAAATAGCCTTGTTCAATATCCTCAGCGCTCGGGTTGTCATCTTTGCATCCGGCCAGAACCGACAATGCCAATATTGCGATGATTGTCTTTTTCATCATCGGTTTCCTTTCGATTTTGGACCTTTGAGGAGGCGCTGCGCGCTATGGCCGACACCGGCCTTGGTCACACGTCCCACGGCAGCTGCTTGATTGCTGATGATCCGTGTGGGTGCGGCTGTGCCAACCACGTTGGATTCAAGGTTCATGGTGTTCGCTCTTTCAGTGAGCATCCCGGCGAG
The DNA here is from genome assembly GCF_049800895.1 of Leisingera sp. S232. Lineage (NCBI taxonomy): Bacteria > Pseudomonadati > Pseudomonadota > Alphaproteobacteria > Rhodobacterales > Roseobacteraceae > Leisingera > Leisingera sp. S232. The sequence goes on along the minus strand of NZ_JBNAFX010000009.1, from coordinate 4,575 downwards.
AGAAAGTACGCGATCACCCAGCTCTGTGATCAGACTGGATGCCACAATGACCAGGTAGAGCGTTACCAGGACATACATGCAGACCAAACCAACAAGAATGATCACTGTGAACCAGGACCCACCCGCCGTCATGAAACCAAGGAAGCCCGAGAACATCAGGAACAGAAAATCCATTCCGATCCGCATGACGATCAGGCTCGCAATAAAACCCGCGATTATGAACAGCGGTCGCAGAGCCGCTCCAAGGATCGAGGTCATTATACCTGCCATCGGGCCGATTAGCGTTCCATCTCGGGCGGGCGCGAAGTATGCGAGAACGGCCAACGGCGCTGCAAACAGGACTTCAATGACTGTCAGCAGCCAGGACAACACAGCAGCAAAGAAGTATACAAGCGGTATCGCTGGTATGATCGCAATCAATACAAAACCGAACAGCAGCAGCGCCCATCCGACCGGGTAAAGCAGATATTCGGCTACATATCCGAGACCCTTTGCAAGCCCGCCAAACATCGAAACACCATCCGCAACAGCTCCAACGGCAATCATTGTCCCGCCAACGGCCGAGATTTGTTTGCCGACGGTGATTACGTCCGCCATCGGATCGAGATAGATCGCAGTGTCGCCGCCATCAGTGACCGTGAAGACTTCAAGTAAAACCTGATAGAGACGATAGAACCACCCGCTGGTGTCGCTGTTCCCAGCGTTCACTACAGTAGCTGTCGCGCCAGGTCTATAGGTGCCCAGCTCGATCACAAAACCTTCGAATTGCTCCAGAAATCCGAAGTCATCATTGACCTTCTGGAACATCGCGGCATCGACAGAACCCGTCATTCGCGACAGCAGCCCGCCAAAATAATCGTTTATGCCATTGTCGAAATTGGTGTAGATTTGAAGCTCGGCAGCATTTCCGGTCGTTGTGTAAGCGGCCATTGTAATGCCGCGCTGCCAGTTCAATGCAAACGGCCAGCCGAGGGTATCCACCTCGTCGAGCAGATCAGCATGAAGCGCCTCATATTCGGCATTCGACAAGCCCCCAGATGTGATACCGGCCATGTAGTTAGCAAAAGCATTCGAGACAGCGTCATCCATCAAGGTTTGGATGGCGTCCCGGTCGCGCTCTCCGTTGAAAATCAAATTTGCGATTTGGGATGCCACAGGCAGCAGATTGCTGGTAATCGCGCCGTCAGCGGCTTGGTATCGATTGAGCAGAACACCCGAACCAACGCGGGTTGCGAAGTCGGCGCTGTTTTCGCCATCTACGGCTGCAATGTATTCGACCTGGTGCGAAACGCTGGCGCAGAGATTGTCGGCGCGACCATAAGATCCGCCCTCATCCGAGTAATAGATCTGACGTTCCAGGTGTGTGTATTCTGTCGAGTTTATTCCCAGAAAACCCGTTCGCGTAACTCCAAAACTGTCGGAATCTACAATGCGCTGAGTTGTACCTGCTGGCCTCTGTGCGAGGACTGCGAGGCGATCCATTTGGCGTTGACACAGTTCGCCGTGGGTGAGCGCATAGAGCGTATTCGCGAACTGTTGATTGATCAGATAGTCGGTTTCCGAAAGCGGCACACCTGCAGCGAGGACAGGCTCATTCCGCAGCGCGCCATCTGCGGCTTTACGCCATGCCACGTCGCCCAAAGCCGATCCCTGGACGCTCAGCCAGATCAGAACAAGTTGCGCCACGGTTAGCCCGCCTTGGATGGGAACAAACGCAATTGCCCCCACAAGAATGCGAACAATGGTGTACTTTGTGTCCGATTGGTTGCCGAAAGTTTTGCCATCGGCGGCCGTATCGAAAACAAGCACGTAAGTCGTATAACTTCCGACGATCAGGGCGAGCAAAAGGCACGCCGTGTTAAAGATCGAAATCAGGTCTGTGAGCAGCGTTCCATCTGTCAAAGATCCGCCTTCTCCGGAAACAAACTCCACCACACCACCGAAAACACGGGTGAGAAGATCCACCGCATAATCGTTGTCTGAGAGATTAAAGAGATCACTGAACTCCATGTTGCCCCCGTGGTGCGGCAAACACCGCTGCTCGATGGTATTGGGAGAGGTGTTCGTAGCCCGCGTCCAAAACTTTCGATGCGGTGCTTCGTGGAAGAGGTCCGGTTACAATCAACAGTGCCGTCTGCAGGGTCAATTCTGGCAGAGATTCGTTGCCGTAGCGGCGGGTGTCCCAGAGCAGCGCGTCTGCCGAGACTGTTTGCGTGATTTGATCCACCACCACGACATTTCTACGCTTGTTGAGTTGCAGGGTCTCGCGAGCAAGGCGCAGGCACACGCCATCCGGATCAGTGCAGAAAATCTGGCGAGTGTACGGTGCAAGAAAAGCGGCCCTGAGCCCCAAGTTGCAGCCAAATTCAGCCAAAGACTTTCCTTTCAATAGCTCAGAAAGCCATTTGTTTTCCGTTACCTCCTCGCCAAAGTTCAACTCCGCCACCAACAGGGGATGAGACTTGGCCGCCGCCGGGATCTTCAAGCCGTCAGGAATCGAGAATGAGCAGTCAGAAATTTGTTCGTTGATCATGATTGTCCCTCCCTAGATCATGCAGCGACTGCCAAATTTGACTGGCGCGCGTGCGCTTCCATCAGCCGCTTCACTGTTTTGATTTGTTCCTGATGCAAAGCCAGGTTTGTATGGCTTGCAGGCAATAGATCAGGCAGCGTGTACCCTTTGCGTCCATTTTCAATGACTTGGGGCAGACCTCGCGACAGCATAGGAAGTCCAAATCGCCTGAGCGCATCATCCCATTCCCGCTCAAAGTATCCTCCGCCACCAGGAACGAACCGAAGCGTCTCGCCGGACTGCCTATCAGCAGGCAAGTCCGGCGACGGCGAATGCCGCGCCTTTTGTTTTATTGATTGTTCTTCATAGGAAGGCCCAACAGTGGGCCCTTTTTGAACCACGGGTGAACCCTTTTTCTGGTCTGAAAGGCTCACTTCTGGACCCTTTCTGTTTGGACGGAACGGGACGATTTTTTGCGGGGCCAACAGGTTGTATCTGGTGCAGTTGCCAGCGCCCCGCCCTTCGGTTCGGGACAACCACCCTGCATCGATCAACTGCTTGATAGCTCGTTTCAGCGTTGAAAGTGGTAAGCCAAGGAACTCCATAAGAGTCGCTAGGCCGGGGTTAAGCTGGCCTGTTTCATCATTCGCGAACTGGACCGACAACGCTGAAGCGACAAGCTTGGCAGTTGAGTTGAGGTTTCTAACTTGAAGGACAGCCTTCAGCCATTCAAAGCGGTTGATATTAGACATAGGCACCCCTCGCGATTGCGTTGAGGGCCGCGAACGGATAAACGTCTTGTGTAGATTGAATACCAAAGCCGTTGAGGTGGGTGGCCGCCCCCTCGACGGTTTTTCTTTTTTGGGGACTTGCAAAAGCCCGAAAACCGTTTACCGTTTTCTTGTAAGCCGTTGATTTTCCGTCGTGAACAAACGGGGTCCGTTTACACAAAAACTGTTGAGAAACAGGCCTCACATGCGGATTGCAAATCCGTGTACACCGGTTCGATTCCGGTACTCGCCTCCACATGTCGGTATGGACCTTATTTCCTTGATAATATAGTCAGAAAGTCTCTGAAGGGACTACAACTGACATTACGCCTGACACTATAGGCGACATTACCCACGAGGCAAAATGTTGAACTGGCACCCTGCCACGGTGAGCCGTCGAGGCCAGAAATACTATGTCGTCCTCACCGTTCCGGAGGATGCGAGAGAGGCTGTTGGCCAAAGACAGCTCAGACGCTCGGCAGGCACTACAGATCTGCGGGAGGCGGAAAAGAAGCGCTGTGATCTTGAGCTAGTGATGCGACAACAGGTGTTGCGGAAGGTCCAGGAGGCTAAGCTGACTTCGCCGGACAGCGCGTTTCAGACTGCCGTGAAGGAACTCGGGCTGTCCGACTTGGGATACCTGTTTCCCTACAGCCCTGAAGTCGGCGACGTCATCCCGCAAACCATGCAGGAGGCGCCTCCACAGGATGCATACACGGCACGAAGGGCAATTCAGGAACTTGAGAAGGCTGAAACCGAAATTAGGCTCACTTCTCTATCTCAGGACGATACTGAGCGGCAGCTTCAAATGCTTCAACGTTTCGATTTGAACCCTCCAACACCCGAGAGGGCAGCAGAACTCGTGTCCAATGCAAAGCATGAGCTGGAGCAGTCTTTCGGCGACGGCAAACCAGATGTCACACTGCGTAGCTATCTGCCTGACTTCGAAGCCTCTTTGGACCGCCGGGTTTCGAACGGCAACCTGCAGGAAAAGACGCAAAAGTCCCGTCTAAAGAATATCGAGCAATTCATTGCAGTGGTTGGAGAGGCGTTGTTGCACAAAGGCCGTAGAGGATTCACTTTGCGAATCCCGTAGGTTAGATCGGCGGCATGCCGAAGCCTGCCTCTTCCCGCTATCGAACAACGAACTGGTCCAACTATAACGCATCACTTCGAAAGCGCGGCTCTCTGCTGGTCTGGTTTGACCGCGACATGACCTGGTTCGCCGAGCGATGCGGCAAACGCGGACGACCGGAGACCTTCTCCGATGCGGCCATCCAGTTCTGCCTTAGT
>NZ_JBNAFX010000008.1:0-104466 GCF_049800895.1 Leisingera sp. S232 | reverse complement strand
CGCCCCCATCCCCGACCATGCTTTTTTTTGAGCAGTCGAAGTTCGAGTGTTTGCTCCGCCACAACCTCTTTCAGATCATGAGCTTCGCGCCGCAGTTCCTTGACCTCGTCGGGGGTCGCCGCTCGTGCTGTGTCACCGGCAAGCCGCTTCTTTCCAGCTTCCATGAAGTCTTTGGACCACTTGTCGTAAACGCCTTGGGAAATCCCTTCACGGCCGCAAAGCTCAGCAATGCTATCTGCGCCGCGCAGGCCATTCAGCACGATCCGGATCTTCTCTTCAGCTGAATACTGTTTGCGGGTTGCCCGTTTGATGTCTTTGACGACCTTCTCGCCGGGGCTCTTACTTGTCTTGCTCATCGTCCACTCCTCAGTGGTTACGATGAGCCAAGAACACTCCCTTATCAAACATCGCTATTTGGACCCATAGGCGCTGACGTCAGACATGGCGCATCAGGTTGCGACAATGGTGCAGCGTGGTTTGCAGCGCGAACGCATTGAAACCAGATAGCTGCTATCAACCCTGGAACTGCTCCCCCGCCCAATCTCTTGCAGCTGCGGCTGCCTTCAGCATCTCAGCAATGACCGGGCGATAGGATTATCAAAGCAGGCGAAACAGCCAGAACTTTGCTGCAGCGCATCCTAGCGGGCGATCACGATATCCGCCTTGAGGCCACCCAGATCGGCGCTTTCGCCCAGACGCAGAGTGCCGCCATGGGCGCGGGCTGTATCCGCCACAATGGCCAGCCCCAGCCCGACACCAGACCCCCGGTTCTGGTTCCGGGCCGGGTCCAGGCGCGTAAAGGGGCGCATCGCGTCGCCACGCAGCTCTGCAGGGATGCCGGGCCCGTCGTCTTCGACCCGGATCCGCATGGATTTATCTGTCACGGCAACCGATATCCGGGCGCAGGCACCATAGCGCACCGCATTGGAGATCAGGTTTGCCACTGCGCGGCGCATCGGCTGGCGGCGCAGCAAAACCTCCCCGGTTCCGCTCATTTCCCCTAGCACCACCTGTTTCTCCTGACGCTGCCAATCGCTGATGATGTCACGGACCAGCTCTTGCGGGTCCACAAGCTCGGGTTCGCTGACCGCCGCACCACGGGAGAAATCCAGGAATGCATCCAAAAGCGCCTGCATCTCATCGACATCGCGCAGCATCGGCGCGGCGTCTTCTTCATCCAGCATTGCCAGCTCCAGCTTCATCCGCGTCAGCGGGGTGCGCAGGTCATGGCTTACGCCCGACAGCATCAGCGTGCGCTGTTCAATCTGGCGTTCGATGCGGGCGCGCATGTCCAGAAACGCGCTTCCTGCAGCCCGCACTTCCGTTGCTCCGGCCGGTGAATACGGCACTGCGCGGCCGCGGCCAAAAGCTTCTGCGGCATTGGCCAGCCGCTTGATCGGACGCAGCTGATTGCGCATGTACAAAAAGGAGATCATCATCATCAGAAAGCCAAACAGCAGCATGGTGACAATCAGCTGGTGCGGCGCCGCTGCGGTCACTCTTCGGCGGTCAAAGCTCAGCTCAACCAGCCCATGGGCAGTGCCAAAGTAAACCAAAACCATCCGGTCCGACAAAAACCTTGCGGCCAAAAAGCCCGGAAAAGTCTTTTCCAGCTCCTCTCGCACGACCCGGCCCGAAAATTCGATCAGACTGAACCTATCCTCAGGCAGCGGCGCACCCGGTGGCAGAAATCGCGCCTGCATCTGCAAAGGCTGCAGCAACGGGGCAATCTGCACCAGTGCTGCCTCCTGATCCGGTGCTGCATCCGCGATCTGGCGCAGCAGCTCCATCTCACGCTGGATGGTTGCGGTCATCTGCACCGTCACATCCTCGAGGTCGCGCTTGATGAACACAACAGAGATCACAATCTGCAGCGCCACGATCGGCACCACCAGGATCAGGGCCGCCCGGGCATAAAGGCTGCGCGGCATATATCGTTTGAGCCATTGGAAGAACATGGGCTAAGCCTATAGGGCGCCGGGGAAAGAGGGAAGATTGCCCAGGCCGTGAAACAGCAATAGGGCAGAACTATGCAGGCACCGGACGATTTCAACCCGCAACCAGGCCTGGCAGAGGAGCTGGAGCCGGGCCTGCGCCGCATCCTGGCACCGAATCCATCGCCAATGACCTACCGGGGAACCAATACATACCTGCTTGGCACCGGTGGGCTGGCGGTGATTGATCCAGGCCCGGATTCGGAGGCACATCTTGCCGCGATCTTGGCTGCAGTGACGCCCGGCCAGCAGATCACCCATATCATTGTGACGCACAGCCACCTGGACCATTCGCCGCTTGCCCGCAGGCTGAGCAAGGCAACTGGTGCGGCAGTTTATGCATTCGGCGGACCGCAAGCCGGACGCAGTCAGGTGATGGCCCGTCTCGCGGCACAAGGGCCAGCCGGCGGCGGCGAGGGCATCGACAAAGAGTTCGCTCCCGATATCACTGTCGCGGATGGCGCCGTTATCAGCGGCGATGGATGGGCGCTGGAAGTGATCCACACACCCGGCCATCTCGGCAACCACATCGCACTGGCCTGGGGCGACGCCTGCTTTACTGCCGATCACGTGATGGGCTGGGCCAGTTCGCTGGTGTCGCCGCCGGATGGCGACCTGACCGACTTCATGGCCTCCTGCCGCCGCCTGCAGCAGCGCAGCTGGCGGGTCTTTCACGCCGGACATGGCGCGCCGATCACCGATCCGGCCGAACGCCTCGACTGGCTGATTGCGCACCGGGAATCGCGTGAGGCCGCGATTCTGGCCGCCTTGGCACAGGCCCCTGCCACGGCCCGCAGCCTGGCAGAGCAGATCTACACTGAAACGCCACCTGCCTTGCTCAACGCTGCGGAACGCAATGTCCTGGCGCATCTCGTCGACCTTACAGGCCGCGGCCAGACGACCCCGCACGGCGCCCTTTCGGCCACTTCGGTCTTTGCGCTCAGCCACGGCTAATTTTTTTGAAAAAGTGTCCGGTGCCCTCTGGACGGTCCAATTCGGGACCGCTATACGGCACAGACCGTTCCGGCGTAGCTCAGCGGTAGAGCAGTTGACTGTTAATCAATTGGTCGTAGGTTCGATCCCTACCGCCGGAGCCATAAAAAGCCCTCAAGCTTATCGCTTGAGGGCTTTTTTGCAATTATGTGCTGCCAACACCATTTCACCCCCTGGCCGCTTTCCAAGGATCTTATGTCTATATATAAAGCCATTTAGCCATTTTATTGGAGGCAGCATGGCCGCACCCCGGGCAAACATGAGCTATCGCGACATCAAGCAGGTGGTGCTGGATCGCATCCACAACAAAATCTGGGCTCCGGACAGCCTGCTGCCAAGTGAAATCGACCTGGCTGCGGAGTTCTCCAGCACCCGCACCACCGTCAACCGGGCGCTGCGGGAACTGGCAGAGGAAGGTTACCTGGAGCGCAAACGCAAAGCCGGCACCAGAGTCCTGAATGCGCCTGTTAGAAAAGCACAGTTTGCGATTCCGCTGATCCGGGATGAGATTTCAGAAACCGGGGCTGATTATCGTTACGCTCTGGTCGAACGCGCTGCCATGCCAGCGCCCGGCTGGCTTTCAGCCAGGATGAACATCGCCCAGGGCTGCGAGGTTTTATACCTCAGATGCATGCACTATGCGGGCAATGCGCCGTTTCAGTATGAAACCCGCTGGATCGTTCCGGACAGCATTCCTGAGGTATTGGAGGCGGATTTCTCCTGCTCCGGCCCAAACGACTGGCTGGTCCAGAAAGTGCCGTTCACCAATTTGGAGCTGAGTTTTCTGGCCACCAAGGCCGACCAGCCGGTTGCCGAATTTCTAGACACCCAAGTGGGCGAACCGATTTTCACCACCGAGCGCATCACCTGGCTGCGCAGCAAGCCTGTCACCCTGGCCAAACTATTTTTCGCCCCGGGCTACAGGATGACAACCCACCTTTGAGAGCAGATGCATACAGGAATTGGCGCCATCTGAGCCCCGGCACCACACTGCGGCCCAAGCCTCCAAAATTTTTCTGTTTGCACGAATTTTTCCTCTGGACGCAGCTAGCTGGAAATCCTATACGACGCCACATGTTCCGGCGTAGCTCAGCGGTAGAGCAGTTGACTGTTAATCAATTGGTCGTAGGTTCGATCCCTACCGCCGGAGCCAAAGAATTCAAGGGCTTAGCGTTTCACCGCTAAGCCCTTTTCTTTTCAGCATCGACATCGGCCAGCAATTGCAGAAGCGGCCAGTTTACACGGTATGACCTCGCCGCCAGGCACCTTTGCACCTGGCCGCATGTGCTTCAGTTTCAACTATTGGGGCGCACCCGCGCTGCAGTCTTGTTCGCAAAGGCCTCCAGCCGCTCCCGTGCTGCGGGCTGGGTGTTCACTACACCGGCCACTACTGCCTCGGCATAAGCCGCATCCATCCCGGACATATTGTTCAAATGGCTGATTGCAGAGCAGATCGCATAGTTTGTCAGCGGCAGGTTTTCGGCAATCTTGTCCGCCAGTTCCAACGCCCTGTCAAAACTGGAGCCTTCGGTGATGTATTGCGCCAGCCCCAGATCGACGGCCTCCTGGCCCTGATAAACACGGCCGGTCAGAATCATGTCGATCATCCGGTATTTTCCGATCATGTCAGACACCCGGATGGTGGCACCGCCGCCGGTGAAAATCCCCCGCTGGCCCTCTGGCAGCGCGAAATAAGTGCTCTGGTCGATGACCCGGATATGCGCTGCACTGGCCAGTTCCAACCCGCCGCCCACAACCGCGCCCTGCAAGGCAGCGATCACCGGCACCCCGCCGTATTCCATCTTGTTGAAAGCTTCATGCCAGCGCAGGCACACATGCATGAAGTCATCGGGGCTGCGGTCTGCCTTCCAATGTTCAACCAGATCAAGCCCCGCACAGAAATGATCCCCCTTCCCGGCCAGCACAACGGCCTTCACACCATTGCGATGGGCGCTGCTGAAGAAGCTGACCAATTCCTCGATGGTGGCTTCATCCAGCGCGTTGCGCTTGGTTGGCCGGTTCAGCCGGACGATGCTGACGCCGTTGTCCTGCTGTTTAATATCCAGGTTTTCATAAAGGTGCGCATTTGCCGCTTGGGTCATGGATTCGGCCTTTTCTTCGGTTCCGGCACAGAACTGTGCCGCTGTTGCTAAATATTCAGAGAGTGAGCGCGGCATCGCCAAGGCTGGCGCTGCCATCGGTAATGCGCTGGCTTTCGGCTGTGCATTCCACCAGGATGTGCTGTGCGTAAAACACTGCCGTGGCGATTTTCCGCGTCATGAAGGGCGTGTCTTCGCCCTGCTCCAGCTTGGCGGTTGCGGCCAGCACAGAGCGGCCCAACTGCCAGGCCGTGGCAAGATTGCCTGTCAGCATCAGGAATGGAACACTGGCGCCATAGGCTGCATTCGGGTCCTTTTCTGCGGTTTGCAGCAGCCAGTCCAGACTGGTCTCAAACATCCCTCGCGCCTGGCCCAGCCGTTTTGCCACGGCTTGCCCCTGGACAGTCCCGGCCAGCAGTTTCTGCTCTGTGTCTGCCACCAGCGCGGCAAAGCGGCGGGCAGTTGCACCGCCGTCCCGCAGCACCTTGCGGCCCAGAAGGTCGTTGGCCTGGATCGCAGTGGTGCCTTCATAGATCGGCAGGATTCGTGCGTCGCGGTAGAATTGGGCGACCCCTGTTTCTTCAATGAACCCCATGCCGCCGTGCACCTGCACCGCCAAAGAGGTCACCTCCAGGGACCGTTCTGTGCAGAAGGCCTTGACCAGCGGCACCAGAAATTCGGCCATATCCTCGGCCTCAGAACTGCCTTGCCCGGCCAGATCCAGCCAACCCGCTGTGGCAACCGCCAGCGCCCGCCCGCCTTCGGTCAAGGCCCGCATCCGCAACAGCATCCGCTGAACATCCGGATGACGGATGATCGACACGGCATCCTTGGCGCTGCCATCCACAGGGCGGCTTTGGACACGCTCCTGTGCATATTGCATGGCATGCTGACAGGCCCGTTCCGACACGGCTACCCCTTGCACGCCAACAGAAAAGCGCGCGGCGCGCATCATTACGAACATATATTCCAGGCCGCGATTTTCCTCTCCGACCAGAAAACCGGTCGCGTCATTGTATTCCAGCACGGCTGTCGGGCTGGCGCGGACCCCCAGCTTGTGTTCCAGGCTGATGCAAGTGACCGCATTCCGGCGGCCCGGCGTGCCATCTTCCTTCACCAGGAACTTGGGCACGATAAACAGGCTTAATCCTTTGGGGCCTGCCGGGGCACCTGGGGTGCGCGCCAGCACCAGGTGAATGATGTTTTCCGTCAGCCCATGCGCACCGTAAGTAATGAAAATCTTGGTGCCGGAAACGGCATAGCTGCCGTCACCAGCCGGTTCCGCCTTGCAGCGCACCCTGCCCAAGTCACTGCCAGCCTGTGGCTCGGTCAGGTTCATGGTGCCGGACCATTGACCAGAAATCATCCGCTGCAGATACAGCTGTTTCTGTGCATCCGACCCGGTCAGCAACAGCGCCTCTACTGCACCATCGGTCAAAAGCGGGCACAGGCCGAAACTCAGGTCAGCAGCATTCAAGACTTCGGTTGCAGCCGCCGCAGCCGCACGCGGCAGGCCCATGCCACCGAACGCCTCCGGATGCGGCAGGCTCTGCCAGCCCATCTCTGCAAACTGCGCATAGGCCTGCCTATAGGCTTCGGGCAGCACCGCCTCTGCCCCCTCCAGCCGCGCTCCGGTCTCATCCCCGATCCTGGACAGTGGCGCAATGACATCCGAACAGAACCGTCCCAGCGCATCCAGCGCGGCTTCAACATCCGCCAGCTCAATGCCGCCGCCTGCCGCATCCGGTTCGGGCATCGCTGCCAAATGCTCAATATTGAACATGATATCACGAATGGGTGCCTGATAGGTCATTTCCGCCGCTCCGGATTACTGTTCTTTCATGCCAGATACGCATTGTAAGATGCAGGTTCCACGTTCAAAATAGACAACATCCTTTCCTAAAGTGACAATCCACATTGACAGCCGCACAGCCCACCGCACCAGAGGCCGCCAGCCTTGCAACCCTGTCACCGCAATTTGCCGGGGATTGGATCGATGCGCTGCGGCTGTGCTGCAAGGACTGCCAGCTGAAGTCCCTTCTCAAGCGGTCCGGGCTGAACCTGTCAGACGGGCAGCTGACCCATCGGGTCACTCTGGATCAAATCGTCCGGCTGTATCAGATCGCCGCTGTTGAAACCGGTGACGAGATGACCGGTCTCTGGAGCCGCCCGGTGAGACCCAGAGCCCTGCAGCACCTGCTGACCACCGTCCGCGAGGCCAGCACACTGCCCGCTGCGCTGCACCGGTTTTCCACCTTCTGGAACCTGTTGCTGGACGACTACCAGGTTCACCTTATGGAAGACAGCACCGGCAGCGGGCTGCAGCTGGTGCCCCAGGGCACATCAACGGTTCAGCGGTTCGGTCACATGCTGATTCTGAAACTGGCGCATGGGCTGCTGTCATGGCTCGCAGGATACGAAGTGCCGGTCCACGCAGTTCATTTCGCCTTTGACCGTCCCGGTTTTGCACAGGACTACGCGGTCATTTTTCCGGCTCCCGTCAGTTTCGGCGCACCCTGCTCGTCGATTTCCTTTGAAGCCGGGAGTCTTGGCCTGCCCGGCCGCCGCAGCAACGCAGAGCTGAACACATTCCTGGCCCGTGCCCCCCGGGACTGGATTTTCACCGGGTTCCGCGAACATACTCAGTCTTTGAAAGTGCGGGAATTTCTGTATCGGAGCAGCTGGGAAAATTGCCATCTGGCAGAGACAGCGCAGGCGCTGAGTGTCACCCCCAGAACCTTGATGCGGCGGCTGGATGCAGAAGAGACTTCTTTTCAAGCCATCAAGGATGGGCTGCGGCGTGATCTGGCAATCCGGGATTTGCAATCAGGCCTAAAGAGTATCGAGGAGATTTCCCAGGACACCGGATTTTCCTCTGCGGCCAATTTCCACCGGGCTTTCCGCCGCTGGACCGGGGCTCCGCCAAGCGCCTATAAACCTCCCGCAGCTTAAGCACCCGCTGGCATTTCTGCATTGCAGGCACAGCCGCATTGGCCGGACATGCCGCTGTCCACCCCCGAACTTGAACCGCAGCCTGCGTCAACGCGGCGGAGTGAAACTTGGGGAGACCGCGGATTCTTTCGTGACAAAGGACAGTTGCACCAGTAGAAACAAACCATGAACACCCCTATTTCCTCGATCCGAAACCTTGGCCCCGCCTATGAGGAAGCTTGCCGCCAAGCTGGCATCGCCTCAGCTGAGGAATTGCGCGCGATTGGCGCTGATGCGGCCTATGCCAAACTGTTGGAAACCGGTACCCGGCCGCATTTCATCGGCTATTACGTTCTGGTTATGGCGTTGCAGGGGCGTCCCTGGAACGATTGCAAAGGCACGGAGAAGGAGGAGCTGCGCAAACGCTTTGACGCCATCAAAGCAGAGACGCGCCCGCAGCACAGCTCAGAACTGCTGGCTGAACTGGACGCGATCGGCGTACGGGCAACGCCGGCTGATCTGAAGATGTCCGAATCTCCGCCGCGCTGACGCTCAGCCCCTGCCAAAGGAAAAGGCCGCCCCAACAGGGACGGCCTTTAATTTTACCGACAATCTTGTGGCTTAGCCGACCAGCTCGAGGCCGGAGAAGAAGTAAGCGATTTCCACTGCTGCGGTTTCCGGAGCGTCGGAACCGTGCACGGAGTTTTCGCCAACCGATTCAGCAAACTCGGCGCGGATGGTGCCTGCCGCGGCATCTGCCGGGTTGGTGGCGCCCATCACTTCACGGTTCTTGGCAATGGCGTTCTCGCCTTCCAGAACCTGGGCGACGATCGGCGCAGAAGCCATGAATTCGCACAGTTCGTCGTAGAACGGACGCTCAGCATGCACCTTGTAGAATTCGCCCGCCTGGGCTTTGGTCAGGTGGATGCGCTTTTGCGCAACAACACGCAGGCCAGCTTCTTCAAACTTGGCGTTGATTGCGCCGGTCAGGTTGCGGCGGGTTGCATCGGGCTTGATGATCGAAAAGGTGCGTTCCAGAGCCATCGGGTGATCTCCTGAAAAAGGTTTCATGTCAGTTCTGCTGCGAAAACCAGCATAGCGTTCCGGCGCCGGGTAACATGGCTTTGGCGTCATGGAAAGGGGGGAGTTTGCCCGCCACCCAGCTTTGCGGCTTTTTTCGGGTGCTTTCAGCCGGCCTCAGGCAGCGGCTCCAGCCGGTCAATCCGAAGCACATATAATGCCGAAGCCATCGCCAGACTGTTGGTTCCCAGAATAACCCCCAATACCGCAAAGGGTGCGTTTTCCGGCGAAACCAGGGCCCCGGTTAATGTGGTCAGCACGGCGCCCACGGCAACCATCATGGCTCCCGATAATCCCGACGCGCTGCCAGCCAGCGCTGGCCGCACGGACATCAATCCTGCGGTGGCATTGGCAATTGTCAGCCCGTTTCCGAACCCGACAAAAACCGCCGCACCAAAAAACACCCAAAGCGACCCCAGCCCGGCCGAAAACAGCAACAGCCCGCCAATGGGACCGGCAAGCGCAAAGCAGCGCCCGGCAATGATCAGGGACAGCAGCCCAACCCGTGACACCAGCCGTCCGGTCACAAAATTGCCGGCCATAAACCCCCATGTGATGATCCCGATCCCCAGCCCCAGCATTGCCGGGCTGAGCTCGAACCAGGCCTCGGCCACCATTGGCGCCCCGGTGATAAAGGTATAAAAGCCCCCCACCGAAAAAGACGCGCAGAAGCTGTATCCCCAGAACCGGCGCGATGAGAACAGCTTGGGATACGTCCGCATCTGTGCTGCGAATGTGGCCGAGCGCTGGCTGTTGGTCTCGCCCCAGTCGCCCCAGCAGACCATCAGCATGACACAGCCCAAAAGCGAATACAGAACAAACCCCGAGCGCCAGCCAAAAGCCATATCCAGGAACCCGCCCAGCATCGGTCCCAGCATCGGCGCCAGCGCCATGGCCATCGATATATAGCCCAGCTTGCTTGCGGCCTCGGCGGTGGAATGCATATCGCGCACTGCAGCACGGCTGACCACGGCCCCGGCAATCACAGCCCCCTGCAACAGCCGGAAGCTCAGGAACACCCAGATATCCTGCGCCAGCACGCAGCCGATGGATGCAACCATGAAGATCATCAGCGACACCAGCATCACAGGCCTGCGGCCGTAGCGGTCCGACAGCGGCCCCATCGCGATCTGCAGCACCGCCGAGACTGCCAGATAGGCCGCAACTGACAGGTTGGCGAGTGCGTAATCGACCTGAAACTCCCCTGCGATCCGCCCCAGTGACGGCAGAAACATATTCGTCGACAACACCGCCAGACCTGTCACCAGGATCAGAGTGGCAATATGCGGCGGTGTCCGGACAGGGCGCATTCAGAAAAGACCGTCTGATAGGTGATGAATGGAATAAAATCAGCGTCATCAGACACAGCAGCTCTGCGGCTGTCAATGCCGCTGGCGGCACACACATCTCTCTGCTAAGAGCCGGATATGCTACGCATTCAGGACATCACTTATTCGGTCGCAGGCCGCCCGCTGATCGAGGGCGCATCCGCCACCATTCCAACCGGCCACAAGGTCGGGCTGGTCGGGCGCAACGGCACCGGCAAAACTACCCTGTTCCGGCTGATCCGGGGCGAGCTGGTGCTGGAGACCGGCAGCATCTCTCTGCCCTCCAAGGCCCGCATCGGCGGTGTGGCACAGGAAGCGCCAGCCTCGGATGTGTCGCTGGTCGAGACCGTGCTGACCGCCGACACAGAGCGTACCGCCCTGATGGCAGAGGCGGAAACCGCCACCGATGCGGCCCGCATCGCCGAAATCCAGACCCGCCTGTCCGATATTGACGCCTGGTCGGCCGAGGCACGCGCCTCCGCGATCCTCAAGGGCCTGGGCTTTGACGATGAAGACCAGAAACGTCCCTGCGCCGATTTCTCTGGTGGCTGGCGGATGCGGGTGGCGCTGGCAGCGGTGCTGTTTGCCCAGCCTGACCTTTTGCTCCTGGACGAACCAACCAACTACCTCGACATTGAGGGCGCGCTGTGGCTGGAAAGCTATCTGGCGAAATACCCGCATACGGTGGTGATCGTCAGTCACGACCGCGGACTGTTGAACCGGGCTGTCGGCGCGATCCTGCATCTGGAAGACAAGAAGCTCACCCTTTACCAGGGCAACTACGACACCTTCGCCGAAACCCGCGCCGCCCGTATTCTGGCGGCACAGGCGGAAGCCAAAAAACAGGATGCCCGCCGCGCCCACCTGCAAAGCTTTGTGGACAGGTTCCGGGCCAAGGCCACCAAAGCGGTGCAGGCCCAGTCGCGCCTGAAAATGATCGCCAAGATGAAGCCAATCACCACGCCGCAGGAAGCCGCCCTGCGCGCCTTCACTTTCCCTGAGCCAGAGGAAATGTCGCCTCCGATCATACATCTGGAAGGCGGCACAACCGGATATGGCGACACGGAAATCCTGAAACGGCTGAACCTGCGGATCGATCAGGACGATCGCATCGCTCTGTTGGGCAAAAACGGTCAGGGCAAATCGACACTTTCCAAGCTGCTCGCCGACCGGTTGCCCTTGATGTCGGGTAAGATGACACGGTCTTCCAAGCTGCGCATCGGCTATTTCGCCCAGCATCAGGTGGATGAGCTCTACGTTGACGAAACCCCTATCGAACACCTGCGCCGCCTGCGCCCCGATGAAGCACCTGCCAAACTGCGCGCGCGGCTTGCAGGCTTTGGCCTGGGGGCGGCGCAGGCCGAAACCGAAGTCGGGCGCCTGTCAGGCGGGCAGAAAGCACGGCTGAGCCTGCTGATCGCCACCCTCGACGCGCCGCATATGCTGATCCTGGATGAGCCGACAAACCACCTGGACATCGAAAGCCGCGAGGCGCTGGTGGAGGCACTGACCGCCTATTCAGGCGCAGTGATCCTTGTCAGCCATGACATGCATCTTCTTGGCCTTGTGGCAGACCGGCTGTGGCTGGTCGCAGGCGGCAGTGTCAAACCTTTTGATGGCGATCTGGAAAGCTACCGTGCTTTGCTGCTGGCCCGCGACAAGCCTGCGCCCAAGGCAGAGACACCCAAACCCGCCAAGCCCAAACGTGCCTCCCGCGATATGCTGCTGGGATTGCGCTCCGAGGTGCGCAAATCAGAGGCCCGCGTCGAAAAGCTCAGCGAAATGCGTGAAAAGCTTGACGAAAAGCTCGCCGACCCTAGCCTGTATGAACCGGGCAAGGCGGGCGATATTCAAGTCTGGCAAAAGAAACACGCCGAGTGCCTGGAGGCGCTGGAACGGGCCGAAGGTTTGTGGATGGAGGCGCTCGAAAAACTGGAGCAGGCTGAGACACAATGATAGACACCGCATTTCTGATCACGTCTTTCGTCACCCTCTTTGTCATCGTCGATCCGATTGGCCTGACGCCAGTCTTCATCGCCCTCACTCAGGGCATGCCCTCTGCCCGGCGCCGTTCCATCGCGCTGCGGGCAACGGTTACCGCAGTCATTCTGCTGGCGATCTTCGCCGCACTGGGCGAGGCGGTTCTGGGGTTCATCGGCATTTCCATGCCCGCCTTCCGTGTCGCTGGCGGCGTGCTTCTCTTCCTGACCGCACTCGACATGCTGTTTGAGCGCCGCAACAAACGGCGTGAAGACCGCAGCGAAGAAGATGA
Source organism: Leisingera sp. S232 (assembly GCF_049800895.1). Taxonomy (NCBI): domain Bacteria; kingdom Pseudomonadati; phylum Pseudomonadota; class Alphaproteobacteria; order Rhodobacterales; family Roseobacteraceae; genus Leisingera; species Leisingera sp. S232. The sequence continues at coordinate 91,769 of NZ_JBNAFX010000008.1, read as the reverse complement.
CTTTGACGATCCTTCCGTTTTCCCGCTGGCAATCCCTCTAATGGCCGGCCCCGGCTCAATTGCAACCGTCATCCTGCTGACAGGCCAGCAGCCCGGCATTGCGGGCTTTGCCATGGTCATGGGCGTTGTGATCGCCGTACTGGCGATCCTTCTGGTGATGTGCCTGTTCTCAGGCCTGTTTGAACGCATGCTGGGGAAAATCGGCATCACCGTTGTCACCCGACTTCTGGGCATGCTTCTGGCGGCACTTTCGGTTCAGTTCGTGCTCGACGGTCTGCGTGACTTCGGCTTTGCAGGCTAGCAGAACGCGCTACCGCACCTACATTACCTTCAGGAGGTGAGCGCATGGGCGAATATGAAATCGGGCAGTTTGTCTATCTGATTGTCCTGCTGATCGCCGTCGGCTCCTGGGTGTTTGTTCAGAACCGCCAGAGCCTCGGCAGGACACTTCAGATGTTCGCGGTCTGGGGCTTCATCTTCCTTGGCGTCATCGCCTCTTACGGTCTGTGGGACGACATCCGCCAGACTGTCCGCCCGCAGCAAAGCGTGTCCGTGGATGCAGGGCGGGTTGAGGTGCCCCGGTCCCCGGACGGGCATTACTACCTGACCCTCAGCGTCAACGGCGCCCCGGTTGAGTTTCTGGTCGACACCGGCGCCACCCAGATCGTTCTCAATGAAAAGGATGCCAGGCGTGCGGGCATCGACACGGAAAACCTCGCCTATCTTGGCCGCGCAATGACTGCCAACGGCGAGGTAAGGACTGCCTCGGTCCGTGTGGACGACATCTCGCTCGGCGGCATTTCCGACAGCAACCTGAGGGTCTGGGTCAACGAGGGCCAACTGGACAAATCCCTGCTTGGCATGGGCTATCTGCAACGCTGGTCCAGCATCGAAATCCGCAGCGGCGCGCTGATGCTGACCCGCTGACCCTATTAGGGCCCCAGGCTTTGCATCAAGGTCTTTTGCAGACAGCAAGCCCGGCTTCTTTCTGGTCACCAATACCCTGGGGTGAATTGTCCCCAAAGGGACAAGAGGGGCAAAGCCCCTCCCCGTCAGCCGTTCTGCGGTGACAGGATGAAACCTGTTATCGGATAGACCCGCCCAAAGGCGCCCGGATTGCTTTCCAGCCGGACCGCAGACCAGTCGTTCTTTTCAGAGACATCAATCACTGCCATGCCAAGCGAGACTTTATTGCGCTGCCAATTGGCATGATTGACCCGGATTCTGCGCGCGTCCTCAACTTTCGAAACGACGGCGACATGCCCCAACGGATTGGAACGGGTGGCGCTGAATGCCATGACCGCGCCAGGCTGTGGTTCCTTGCTGCGGCTGTATTGCCCACTGGCCTGCGCCCACCAGGTCTTGGCATTTCCAAAAATTTCAATGCCGCTGGCATTGCGGGCAAAGGGCACGCACCAGACACGGCGGCCCTTGGATTGCAGGTACTGAACTTCCTGGACCGCATATTCCAGCCGCGCGGCGTCAACTTCTGCCCGGCTGACGGACCCATTCTGGAGGTCGCCGCAATTGGCCAAAACAAGCAGGCCGGCGCCAACAATAGAAAGCAGCCGCAGCCGCTTGACCGCATGTCCGAAATTCATCCGTCCCCCCAGTATTCTGGCCCAGTTTTCTGGTCGATTTCCGGTTTTCCGGAATTTGTGCAGGCAGGAATAATGGGTGAGTGATTAAAAATCGAGACATTGTTGCCCATGTGAAACATCCCACACAGGACTTCGGCGGTTTTCTGCCAAAGGCCGGGTTCAAAACCGGCAACCCGCCTATTTCTCGGCTTTCTTTTCCCAGCGACCGCTTTCCTCTGACCAATACTGGGCAGAACACCCCGCATCAGTCAGCGCTTTCCATTGCGTGCGGGCATGCTGCACAGCCTCGGGATCGGTGCCGTCAAACAGGATGCAGACACGGCTCAGCGCCTGCACTTCCACAGAACTGACAGCAGCGCCATCCACCGCCATCACGCAATCCGGGCTATTGGCCGCTTCCGGTCCTGCTGTCAGCAGGACCGGCTGCAAGGCATCATGAGGGCCACCCGCCAGCCCGTGCGCCAGAAAGCTGTCTTCCGGACCATGCCACAGGCGATCATCCAGCCACCCCATGCGCTCCGGGTCGCGGCCGCGCACCGCGATGCGCCAGCCCGCCCCGCGCGCCTTGTCCAGAAGGACCGGCAAGGTCTCTTCCAACGGCCTGCGCGTCAGATGGTAGAAATAGGCAGATCCCATAAGGTATTATTCCGCCTCAAACTTGTCCGCGACCAGCCGGTTCAGCGCCATCACACCCCAGCCGGTGGCCCCCTTGGGCGCATATGACGTGTCAGACTTCACCGAAGCGACGCCTGCGATGTCCAGATGGATCCAGGGCATTCCGTCCTGAATGAACCGCTGCAGGAACTGCGCTGCGGTGATCGACCCTGCTGGGCGGCCGCCCACGTTCTTCATATCGGCAATGCGCGACTTCAGCTGATCGTCATAGGCCTGCCCCAACGGCATCCGCCAGGCGCCTTCATCCTCGGATTTTGCAGCCTTCAGGAACGCGTTGCACAGATCGTCATCATTGGAGAAGACGCCGGCATTTTCATGCCCCAGTCCGATTATGACAGCGCCGGTCAGGGTTGCCAGATCAATGACGCCTGCCGGTTTGAACCGTTCCTGCGCGTACCAGAGCACATCACACAGCACCAAACGCCCTTCGGCATCCGTGTTGATGATCTCGACCGTATCGCCTTTCATCGATTTCACCACATCGCCCGGACGGGTGGCATTCCCGGACGGCATGTTTTCCACCAGGCCGACCAGCCCGACCACATTGGCCTTGGCCTTACGCAGCGCCAGCGCCTTCATGGTGCCGGTCACAACGCCCGCGCCGCCCATGTCCATGGTCATGTCTTCCATGCCTGCAGCCGGCTTCAGGGAGATACCGCCGGTATCAAACACCACGCCCTTGCCGACCAGCGCCAGCGGCGCTGCCCCCTCATCGCCGCCCTGCCATTGCATCACCGCCACCTTGGAGGGGCTGTCCGAGCCCTGGCCGACGCTCAGCAGCGTGCGCATGCCCAGCTTTTCCAGCTCTGCCTCTTCCAGAATCTCGACCTCCAGGCCGATCTCTTTCATTTCCTCAATGCGGCGGGCGAATTCAGTGGTGGTCAGAACATTTGCGGGTTCATTGACCAGATCGCGGGTCATATGCACCCCTTCGGCCAGGGCCAGCAGCGGCGCACAGGCAGCTTCCAGATCAGCAGGCGTCTTTGAGGTCACCACGACTTCGCCCCCTGATGTCTCCTCCTTCGGAGATTTATGGTCGTCAAAGGTATAATCCCGCAACGCCATGCCCAGCGTCAGATCCGCGGCCTTGTTCATGCTGCCCGCCATCACGGTCAGCCGCTTGCCTGCGGCGACCTTGGCCAGCTTGGCACCTGCCTGCCGCGCCTCCACAGGGGTCAGTTTGCGCGGCAGCACCAGCACATCCAGCGCCTCGGCCTGCATGCCTGCCGGCCAATTCAGCGAAATCACGTCTCCCGCTTTGGCCTTCTTGAACCCGTCTGACTCTATCAGTCTGGCAATGCCGCCTTTGGCCATCCGGTTGGCGCTGCGCGCAGCCTGATCCATGCTGCCCTCCGGCGTCACCAGGACCGCCACTCGGCCAGTCATCTCAGCCATCGCCTTAGGGTCGTAATCGGCAAAACGGATCGGGGTAAGGCTGCTCATCTTCGCGGACTCCTGCTGAATTCATGTGGTTCTTGCCACCAGAGGTATCCTGCCCGGCTGCGCTTGGAAAGAGCCTGCTCTGCAGGATGCGCTCTGCGGTCTCTCGCCAATCATGGCTTCCGGTGAGAATGCAGTTTTCCCCGCCAATCAAATCCACTAAGGTCCGCCGGAATATCAATGGCAAGATCTGGGGGGATCGGGTGTCACGCTACGACAGATATGTCCTGTCACAGTATCTGCTCTTCTTCGGCTTCTTTGCCCTGATTCTGGTGGCCGTGTTCTGGGTCAACCGGGCAGTTGTCCTGTTTGATACGCTGATCGGAAACGGGCAATCTGCGCTGGTGTTTCTGGAGTTTACCGCACTCACCCTGCCCAATCTGATCCGCATGGTGCTGCCGATCGCCGCCTTTGGCGCTGCGGTGTGGGTCACCAACCGGCTGAACAGCGAAAGCGAGCTGACCGTCCTGCGCGCCACCGGTACCAGCCCGTGGCAGATGGCCCGCCCTGCGCTGGCCTTTGGCGTCATTACCGCGCTGATGATGTCGGCGCTAACCCATTATCTTCTGCCCGCTTCGATCAGCCAGCTGGAGCAGCGCGAAAGCGAGGTCTCCCGCAACATCACCGCCAAGCTGCTGAGCGAAGGCGATTTTCTGCACCCGGCCGACGGCGTTACCTTCTACATCCGCCAAATTGACCCGGACGGCACTTTGAACGATGTCTTCCTGTCGGACCGCCGGGACCCCGCCGTTACGGTCACCTACACCGGCACCCGCGCGTTTCTGGTGCGGGACGGCGACAATGCGCATCTGATCATGGTCGAAGGCATGGCACAGCGGCTGGACCATACCACCCAGCGGCTATCGACCACTTTGTTCTCAGATTTTTCCTATAATATCAGCTCTTTGGCGCGGAAATCCGAGAATCCGGCGCGCAAAATCCGCGCCATTCCCAGTCTGGAACTTTTGACCCGCACCGCAAGCATTACTCAAAGCGACGGGCATTCTGCGGGGGCCCAAGCCGAAGAGCTGCACCTGCGCTTTGCCCGCGCATTGGTTTGCATCGCAGTGACATTGATTGGTTTCGCTTCTTTGATGCTGGGCACCTTCTCGCGCTTCGGCGTCTGGCGTCAGGCCTTCCTGGCCTTTGTCGTGCTGATCTTTATCGAAGGCTTGCGCGGCGTGGTTTCAGAGCCGGTGCTGCAAAACCCCAGTCTGTGGCCGCTGATTTACCTGCCGGCCCTGCTGGGCCTGGCTGTGTCGCTGGTCTTTTTGATCCTGTCCGCCCGTCCCAAGCGGATCGGAACACCGGCGCCGGAGGCCGCGGCATGAAGCTGGATATCTACTATGCGCGCCGCTTTCTGCAGTGGTTCCTGGTCATTGTTGCGGTGCTGATGACGCTGGTGGTGCTGATCGACCTGAATGAGCAGGTCCGCCGGTTCGAAGCCGCCGATCTCAGCCTTGCACAGCTGGTCGGGCTGACATTCCTGAACATTCCCGCCGCACTAAGCGAGTTTCTGCCTCTGATCATGATTCTCAGCACCATCGTGTTGTTTGTCGGACTGGCTCGCAGCAGTGAACTGGTGGTCACCCGCGCCATTGGCCGCTCCGGCATCCGTGCTCTGGCCGCGCCGGTGCTGATGGCCGCAGGGATTGGCGTCCTTGCTGTCACCACGCTCAATCCCATTGCTGCCGCGACGGCCAACCGGTATCAGGATCTGGCTGAAACCTACCATAACGGCGGCCCCTCGGCGCTGTCGCTCTCTGGCGAGGGCCTGTGGCTGCGCCAGGGCGGGCTGCGCGGACAATCTGTCATTCACGCAAAGGGTTACAGCGGTGATCCCGCCAACATAACTCTGCATAATGTGTCGATCCACGCCTATACCAACACAGGCGGCCCCATTCGCCGTATTGTTGCAGACAGCGCCCGGCTGGATGGCAGCAACTGGGTTCTGACAAACGCCAAGGCCTGGCCGCTGGCCGCCGGGCTCAACCCTGAAACCGGCGCCGGTAAATTCGACGAGCTGCACCTGCCGACAACGCTGACCACCGACCGGATCCGCGACACATTGGGCACCGCAAGCGGCATCTCGATCTATGACCTGCCCGCCACCATCCGCGAATTGTCTGCCGCAGGTTTCGCCACCAAACGCTACGAGGTGCGTTACCAGGCCGAACTGGCCCGGCCGCTGTTCCTGATCGCGATGGTGCTGGTTGGCGCAGCCTTCACCATGCGCCACGCCCGCTTTGGCGGCACCGGGCTGGCGGTGCTGATGGCGGTGCTTTTGGGATTCGGGCTTTATTTCATCCGCAATTTCGCGCAAATCCTTGGCGAGAACGGGCAAATTCCTGTCGCACTGGCGGCCTGGGCACCGCCTGCTGCCGCAATACTATTGACCTTGGGACTGCTTCTCCATGCCGAAGACGGGTAATCTGCGCCGCGCTCTGCTGCTTTCTGTCGTGCTGCCCTGGCTGGCGCTGTCCGCGCCCGCGCTGCATGCTCAGACAGCCCTGTCGCCGGATCCGGCCCAGCCCGCGATGCTGGTTGCAGATCACGTCTTTATCACGCCGGACCGAACCCTGGTGGCAGAAGGCAATGTCGAAGCCTTCCAGGGAGATATCCGCCTGCGCGCCCAGAAGATCACATTTGACCGGACCAGTGGCACCCTGCAGATCCAGGGGCCGATCCGCATTGACCAGGACGGCGACATCACGATTCTGGCCAATGCCGGGGAGCTGGACCAGGATTTGCGAAACGGCCTGCTGACCGGTGCCCGAATGGTGTTCCAGCAGCAGGTGCAGCTGGCCTCGCTGCAGATGACGCGGGTCAGCGGCCGCTACACACAACTGTATAAAACGGCTGTTACCTCCTGCCATGTCTGCGATGACGGCCGCCCGCCGCTTTGGCAGATCAGGGCTGAGCGCGTCACCCATGACCAGCAGGAACGGCAGCTTTACTTTGAAAGCGCCCAGCTGCGAGTGCTGGATGTCCCGGTCTTTTACTTCCCGGCAATCCGCCTGCCCGATCCTTCGCTGGAAAGGGCCAGCGGCTTTCTGGTGCCTTCGGTCCGGTCCACCTCGAACCTCGGCACCGGGCTGAAAGTCCCCTATTTCTTTGCTCTTGGCCCGCACAAAGACCTGACCGTGGCGCCCTATCTCTCGTCCAGCACAAAGACACTGGATCTGCGCTATCGCCAGGCCTTCCGCCGCGGCCGGATTGAATTCAACGGCGCCTACACGCGGGACGATCTGTTCCCGGGTCAGGACCGCGGCTACATCTTCGGCGAAGGGCAATTCGACCTGCCGCTCGGCTACCGGTTCACCTTCGATGTCAAAGCCGTTTCCGATGATGCCTATCTCGAAGACTACGGCCTGCCCGATCTTGACCGGTTGCGTTCGCGAGCAGAACTCGACCGGGTGCGCCGCGACAGCCTGTTCCGCCTTTCGCTGACCCATTACAAAACCCTGCGCGACAGCGAAGTTCAAAGCGATATTCCCTCCGGTATTGTCGAAGCATTCTACCAGAAACGTTACTTCCCTGCCGTGACCGGCGGTGAAATACGCCTGACGGTCCAGGGCCACGGTCATCACCGCAGTTCCGGCATTTCGGCGACATCGACAGACGCCAACGGCCGCGATCTCGCCCGGCTGAGCACCGATATAAGCTGGCACCGGACCTGGAAGCTGAGCCACGGCCTTTTGGCACAGGCTGAGCTGGGCGCCGCTGCGGATGCTTTCCGCGCTTTTGATGATGCTTTTTTCACCGAAGACGTCACCCGCCTGACGCCCCGCGGCAGCCTGACATTCCGGTTGCCTATGTCACGGCGCGAAGCCGGCGGTGCCAGCCAATATCTGGAACCAATCCTGCAACTGGGCTGGCGCGACGAAGGCGGAAGCGCTGCGATCAGCGAAGAAAGCCGGTTTGTCGAATTCGACCAGGGCAACCTGCTGTCCCTGTCACGTTTCCCGGCAACCGATGCGCATGAGGATGGCTTTACCCTGGTCTATGGCGCCAACTGGGCCCGCTATTCCCCCGATGGCTGGCAGGCTTATGCCACCGTCGGTCAGGTTTTGCGCAGCGAGGGCGACACCCGGTTCACCAAAAGCTCAGGTCTCAGCGGCACATCTTCGGATCTTCTGCTGGCCGGCCAGATCAAATTCGGCGACGGCCTGGCGATTTCCAGCCGCGGCCTTTTGAACGGGTCTCTGAACTTCTCCAAAGCCGAAGTGCGCGGCGAATGGCACACAGATCGCTCCAGCCTCTCCGGCACCTACCTGTGGCTTGGCACGGACCCGGACGAGGAGCGCCTTGAGGAAACCTCAGAGCTCTGGGTCGACGGACGTTACGACATCAACCCCAGCTGGTCTGCCAGCGCCCGGCTGCGGTATGACATTTCCGACGCCCGCGCCACCCGTGCGGGGCTCGGACTGGCCTACCAGAACGAGTGCGTAACGGTCGACCTTTCAGTCAACCGCCGCTATACCTCAACAACAAGTGTTGAGCCGACAACCGATTTCGGCTTTACCATCTCCCTTAGCGGTTTCTCCGTAAAGAGCGGCAACAAACAGTACAGGCGGTCATGCAGCAAGACGTGAATACCCGGTTCCCGGCTCCCTTTCTTTCCCGTGCTTTCAAATCTGCAGCAACAGTGGCGCTTGCCGCGGGGCTGTTGCTGACCGGCTTGCCGGCAGGTGCACAGAATCTTTTTGCGCCTGCAATCACCGTGAATGACGAGGTCATCACCCGCTACGAGCTGGAACAGCGCGCCCGCTTTCAAGCGGCGCTGCGGGTGCCGGGCGATCCGCTGGAAACCGCCCGTGAAGAGCTGATCAACGACCGGCTCAAACTGGAAGTCCTGAAACAAGTCGGCCTTGAACTGTCTGACGAAGACGTCACAGCCGGCATGGAAGAACTGGCGGGCCGTGCCAATCTGTCGCTGAATGAATTCCTGTCGGCCTTGCAACAGCAGGGCGTGGCTCCGCAAACTCTGCGCGATTTCACCAAGATCGGCCTGGGCTGGCGTGAATACACCCGCGCCCGCTTCCTGGCGCAGGCCCGTCCGACGCCGGAAGAGATCGACCGTGCGATGGGCACGGCCGGCTCCGGCAGCGTCCAGGTGCTGCTGAGCGAATTCATCGTGCCGATCAATGAACAGAACGCAGCCCAAGTAGAAGAGCTGATCGAACAGGTTGCGCGTCTCAAGGGCTATGACAGCTTTTCCGCTGCAGCCGCGCAATACTCCGCAGCTGCCAGCCGCAACGAAGGCGGCCGCCTGCCCTGGATGCCGCTGACCAAGCTACCGCCGCAGCTGCAGGAAATCGTTCTAGCCCTGAAGCCGGGCGAAATCTCCGAGCCAACGCCGCTGCAAAACGCGGTGGCGCTGTTCCAGATGCGCGGCGTACGTGAAGTAGAAGGCGCGGCTCCGCGCTATACTGCAATTGAATATGCGGCCTACTACCTGCCGGGCGGCCGCACTCCCGAAGGGCTTGCAGCAGCACAGAAAACCGTGAACAGCGTCGACACCTGCGAAGATTTCTATGGCCTTGCCCAGGGTCAGGACCCGTCGGTGCTTGAAATCCAGAGCCTGCCGCCTGCGGATATCCCGCGTGACATCGCATTGGAACTGGCCAAACTCGACCCGAATGAGACCTCGACCGCACTGACCCGCAACAATGGCCAGACCCTGATGGTTCTGATGCTCTGCGGCCGCACTGCTGATCTCGGCGAAGGCGCCAACCGCGAAACCGTGGCCAACGCGCTCGCCTCGCAACGGATGGGCTCGCTCACCCAAAGCTATCTGGAACAGCTGCGCGCCGACGCGCGGATCGACATCAAATGACCCACTCCGGGCCTGTTGCGCTCAGCTGCGGCGAACCCGCAGGCATCGGCCCGGAAATCGCCGTCAAGGCCTGGGAGACACTGCGCGGGGACTGCCCGTTCTTCTGGATCGGGGATCCGCGCCATCTGCCCGCAGGCACACCTGTCCGGGAAATCGCAGCCCCTGCCGAAGCCGCAGCAGCCTGCACGGACAGTTTTCCAGTGTTGCCCCTGGCCTTTGACGGCTCGGACCGCAAAGGCCGCGCCGATCCTGCCAATGCCACAGGCGTCATCCAATCCATCAAAACCGCTGTGTCGCTGGTCCAATCTGGCCAAGCCTCTGCCCTCTGCACCGCCCCCATCCACAAAAAAGCGCTGATCGATGGCGCCGGTTTTGCCTATCCCGGCCATACTGAGTTTCTGGCAGCACTGGCAGGATGCGAACGAGTTGTGATGATGCTGGCCAGCGAACAGCTGCGGGTGGTGCCTGCAACCATCCATATCGCCCTGTCTGATGTGCCCAAGGCGCTGACGCCGGAAGGCGTGCGCGAAACCATCGAAATCACGGCAGCAGGCCTGCGCCGCCAGTTCGGCCTTGCTGCGCCACGCATTGCCGTTGCGGGCCTCAACCCGCACGCAGGCGAAGGCGGCGCCATGGGCCGCGAAGAGCTGGACTGGATCAACACCCTGATCAGGCAAATGCAGACCGAAGGGCTGGACGTCACTGGCCCGCATCCGGCTGACACCCTGTTCCACGCCGCCGCCCGCGCCCGCTATGACGCAGCGGTCTGCATGTACCACGACCAGGCCCTGATCCCGATCAAGACGCTGGATTTCGACCGCGGCGTAAATGTGACTCTGGGGTTGCCGTTCATCCGCACTTCGCCTGACCATGGCACCGCCTTTGACATCGCAGGCACCGGCCAGGCCAATCCTTCCAGCCTGATCGAAGCGCTCAAGCTGGCCCAGCGGATGGCTGCCGGCACTTGATTCTTCTTCTGGCGGCAAATATCCCCGCCGGAGGCATGAAAGTTCCGGCGCGCCGCCCCGCGCCCAGCCCCAGGGTCCAGATGACATGAGCGCTATCGACAGCCTTCCCCCCTTGCGTGAAGTGATCGCAACGCATCAGCTGTCAGCGCGCAAGTCGCTGGGCCAGAACTTTCTGCTGGATCTGAACCTGACAGCCAAAATCGCACGGCAGGCCGGCGACCTGAGCGGCTGCGATGTGCTGGAAATCGGCCCCGGCCCCGGCGGCCTGACACGCGGATTGCTGGCCGAAGGCGCGCGCCGCGTGCTGGCGGTGGAAAAAGACCAGCGCTGCCTGCCGGCCCTGCAGGAAATTGCAGCGGCTTATCCCGGGCAATTCGACGTGATCAACGGCGATGCGCTGGAGATCGACCCTCTCGACCATCTCACGCCGCCGATCCGGATCGCCGCCAACCTGCCCTATAACGTCGGCACCGAACTTCTGGTGCGCTGGCTGACGCCCAAGGAATGGCCGCCTTTCTGGCAGAGCCTGACCCTGATGTTCCAGCGCGAAGTGGCCGAGCGCATCGTGGCGCAGCCCGGCTCCAAAGCCTATGGCCGCCTGGCGATACTGGCGCAATGGCGGGCCGATGCGCGTATCGTGCTGTCCCTGCCGCCCGGCGCCTTTACCCCGCCGCCCAAAGTCTCCAGCGCCGTGGTACATCTGGACGCCCTGCCCGCGCCCCGCTTTGAGGCAGATGCGGCGGTCCTGTCGCGGGTGGTGGCGGCGGCCTTCAATCAGCGACGCAAGATGCTGCGGGCCTCGCTCAAGGGCATCTCGCCCGATATCGAGGCGCATCTGACCGCTGTCGGCATCCCCCCCACCGAACGCGCCGAGCAGGTAAGCCTCGAGGCCTTCTGTGCGCTCGCCCGCGAAGTGGCCAAGCGCTGATCCCCTTTGTTCCGATTTGAACCGGAGACCGTCTTTCAATGACACAGACCGTTACCCCCCGCCCGACGCTTCTGTCCGTGAACGTCAATGCCGTTGCCTACCTGCGCAACCGGCGCGCGGTGCCATGGCCAAACCTGATCGACATCTCCCGCGCCATTCTGGCCGCCGGCGCCCATGGTATCACCGTGCATCCTCGCCCGGATGAGCGCCACATCCGTTTTTGCGACCTGCCTGCTCTGTCCCGGCTGATCGCCGAGGAGTTTCCGCAGGCCGAGTTCAACATCGAGGGCTATCCGACCCGCCACTTCATCGACCTGGTACTGGAAAACAAACCGCATCAAGTGACACTGGTGCCGGACACACCAGAGCAGTCCACCTCCGACCACGGCTGGGATTTTGCCCAGGACGGCGAGATGCTGCGGCCTATTGCAGAAGAATTCAGAGCGGCCGGTATCCGGGTCTCCTATTTCGTGGACACAAACCCGGATGAACCTGCACTGGCGATGGCAGCAGGCGCCGACCGGATCGAGTTCTACACCGGCCCCTACGCGGATCTATGCAGCGCAGAGACCGCCCAGCAGGAGCTTGAAAACATCCGCCGGACCGCTGATCAGGCCCGCGCGCTTGGCGGGCTGATGATGAATGCGGGCCACGACCTGACAGTCGAAAACCTGCCCGGCCTGCGGCAGGCCGTGCCGGATCTGGCCGAAGTGTCCATCGGTCATGGGTTGACGGCTGACGCGCTGATGCTGGGCTTTCCCGAAGCAGTCCGCCGTTACCTGCGGGTTCTGGGTCACCCGGCCTGACCCCAGCCTGCACAGCGTAACAAATAGCCAACGCTTTGCAGATGGTTTGCTATAACGGCTGGCTCGCAAAAGGTTTTTCTGCCAGCCTCTCGGAAAACATAACTCCAAGAGGCAGCTTTGATCCCGCGAGACAGCAGAAAACCCATCCGCGGCGGCAAGTGGCTGCGCACCGCCCTGCCGCGGCTGCGCAACCATCTGAACGCCCTGCTGCTGGGCATCCTGCTTCCTGCTGGAGCTTTTGCGCAATCCGCAGAGCCGGTGCAGCTGTGGTCCTACCACAACTTTCCGCCTTTTGTGACCGACCTGACAGCAGAGCAAGGGCTGACCTTCGACCTGGCCGCAGAACTGACACGTCGGTCAGCTGGTAAGTTCGTTTTTGAGGTCACCGTCCTGCCCCGGTTCCGGCTGAATGAATTTCTCAGCCAAGATCTTCCCGGCCTTGTGCCCTGGGTCAATCCGATTTGGTTCGCGGACCGTGATCAGACCAGATATCTGTGGAGCAGGCAGATCATGCAGGACCGGAATTCCGTGATCTCCCCAGCCGGATCACCGGTTGACTACAGTGGGCCGGAATCCCTGGACGGAATGGTCCTGGCTGCGGTGCAGGGGCACAGATACTCTGGTGTTCAGGACCTGATTGAACAGGGGCGTGTCACCCGCACCGACCTGCGGTCGGAAAAGAGCCTGGTCCAGTTTGTTGCAGCCGGGCGCGGCAGCGTTGCCATTCTGGCAACCTCGGCGCTGGATTACTATCTGCAGGACGCAGATCTTCAGGAACAGCTCGCAGTTTCCCGCCGCCCCCACGCGACCTATCACCGGCATATCATGACACAAAAGGACCTGCCCCATGTGCATGCCTTTGTTGAAAGCGTCATGGATGAGCTGATGCAGTCCGGCGCCTGGCAGGACACTTTGCAGGAATATGGCGCCCGCAGCCAGGCTGACCTTCCACAATAGGCCCGAAAGAGAAAAACCCCCGGGCCGCTGCGGCACCGGGGGTTTTCAATGTTGTCAAGCTGCGACAGTTACTCTGCCGCTTCAGGCGCGCCGTCTTCGGCTTTGGGTTTGGGTTTCGGCTTGGCCCGCGGACGCGGAGCCCGCTTTGGAGCCGACTTCCCATCGTCTTCACCGTCTTCCGCCGCAGGCGCCTCTGCATCCTGTGCAGCCGGTTTGCGGCTGCGCGGCTTGCGCGCCGGAGCTTTCTTGGGTGCATCCGCCGCCGGGGCCTCGGCCGCTGCAGGCGCATCGCCCTGGCTTTCCGGGGTTTCCACCAGACCGGTTCCGCCGCCACTGCCGTTGCTGCTGTCGCCGCGCGGATCAATCACTTCGGGCTGCGGGGCCGCAGCAGGATCGGTGGCAGGTGCGGCCGCCGAAGCCTCGCGTTCCTGACGCTCCAGCCGTTCGGCGCGTTCGCGGTCGCGCTCAGCCTGACGCTCGCGGTTCTGGCGCTCCTGCTCTTCGCGGCGTGCATCGATTTCGCGCTGCGCTTCGTTAAGCAGCCGCAGATAATGTTCTGCATGCTGCTGGAAATTCTCTGCCGCAACCCGGTCATTGCTCAGCTGTGCGTCCCGCGCAAGCTGATTGTATTTATCAATGATCTGCTGCGGAGTTCCGCGCACCTTGCCTTCGGGACCGGAGCTGTCGAACACCCGGTTGACAACATTGACACCATTGGGGCGGTTCCGGTTCGACTTGGAACGTGAACGTGATTTGGAAGATCTCATCAGCCTAACGTCAGCCTTGAATTAATGTGCCGTAGACCCAATCATGCGCGCCTCTGCGCCGGATCATCAGCTATTTTGGGCTTGCAGCCGCGGGAAGCGTGGTAAGCTTTCTCCGAAAGCGGCTATCTCTGAGTAATCATGTTCCGCCCTCCCGCACAAGGGGCACAAGCGGATTTTCTGCGCTAATTCTTTAGAAACCGCGCATTTCCCCGTTAAAAACCATCCGCTGGGCCGGATTGTGCACAAACCACCCGGTCGCGACCATCAAGGTCCTGAAGCACTGCAATGCCTCTCAGGCCTGCGGCTTCGAACAGGGCACTGACCGCGGCGCCCTGGGTAGGGCCGGTTTCCACCAGCAGCCGTCCACCCGGGGCAAGATAGCCCATGACCGACGCTGCAATCCTGCGATAGGCCCCCAGACCATCGCCACCATCGGTCAAGGCGATGCCCGGTTCATGGCCGCGCACCTCGGCTGACAGGCCATCCATTTCATCCAGCGCAATATAAGGCGGGTTAGAGACGATCAGATCGAACTGCCCCTCAACAGTTTCAAACCAGTCGGATTGCTGGATATCTGCCCGCGCCTCGACCCGATGCAGCACCGCATTGGCGCTGGCCTGCAGGCAGGCAGCCTCGCTGATGTCCACCCCAAGACCCGTCGCATCGGCCCGTTCCGCCAGCAATGTCACCAGAATGCAGCCCGAGCCGGTGCCCAGATCCAAGACCCGGGCATAAGGCTGCGCCAGCGCCGCTTCGATCAGGATCTCGGTTTCCGGGCGCGGGTCCAGCACATCGGACGACACCTTGAAGCGGCGGCCATAGAATTCCCGTTCACCAATCAGATGCGAAACCGGCACCCGCACAGCCCGCAGCGCAATCAGCTGTTCATAGCGTTCGGCGATTTCCGGCGCCAGATCCTCAGGGGCGATCAGGGTGACGCGGCTGGCCTCGATCCGCGCGGCATGGGCCAGCAGCACCCGCGCATCCCGCGCCGGATCCTGCACGCCTGCAGCCCTTAGCCGGGCTGTGGCAGCTGCCATCGCCTGCGCTGCGGTCTCTGCCATCATCACTGCCCCATCTCGGCCAGCAGCCGCGCCTGATTGTCGGCCGTCAGCGCATCGATGATTTCCGTCAGGTCGCCGCCCATCACCTGATCCAGCTTGTAAAGCGTCAGGTTGATGCGGTGGTCGGTCATGCGGCCCTGCGGAAAATTGTAGGTGCGGATACGCTCTGACCGGTCACCGGAGCCCACCTGGCTGGCGCGATCGGCGGAACGTTCGCTGTCGATCCGCTGACGTTCCAGATCATACAGTCGTGTTTTCAGCACCTGCATCGCGATCTCGCGGTTGCGGTGCTGGGATTTCTCCGAGGATGTCACAATCAGCCCCGTCGGCAGATGGGTGATGCGCACGGCCGAATCGGTGGTGTTCACATGCTGCCCGCCCGCACCAGAGGCGCGCATGGTGTCGATACGGATGTCATTCGGATCGACATGAATATCCACGTCTTCGGCCTCGGGCAGCACTGCCACGGTCGCCGCCGAAGTATGGATGCGCCCGCCGCTTTCCGTGGTCGGCACCCGCTGCACCCGGTGCACCCCGGATTCGTATTTCAGCCGCGCAAAGACGTTCTCGCCTTTGATATGGGCCACCACTTCCTTGATGCCGCCCAGTTCGGTTGCCTGCTCCTCGATGATGTCGACCTTCCAGCCCTGCGCTTCGGCATAGCGCTGGTACATGCGCAAAAGGTCGCCCGCAAACAACGCTGCCTCATCGCCGCCGGTACCGGGACGGATTTCCAGCATCGCAGGGCGGGTATCTGCGGCGTCCTTGGGCAAAAGCGCCAGCTGCAGCGCATGCTCGACTTCGGGGATCGCTGCCTTCAGGGCCGGGATTTCTTCCTCCGCCAGATCCTTCATATCCGGATCCGCCAGCATCGCTTCCGCCTCTTCCAGATCACCTTGCAGCTTGCGGTAGGCGGCCACCTGCTCTGCCACCGGGCGCAGGTCGGAATATTCCTTGGCCAACGCCGCAATATCCCCGCCCCCGGCGCCATCCGCCATCGCGGCTTCAAGATACTGAAACCGCTGCAGGATCTGTTCCAGGCGTTCTTCGGGGATCATGGCGGACCTGTTTCCGTTCTTGTTTTGCCGATCTTCCCCCATGTGATATGCTAGTGCCATGCGACATGCCAGAGTCCTTATTGCCACAATCCTCCTCAGCCTGCCCGGCCTGGGGCTGGCGGATGTGAAAGGGCCAGGCGGCAAAACCATCGACTGCTACTGCACCGACAAATCCGGTTCCCGCGTCGAACTGGGCGAGCTGCGCTGCCTGCAGGTGGACGGCCGCATGTTCATGGCGCAATGCCAGATGTCCCTGAACGTGCCGATGTGGCGCGAGGTGCAAAACAGCTGCCTGTCGGCATCGCTGGAAGAAATGCCCGGCACATCTGCCGCCTCTTCAGCATTGCCTAAGATCTGACCTGAAACCACATGTCGTTTCCCCCGCTGTTCAATCACTGAACAGTGAACCAAACCCGCCCATCTGATAGGGTCGCCATGCAACGCGTCTTCAGGGGCAGCCCTGCCCCTCAATCGCGTCTCAGTAAAAAAAAACGGTGGCTCATCGGCCATAGGCCGATGAGCCTGCGCCGCGCATATGCGCGGCGCCACGCCCAACTGCGAGGGGCTTTTTCCAAAAGCCCGCGAACAGGCGGGAGCCCCGCGTTAATCTTGCGCGGAAACAGCCCCGGCACCCTCTTCCATCTCTGCCAGCCAGGTGTTGATCCGTTCCCGGTTTGCGCCCAGGTCCGATCGGCCAAAGCGCAGCCTGGCATAGACTTTCAGCAGGTCGCCATCCTGTGCCGCAGTGGTGTAGTCGGGAAAGCCCAGCACCTGAGTGCGGGTGATATATGTGGCCATGCCATCCGCCGGGCCACCTGCCAGCACGCTGGTGCGCGAGGCGCTGCTGGCGATCTGATGGAACCGCTCCAGCCCATCCGGCCCGCTGCGCACCACCCGGAACACGCCGCCGCGAAATTCCTTGTCCTCGGTAAACTCGGGCTGGGTGTTCCAGTCCAGCGGATCACTTGGTGCCAGGCGGATGAACCCCAGCCCGGCAACAATTGCAGCCAGCAGAACCCAGCCAAACAGCATAAGCCGCTTCATTGCGGTTTCAAGGTCAACCCTTGCCTCCTCCCTCTGCGGCCCTCCCCCGGCCTGACATACAGGCCGGACCGCTTATTTTGTCACCACTCCCGGCAGCACGCACAGAAGCTCATACAGCAGGTTCGCACCCACCAAGGCCGTGTTGCCAGAGGGATCATAAGGCGGCGACACCTCCACCAGGTCGCAGCCCACGATGTTCACCCCCTTCAGCGACCGGATCAGCTCCAGCGCCTGCGGCGTGGTCAACCCGCCGATTTCCGGCGTGCCGGTGCCCGGCGCATAAGCCGGGTCCAGACTATCGATATCATAAGACACATAGACCGGCCTATTGCCGATATCGCGGCGAATTTCCGCACCCATCTGGTGCAGAGACCGGTTCCACAGCTCCTGCGCCGGGAAATGCTGAAAGCCCCAGCTTTGCGCCTCGGTGAAATCGGTGGCGGCGTAGCCGGTGCCGCGAATGCCGATCTGATAGGTCTTGTCGGGAACGATCAGACCTTCTTCAAAAGCGCGGCGGAACACGGTGCCATGGGTTTCGCGCTCGCCGAACATATCATCGTTCACATCCGCATGGGCATCCACATGCACCAGGGCAACAGGCCCGTATTTCTTGGCGATGGCCCGCAGGATCGGCAGGGTGATCGAATGATCGCCGCCCATTGCCACCGGAACCACCTCGCCCGTCAGGATTGCCTCATAGCTTTCCTGAATGATCCTGAGCGAATCCGGCAACGAGAAAGTATTGATCGCCAGATCGCCAATATCGGCGATGTTCAGACTGTCAAAAGGCGCCGCCCCCGTCGCCATATTATATGGGCGCAGCATCGCACTTTCAGCACGGATCTGTTTGGGGCCAAATCTTGTGCCCGACCGCCAGGAGGTGCCGATGTCCATCGGCACGCCCAGAACCGCAACATCAAGCCCCTCCAGAGAGGTTGCTTGCGGCAGCCGCATAAACGTGTTGGGCCCGGAAAATCGGGCCAGATCGTTGCCGCTGATCGGCTGATTGAAGTCAGTCATTTTCTCTCATGTTCCAGCCAAGAAGGCAGATGGTTTTCGTCGCCACATGTACCCCGGCAATAGCAGTTGCGCCGGTTGTGTCAAAGGGGGGAGAGACCGCGACCGCACCGCCGCCCCTGATACTGATGCCGACAATCCGCGCTAGAGACGCCGACCTGCGCTGGAATGCCCCGGGATGCGCCTGCTCCAGTCCGACATGCCGATGCCCGGCGCATAAGTCGGATGTCAAAGATCGGTCCGCCACAACCGGTCATCACCGGCGTGCTCAAACGGTTGTGCCGCCAGCCGCAAGGCGCGGCAAGGCTCTGCAGCGCAGATGACCTGCGGATCACCCGCAGTCCCAGACAGGTACCGGGGCGGTTTGTCAGTGCCTGATCACCGGCCATACCGGTGACAGCAATATCAACACCGGTCAGATCCTTGGTGTATTTTCCGCACAGACAAAAGACCGCCCCGCCAACAGTGTTTTCCGGCCTCATCCCGTTCAGAAGCGCAGAGATCAACACCAGATCAAAGAATTCTTTTGCGCCCTCCAGTGCCATGCCAGCGCACCTCCCAAGGCTTTTGGTCAAACAGCCGCATTGCTGGCGCCTGCCATCTGGCCCAAACTGCGCTGGCACTGACCTGCACTGACCCGCTGCCTGTCCGGCGCTTACCCGGTCGTCGGCTGTGCCCGCTCCACCAACCTTGCAAAGAACGACGCTCCAACAGGGGCGATTGCGTCATTGAAATCATACTTCGGATGATGCAGCCCCGCACTGTCCCCCTGGCCCAGGAACAGATATGAGCCAGGCCGCGCTTCCAGCATATAGGCAAAATCCTCCGCGCCCATTTCGCGCCCGCCATCAGCCTCGACACCGCCCGCACCGGAAATCTCCCTGGCAACCTCCACCGCAAAGGCAGTCTTTTCCGCGTCATTGAAGGTTGCCGGATAGCCGACCTCGTACTCCAGCTCCGCCTCGACGCCATAGCTTGCAGCCTGCCCGGCCACAATCTCCTCCATCCGGCGCATCACCATCTTCTGCACGTCAGGGTTAAAGGTGCGTACGGTGCCATTGATATAGGCGGTGTCCGGGATCACATTGTCCACGGTGCCGGTGTGGATCTGCGTGACCGAGACCACCAGATCCTCCAGCGTATGATGATTGCGGCTGACGATCGTCTGAATAGCCTGGGCCATCCCGCAGGCGGCCATCACCGGGTCGCGGGTTTCATGCGGCATCGCCCCATGCCCCCCCTTGCCCTGAATATGGATGTGAAACGTATCCACCGCCGCCATCAGCGCGCCCGGTGTGGTCAGGAAATGCCCTTCCGGCAGGCCCGGCGCATTGTGCAGCGCATAAACCTCGCCAATGTCGAAACGCTCCATGATACCTTCCTCGACCATGATGCGCGCACCGCCGATCGCCTCCTCTGCAGGCTGAAAGATCAGCGCAACCCGGCCGCTGAAATTGCGCGTCTCCGCCAGATATTTCGCGGCCCCCAGCAGCATCGTGGTATGGCCGTCATGGCCGCAGGCATGCATGTTGCCCGCATGACCAGAGGCATATTCAACGCCAGTCTCCTCGGGGATAGGCAGCGCGTCCATGTCAGCACGCAGGCCAATCGTCGCCCCCGCGCCCTGGCCGTTGATGATCGCCACCATCCCGGTCTGCGCAATGCCCTCATGCAGTTCATCCACGCCGAATTCGCGCAGCCGCTCCGCCACAAAGGCGGCGGTCTTGGGCAGGTCCAGCGCCAGTTCCGGGATCTGATGCAGATGCTGCCGCCATGCCTTCATCTCCTCGGCATAATCGGCAATACGGTTCACAATGGGCATCGGGCTGGACTCCTGCATCAGACTCGGGATGATGCATCTGACACCCTTAGAAGAGCAGCCGCAATGCCCCAAACCGATCTGATCCACGATGAAGCCGCAGGTATCGAGCGCCTGCTGGAAATCATGCGCGCCCTGCGCGATCCGCAGACAGGCTGCCCCTGGGACATCGAACAGAATTTTGCAACAATCGCCCCCTATACTATTGAAGAGGCTTACGAAGTTGCCGACGCGATCGAACGCGAGGCCTGGGATGAACTCAAAGGGGAGCTGGGCGACCTGTTGTTCCAATCCGTCTTTCACGCGCAAATGGCGCAGGAGGCCGGCCATTTTTCATTTCAGGACGTGGTCGCCACCATGTCCAACAAGATGGTCTCGCGCCACCCGCATGTCTTCGGCGCCGAAAGCCGCGAAAAATCCGCCCAGCAGCAGACCCGCGACTGGGAGGCGATCAAGGCCGCGGAACGGGCCGACAAAGAACAGAAAGGCACGCTGGACGGGGTCGCCGTTGGCCTGCCTGCCCTCTTGCGCGCCTACAAGCTACAGCAACGCGCGGCGCGGGTCGGCTTTGACTGGCCATCAGTCAGCAATGTGATTTCCAAAGTCACCGAAGAATGCGCCGAACTGGTCGAGGCACGCGACACCCTTTCCCACGACAAGGTCGAAGAGGAATACGGCGACCTGCTGTTCGTCATGGCCAACCTCGGCCGCCACCTGGGGATCGAACCCGAAGCCGCCCTGCGCGCCGCCAATGCCAAATTCACCCGCCGTTTCGAATCTGTCGAGGTCAAACTCGCCGCCCGCGGCAAACGTCCCGAGGACAGCGATCTGGCCGAGATGGACGCCCTGTGGGATGAGGTGAAAGCAGACGAGCGCAGCTGAACGCGCCCGGCATTTTCATCTTTCTTCAAATACTCAAATCCCGGCGGCAGCGCCGCCGGGCAGCCAAAGGCTTCTGCACCAGCTTAAGGCCCGGAGTCAGTCTCAGTTTCAGGCCTAACCTCAGGCCCAATCTCAGGCCTGGTCTCAGGCCATCCCGGCCTTTTTCAGATTGGCCATGATGGTCTTGAAGTCCTCGATGACCTTTTCCTTCTTCATCAGATCCTTCCACAGCTTTTCTGCGGTCTTCTTGTCGTCCACAGCAATATTGACCATCACGTCTTTCAGCTTCTTGGCATCGGTAATGCCCAACAGTTTGGCCCCTTCTTGGGGTCTCCCATCCCGGTCTCGGCAACGTATTTCTTGTATTCGTCACTGCCGGTGAAGCCTGTCACATCCTTGTTCAGCATCTTCACAACCTCGTCCTTGCCAGTGGCGATGATCTTCTTCCAGTCGCTGCTCTTGAAATCGCCTTTGTCAGCCAGCGTCTGCGCCGCCTTATAGGTCTTGGAGGTGATATTGACCGGCTCTTTGCCCTTCTTCTGGTCCAAATAGCGGCTCCAGAGCGATTCCGGATTGCCCTTGTTCTGCGTGAACATGAATTCATTCAGGCAATAGCGCCGCTTGCAATATTCCATGTAAGCGGCGGTCATCTTCTTGTCTTTCAGAATGTCGCCGACAATCCCAGGCCCTTTTGGCATGCCTTTTTCCTATGCTGATCAATGTCTTTGCGGCCAAACACGCCGTACCAACAACGCCTTCAAACAGGCTCAGTAAGAATGGTCTGCGCCTGCGGCTGCTCCCGCTCATGACGTTACGTCAGGAAACTATAGAAAGCACACCCAGCAGCAGCAAACCCCAGTCGCAGAAAATCTGCGGAAATTTGCAAAGACACTCCCGGCGGCTGTTCTATCCCGGACAAACCCGGCGTAGTCTCATGGCGCACGGAATGCGGAGACAGCCATGGGCGCCAGGAAAATCATCATCGACACCGATCCGGGCCAGGACGATGCGGTTGCTCTCCTGCTGGCGCTGGCCAGCCCTCAAGAGCTGGATCTGCTGGGCATTACCTGCGTCGCCGGAAATGTGCCGCTGGACCTCACCGCCAAGAACGCCCGTATCGTCTGCGAGGCGGCCGGCAAGACGGATGTGCCAGTTTATGCAGGCAAAAAGGCGCCGCTGAACCGCCCGCTTGTCACTGCAGAACATGTGCACGGGCAAACCGGGCTGGACGGGCCGGAGCTATGGGAACCGCAGATGCCGCTGGCCGCTGGCAACGGTGTCGATTTCATCATCGACACCCTGCGCCACGAGGCCCCCGGCACGGTGACTCTCTGCACGCTTGGCCCGCTCACAAATATTGCCGCCGCTTTCAATACCGCGCCCGACATCATCGACCGGGTGCAGGAGATCGTGATGATGGGTGGCGCCTATTTCGAAGTGGGCAACATCACCCCGGCGGCTGAATTCAACATCTACGTTGACCCAGAAGCCGCTGAGATCATTTTCAGATCCGGCGCCCCGATCACTGTTATGCCGCTGGATGTGACGCATAAGGTGCTGGCCACCAAACCGCGCGTCGCGGCGATTCGGGCGCTGGGCAGCAAGGCGGGCCATTTCACCGCAGAGATGCTCGACTTCTTCGAACGCTTCGATGTCGAGAAATACGGGTCCGAAGGCGGGCCGCTGCATGACCCCTGTGTGATTGCCTGGCTGCTGAAACCCGAACTGTTTTCCGGCCGCCATGTGAATGTGGAAATTGAAACACAGTCCGACCTCACCCTTGGCATGACCGTTGCCGACTGGTGGGGCGTCACAGACCGCCAGCCCAATGCGCTGTTCATCGGCGATGCGGATGCGGAGGGTTTTTTCAAACTTTTGACCGAAAGGCTTGCCCGCCTATGAGCGCCGCCCTGCATCTCGCCAAGCCCGAGCATCTGGACACGGTGCTGGCATTGGTTGCCGCATTTCACGCCGAAGAAGATCTGGAAAGCAGCGACGCGCATCGCCGCGCAGGCATCGAGCCCTTGCTGAACGGCCACCCCTACGGCGCGGTCTACCTGATCGGCCCAACCCGCGCGCCGATCGGCTATATCGTCATCACTTTTGGCTGGTCGGTGGAATTCGGCGGCATGGATGGTTTTGTGGATGAGCTTTACATCCGCCCCGCCGTGCGCGGCCGCGGCATCGCCACCGAAGTGCTGACAGAACTGCCAAAATCATTGGCCAGCGCAGGCATGCGTGCCCTGCATCTGGAAGTAGACCGCGAGAACGAAACCGCTCAGCGCCTGTATCTGCGCACCCGTTTTCAGCCGCGCAAGAATTACATCCTGATGACCAAACAACTCTGACACGCTGCTGCAAAACCGTTCCTTTGAATGGCATCCGCCCAAAGACCGCCAGATCTCCGGGCGGATGCCAGCTGCGGCTCCCGGCTCCCCGCAGCTGGCCAGCCCCGCCTTGGCCAAACCCACCACAGGCGGCAGCAGTTGGAACGTGTCGGACTGCCGCCGCCGGTCCCCCCCGGTGCGCGTATCTATGCGGAACCATCCCCCGCGACTGCGCCATAGTCCCGCCTGCGGCCTGAAATACAGCCGTCTTCGAGCTGAAAATGAAGTCATCAAATAGCTTTGCGATGGGCACCTGCATATGCAGGCTCCGTCAAAATCGGCCTGGACAAAATCAGCCTGGGCAAAACCGGCCTGGGCAAAACCGGCCTGACCTAAATCGGCCCGACCAAGATCGGCCAGGGCGCACGCACCAGCCTGACGCCAAAACAGCCCAGCCGGTGCAGCAGACAGAGCCGCCAACGCGCTCAATCACAACTGACGACTGGCCAAAAAGACAAAACCGCCAATACACCTATTCCCGCGGCGGCGGCATCCATTGCTCCGCCCTTTGCTGAAATTCCCGATCTGGCGCCCTCCCCCCGGTGCGGGCGCCAGATCGCCGGATGCAGTCCCCCCGTCATGCTGCACCCTGTTATCAGCGTGTTTGACCGCCCAGTTGCATCCTGTGAACCGGATCATTCGGCGACGCAGTCTGACCGCTGAAGGGATAACTCCCCGGTCCGCTGCAGCCCAAAAGGCCGGCAAGAACTGTACAGATTGCGATTGTGCGCATTGCCCGCATCGTCATAGCCTGCTCCCCTTCTCTGCGGCGTCCACTGAGCCGCGCAAGAAACAGGTAACATAACGCCCGCGTGACCGTCTGTGATCCGGGCCACACATGCAGCTTGTGGAAGATAACCGTTCAGAGGAACGCGTACTCCCGGAAAGTTGCCGCCTCTCCCAGCTTTTCCCCCGCCGCTCCCAGCAGCGGCCAGATCACCGCGCCCCGGATCTCAAACCGCGTGCCGGTCGCGCTGACACGAACCCCTGCGTAATTGCTGATGAACCCTTTGGCGCGCATCTCGGCAAACATCGCGTCGCGCTGGCTGCGGTGGGCCGGTTCCGCCGTCAACCGCGACGGCATTGACGTCAACTGCTCCCAGCCCATCTCCCACAGCGCCTGCGCCGCCAGATTGCCGTATGTCAGCACCGGGTCGGCATCGATACTGTGAGACAATACAGGGAATGGGGCGTGATACAGCGCTTCGGCCGTCGCGGGATCGACCAGAGGCCGCTCCAGCAGCCGGGCAAAACTGGTCATCATCAGCCCTGCATGGTCGGCACGAAAATCATTCCGGCAATTAGGTTCGGCAGAGGCAATCATGACTTTCCCTTACGGCCCCTACCAAGGATGTTCCAGCCGATTTTCCCCTTGGACCTAAATACTTCATACGTGGTAGCAACTGCCAGATTGACTATGACCCCCAGTGCCGAAGCCACAGAAAAGCTCTGTTCAAACGGCACCCCGAACACTGTATCGGCGGCGTGAATGAAATAGCGGGCAGTCGAGACGCTCATCCCAATGGCGAAGGCCAGACGCATCAGCCGTTGATGGGTTTGCATGTCCCTCTGCCGGATCTTCAATACGGCCAGGATCATCATTCCGCTCATGCCAAGACAAAGCACATAGGTCACGACCTGTGTCAGAAATCCGCCAAGCGCTGGAAAGACCAGCACCATATGCATGACCCCAACGCTGGAGAACAGGCCTGCGACGACAAACACATAGCCCAATACGCGGTGCAAACGCCGATACCGCCGCAACCTTGCGTGAAACTGCAAGGGACCGATCAGAAAAAAGACCAACCCCGGCAACAGATGCACCGCGCTGCTGATAGGATGATCGGCATAGCGCTGATCCACGTAATTCAACGTCTCATGGGGTAGAGACAGAAACCACAGCCGGTGGATGCTATCCCGCAGAACCGGCCAGCACAAAATGTAGAGAAACACCGTTGGCACACTTGCCTGCAAGAAAGTCATGGCGCTCCCTTCGATACCTGGCAGACAAAAAAGGGTGGGTCAAACACCCACCCTCTCCTTAGCCTATCTTCCGCGCCTCACTTCAGGATCGAACGGCCCGCGTATTCGGCCACTTCGCCCAATGCTTCCTCGATACGGATCAGCTGGTTGTATTTCGCCAGCCGGTCCGAACGCGCCAGCGAGCCGGTCTTGATCTGGCCACAGTTGGTGGCCACGGCCAGGTCGGCAATGGTGGCATCCTCGGTCTCGCCAGAGCGGTGCGACATCACGTTGGTGTAGCGGGCGCGGTGCGCCATATCGACGGCCTTCAGCGTCTCGGTCAGAGAGCCGATCTGGTTCACCTTCACCAGCATCGAGTTGGCGACGCCGCGCTCGATACCATCGGCCAAACGTGCCGGGTTGGTCACGAACAGGTCGTCGCCCACCAGCTGAACAGAATTGCCGATCTTGTCGGTCAGCAGCTTCCAGCCGTCCCAGTCGTCTTCGGACATGCCGTCTTCGATCGAGATGATCGGATAGTCGTTGACCAGCGCCGCCAGATAGTCGGCGTTTTCCTCAGAGGTCAGGCTCTTGCCCTCACCCGCCAGAACGTATTTGCCGTCCTTGTAGTATTCAGTCGCCGCGCAATCCAGCGCCAGATAGATCTCTTCACCCGGCTTATAGCCTGCCTTTTCAATGGACTTCAGGATAAAGTCCAGCGCCTCGCGGGAGGAGCCGATGTTGGGGGCAAAGCCGCCCTCGTCGCCGATGCCGGTGGAAAGACCTGCGGCCGACAGCTCTTTCTTCAGGGTGTGGAACACCTCGGAGCCCATGCGTACGGCTTCGCGGATGTTGTCCGCAGCGACCGGCATGATCATGAATTCCTGAATGTCGATCGGATTGTCGGCATGCTCGCCGCCGTTGATGATGTTCATCATCGGCACCGGCAGCACACGGGCCGAAGTGCCGCCAATGTAACGGTAAAGCGGCTGGGTGGTGAAATCAGCGGCGGCCTTGGCCACGGCCATGGAAACACCCAGAATGGCATTGGCGCCCAGGCGGCCCTTGTTTTCGGTGCCATCCAGTTCGATCATCGCCTGATCGACCGCGACCTGCTCGGTGGCGTCAAAACCGGCCAGCTCTTCGGCGATCTCACCGTTTACCGCGGCGACCGCCTCCAGCACGCCTTTGCCCAGATAACGGGATTTGTCACCATCACGCTTTTCCACCGCCTCATAAGCCCCGGTCGATGCGCCCGACGGCACGGCTGCGCGGCCCATGGTGCCGTCTTCCAGGATCACGTCGACCTCAACCGTCGGGTTGCCCCGGCTGTCGAGAATCTCGCGGGCGTGAATGTCGATAATGGTGCTCATCTGTCCATCCTTATGTGGTGCCGGAAAGCGGCGCATTGGGTTGCCAGCGTCATACCAGCCGGTGCCGGAAAGTAAACCGGCATCGTTATCGCTAACACGCATAAAAGCGGCAGGTTAGGGCTAACAAGGCGCTGTTTGCGCCAACAGGCAGAGCTTTTCCGCGAACCGGGACGTCAGGCCGCAGCAACCGCTTCGCGGCGGGCGCGGCGCGCCAGCCGCTGCTCGCGCACAAAGGTATAAAGACCTGATCCGATAATAAGCGCAGCACCTGTCAGCGTCAGCGCATCAGGCCGCTCGCCGAAAACCAGCATGCCTGCCAGGATTGAAAACAGCAGCCTTGTATAGCGAAACGGCGTCACCGCCGAAGCATCCCCGACCCGCATCGCAATGACAATGCCGTAATAGCCCAGAACTCCGAACAGCACCCCGCCTGCCATCATCAGGTATTCGTTCTGCTCCATCACCTGCACCTCGCCTGGTGTGAAGACCAGCAGCAGCAGCCCCGCCGGGATGACTGCCAGGAACGCCTGAAAGCTGACAATGGAAGACGGCACCGCACTGTCCATGACCCGGGTCATCAGATCCCGCGTGGCAACCCCCAGCACCGCGATCACCACCAGCAGTGCGGCAGGTTCAAAACTGTCCAGCCCCGGCCGGATGATCAGCAGCACACCGGCAAAGCCGACGCAAATCGCCAGCCAGCGCCGCCAGCCAACCTGTTCCCCCAGAAACAGCGCCGCCCCCATGGTGATCACCAGCGGCGTTGCCTGAAACACCGCTGCCACCACCGAGATGTCGACCAGCGCCAGCGCAGAGGCAAAGCCCATCGCAGAGACCGCCTCAGTCGCCGCCCGCAGCACCGGCCGCAGCCGCCAGGAGCGCGGGGCAAACAGGCGGTGCCCCTGCATCCGCGCCATCACCGCAAAGACCAGCCCGCTGCCGATGCCCAGCAAGATCAGGATCTGCCCCACCGGCAATGTGCTGGACAGCCGCTTGATGAACATGTCTTCCAGCGTGAAAAAGGCCATCGAGGCGATGACCAGCAGAATGCCGTGCAGGTTGTTCATAATTGCGCGCCCCAATCAGTGCAGACCGGCAGATGCCGGGCCATCCCGGCACACAACATCACACCCGGGGCGCGGGCAACTCCGTTTCCGACCCTGCCCCATGACAAGACGTGCGCATATATATCAAAATCTGTGAAGTGTCGGGCCTCTGACAGGTGACCAGGTGGCAAACACCGGGCGCTAACAGAGCTTGTCAGCCTTTCTTGGCTGGCACCCCGTAAAGCTCCAGCTTATGGCCGCGCAGCTCATACCCCAGCTTGCGGGCAATCCGCTCCTGCAATTCCTCGATGTCCGGGTCACAGAACTCGATCACTTCACCGGTATTCATGTCGATCAGATGGTCGTGATGCTCGCGTTCTGCGTCCTCATAGCGGGCCCGCCCGTCGCCGAACTCCAGCCGCTCCAGAATACCTGCCTCTTCGAACAGCTTCACAGTGCGATAAACCGTGGCGATCGAAATGCCTGCATCCATGGCGCTGGCGCGGGCATACAGCTCCTCGACATCCGGGTGATCATCGCTGTCCTGCAGCACCTGCGCAATCACCCGGCGCTGGCCGGTCATGCGCAGCCCTTTGGTCTCGCAGCGGGCGATAATCGTCTTTTGCATTTCTTCCTCACGGTGTTCTGATCTTCCTCTTTAAAGGATGCAATCTGCGGCGAAAACAGACTTTTCACCCCGAACGAAGGTTGACAAACAGCTTATCCACAGCCATTTGGCGCACAGGCATCCCTCCCTGCCGCGTGAGCAGAGACCAAGACCGGCCGCGCCGCAGGCGCAACCAATACCGGGGTCAAGTGATATGCCGCCATTCCCAAAATCACGCGTGGGGATTGCAGAGGCCAGCGGCCTGGCATCCGGCCAGCGTGCGCCCGAGGTCCCTGCCCCGCATGAACCCGCTGTGCATCAGCGGATCCGGCCCGTGCTGAATGCAGGGCTGTGAAAGGACGATACGTGACTGAATTTTCGACCATGGGGCTTCCTGAAAAGCTCCTGAACCGCCTCAAAGACCTGGGCCTCAATGACCCGACCCCGATCCAGGCCCGCGCCATTCCGCATGCGCTGAACGGCCAGGACGTGCTGGGGCTGGCGCAGACCGGCACTGGCAAAACCGCCGCTTTCGGCGTGCCGCTGATCGCGCGGATGCTGGAATACGGCCGCAAGCCCGCCGCCCATACCGTGCGCGGCCTGGTGCTGGCACCGACCCGCGAACTGGCCAACCAGATCGCAGATACGCTGAAAGGCCTGACCGAGGGCACCCCGATGAAGGTCGGGCTGGTGGTGGGCGGTGTGTCCATCAATCCGCAGATCTCGCGCATCGCCAAGGGCACCGATATCCTGGTCGCCACCCCGGGCCGCCTCATTGATATCCTGGACCGCGGCGCGCTGGACCTTGGCTCCTGTGACTTCCTGGTGCTGGACGAGGCCGACCAGATGCTGGACCTCGGCTTCATCCACACCCTGCGCAAAATCGCGGCGCTGATCCCCGCCGAGCGCCAGACCATGCTGTTCTCGGCCACCATGCCCAAGCAGATGAACGAGATCGCCAACTCCTACCTGCAAAGCCCGGTCCGGATCGAAGTTTCGCCCCCGGGCAAGGCCGCAGACAAGGTCACCCAGTCGGTTCATTTCATCGCCAAAGCGGAAAAGCTGAACTTGCTGAAAGAGCTGCTGGGCGATCACAAGGATGAACGCACGCTGGTCTTCGGCCGCACCAAATGGGGCATGGAAAAGCTGATGAAGACGCTGGAAAAGGCGGGCTTTGCGGCCGCAGCCATCCATGGCAACAAATCCCAGGGCCAGCGCGAGCGGGCTTTGTCGGCCTTCAAGGCCGGTGAGATCAAAGTGCTGGTGGCCACAGATGTGGCGGCGCGCGGGCTGGATATTCCGGATGTGAAATACGTCTACAACTACGAGCTGCCGAATGTGCCGGACGCCTATGTCCACCGCATTGGCCGTACCGCCCGCGCAGGCAAGGACGGCCAGGCAGTGGCTTTCTGCGCGCCGGATGAGATGGACGAGCTGAAAGCGATCCAGAAGGTGATGAAACTCACCATCCCCACCGCCTCGGGTCGCCCGTGGGAAGCGATGCCGGATCCGGCAGCGCCCGCTGGCAAACCGGGCGGCCGTCCCGGCGGACGCCGCGGCGGCGGCAAACCCGGCGGCCAGCGCCGCCGTGGCGGCGGCGGCAACGGCGGCCAGGGCAAACCCCAGGGCGGACAGGACGGCGCCTCTCAGCGCCGCGGCCAGAAACAGCGCGCACGCTAAGCCTGCCGTGCTGCTCGGGGTCAAGGACGGCAAAGCCGCAGCGCGTCAGCGCTGTTCATCCTTGACGCTGAGCAGTACATAAACACTGGAATTGGCGCCTAAGGGCAAACCTGCCCTTAGCCGCCTCTCAGCAAAAACTGCGCTGCGCAGCAGCGCCTGGCCCAAAGCCGCCAAGGGGTATCAGGCGCAGCCTGAGCACCTGCGGGTGCGGGAGCGCTTCCAGTCTCACACAGCCCGCAAATCCGCCCGGACCGGCACATGATCAGAAGCCATATGCGCTGGACGGGCTTTTTGCACCCCATGCCCCATACTGCGGCGGCAGCAGCCTCTGGCACAACCGGGTTTTCCCGCCGGAACGGCGCGAAACAGGATCAAGTGCCGCAGAAGGTCGCCTGCACCACTTCTTGCGGCAATGGCGGGCGCTGCAGGTCGGCATGTTCCGGCTGATCCTCAAAAGGCTTTGCCAACACCCTGTTCAACTTGTTGAACAGCGCGTAATCTCCGGCAACCGCAGCGGCAATCATCTCTTCGATCCGGTGATTGCGCGGGATGAAAGCCGGGTTGGCGCTGCGCATCACGGCCTGCGGGTCCGGCGCGCCTTCCAGCCGGGCCTGCCAGTCCGGCGCCCAAGTATCAAAGGCCGCCGGATCGGTGAACTGATCCCGCGCGGTGCCATCCGCCAACGCCCGGAATGTATTGGTAAAATCGCTTTGGTTCTCTGCCATCCGTTCCAGCAGGCCGGTCACCAGCTCCAGATCGCCATCCCCTGCCGCGCTGATCCCGAGTTTTGCCCGGAACCGGCTCAGCCAGGCCTCTTCGGTGCGCGCAGGCATGGCATGGACGATTTCTGTTGCCTCTTCGACACCTGCCTCCGGGTCATCCATCTGCTGGATCAGCGCCGTGGCCAGCTGCGCCAGATTCCACACCGCAATGGACGGCTGATTGGCATAGGCATAGCGCCGCCCGCGGTCGATCGAGGAAAACACCCTGTGCGGATGGTAATCATCCATGAAGGCGCAAGGCCCGTAATCGATAGTTTCGCCCGGGATTGAGGAATTGTCAGTGTTCATCACCCCGTGGATGAAACCCACAGACATCCAGGCCGCGATCAGCTCCGACTGCGCATCGCGCACTGCGCGCAGCAATCCCATCGGGCCATCTGCCTCCGGGAAATGGCGGGCAATGGCATAATCCGTCAGCTGCCGCAGGCTGGCCTTGTCGCCGCGCGCCGCAAAGATCTGGAAGCTGCCGACCCGCAGATGGCTCGCCGCCACCCTTGCCAGCACCGCACCGGGCAACCCGCCCTCGCGCCACACGGTCTCGCCGGTTTCCACCGCCGCCAGCGCCCGGGTGGTGGGTATGCCAAGCGCGTGCATCGCCTCGCTGACAACATATTCCCGCAACACCGGCCCCAGCCAGGCCCGGCCGTCACCATTGCGGGAATATGGCGTGCGCCCCGCGCCCTTCAGCTGGATATCCCGGCGTTTGCCGTCGACCCCCAGAACCTCTCCCAGCAGGATTGCACGGCCATCACCCAGCTGTGGATTATAGGTGCCGAACTGATGCCCGGCGTAAAGCTGCGCCAGCGGATCAGCCCCTTCAGGCACCAGATTGCCGCCAAACACCTGCGCCATTTCCCCGGCGTCACCGGGCGTGATTCCCATGATCCGCGCCAGATCCTCGTTGAATGCCGCCAGCCGCGGCGCCGTCACCGCCTGCGGCGGCAATTTGGAGTAGAACTGCCCCGGCAGGGCGGCATAGGTGTTGTCAAAGGGGATCGTGAATGTCATGGCCCAAACATATGACCGGGATAGAGATTTACCAGCACCAAAACAGGCAGAGCAGATATGAATGCAGATCAGATCATTGCCCATCTTGGCTTGCAGCCGCATCCCGAAGGCGGCTGGTACAAGGAAACCTGGCGCGCCGAGAATGAAGGACGGGCCGCAGGCACCTGTATCTACTTTCTTTTGACAGAGGGCGAGCACAGCCACTGGCACCGTGTGGATGCCGCCGAGATCTGGCTCTACCACGCCGGCGCACCGCTGGTGCTGTCGATGGCAGCAACCGATGCCGGACCGGCACAGGACCACCTGCTGACCCCGGACCTGACCAAGGGCGCGCCGCAGCTGATCGTGCCCATGGGCCACTGGCAGGCTGCCCGCACGACTGGCGCCTATACGTTGGTCAGCTGCACCGTCTCGCCGGGTTTTCAATTCGAAGGCTTTGAACTCGCCCCTCCCGGTTTCGACATCCCGCGCAGCTGAAATTTCCGCCTTGCGGCGAATCCCCTTACTGGACCAGGCTGTCCAAATGTCTGCGCAAAGGGATCACAGCCTGGATCACACGGGCCTCGTCAAATCGCTGCCGCCTGAAACCAAGGCAGCGCTGACCGCCCGTTCCGACGCAGTCGGCCTCCGGCATCTTGCGCTGTATCTTGCGGCGCTGGCAGCCTGTACCGTCGGCATTGCCCTGCAACTGCCTTACTGGCCGCTGCTGATGCTGCCGCAGGGGGTGCTGCTGGTCTTCCTGTTCACGCTCAGCCACGAGTGCACCCACAAAACCCCGTTCCGCAGCGCCTGGATGAATGAGGCCGCAGGCCATATCTGCGCCCTGGCGATTGCCCTGCCCTTTGTCTGGTTCCGCTATTTTCATCTGGCGCATCACAAATTCACCAACGACCCCAAACGCGATCCAGAGCTGGAACAGGGCGGACGGCCTGAAACACTTGGTTCGTGGATTAAATACCTCAGCGGCTGGGGGTACTGGAAAGGCGTGGCCCAGACCATCTGGCGCAACGCCTTTGGCACCATCACCGCGCCCTATCTGCCGGAGCGCCGCCACGCGGACATGCGGCTGGAAGCCCGGCTGCTGCTGGCGGTCTACGCCGCCGCCCTGCTGAGCCTGCTGGTCTCCCTCCTGGTGCTGTGGCTGTGGATCGTGCCGCTGCTGATCGGCCAGCCAGCCCTGCGCGCCTATCTGCTGGCAGAACACGGCCTCTGTCCGCCAGTTGCCAATATGCTGGAAAACTCCCGCACCACCTTTACCACCCGGCTGGTGCGGTTTCTGGCCTGGAACATGCCCTACCACGCCGAACATCATGCCTTCCCCAATGTGCCCTTCCACCAGCTGCCTGCCTTCCACGCAATCACACAAGATCATCTCAAGTCGACGTCGAACGGGTATAGAGAGTTCACAGCAAACTATATGAAGCAGCTGACACGCTGAACCACCAACAGAGCCCGCAAATTTCTTCGAAGAAACTTGGCAAGAAACGTCGCAGTTTCCTGCTCGTTTTCCTGCCCGTTGAACTTTGGCCCCGGCCTATTTCTCCGGCACGCTCACCACCCCGCCGCCGACACAGGCGCGGACACCCGTGGTTCCCGGCGCCGAGGTCGGCAGGCCGCGCGCCACCCGCACCGCCAGATGGGCAAAGGCCTGCGCTTCCAGCATGTCGCCGTCCAGGCCAGCGTCTTCGATGGGCTTCACCGGGCAGTCAAGCGACACCTGCAGCATCTCCATCAGAACCGGATTTCGGCGCCCGCCACCCGTGACCAGGACCACCTCCGGCGGCTCCGGGCAATGCTGCATGCCCTGCGCAACCGACGCCGCGCACATCGCCGTCAAAGTGGCCGCCGCATCCGCATCGCTCAGCTCGTTCACCAGAGTGACCATTTCTGCAAAATCGTTCCGGTCCAGCGACTTGGGCGGCATTCTTGCGAAATAGGGCTCGGCCAGAAACAGCTCCAGCGCGCCGGTTTCCACGGTGCCGGTCTTGGCCACCTTGCCATCCGCGTCCCAGGGAATGCCCAGGCGCTCCTGCATCAGATCATTGACCGGCGCGTTGGCAGGACCGGTGTCAAAAGCCAAAAGCGCCCCCGGCTCCTCCGGGTGTTGATACTGCGGGTCCACATAGGTGATATTGCCGACCCCGCCCAAGTTCAGGAAACACAAAGGGTTTTGCGCACCAATGTACTTCGCACAGGCAAAGTGAAAGAACGGCGCCAGCGGCGCGCCTTCGCCGCCCATCGCCACATCGTCAGTGCGGAAATCCCAGACTACCGGTTTGCCCAATGCCGCAGCCAAAGCCGCCCCGTCCCCCACCTGCAGCGTTCCCCGCTGCCGCGGAGCATGGGCCAGGGTCTGGCCGTGAAAGCCGATAATCTCCGCATCCCGGAACGCTGCCAGCGCTGCCGCATGCGCTGTGTCGCAAACGTCTGCTGCGGCCGCGACCTCCGGTCCGGTCCATTTGCCGAGGCCCGCGCGCAGGACGCTGCGTTCTTCGGCCGAATACTCACGGTAGCTGCTTTTGCCAAAACTATGGATGCAATTCCCGTCAGTCACCACCATGGCTGCGTCGACCCCGTCCAGCGAGGTGCCGCTCATCGCGCCCAATGCCCGGACGGCGCCGGTTTTTCCGATGGCCTTGCTCATGGCCGCTGCCCCTTCATAGGTTTCGGGCCGTGCCGCCCGT
Organism: Leisingera sp. S232; assembly: GCF_049800895.1. Classification (NCBI taxonomy): domain Bacteria; kingdom Pseudomonadati; phylum Pseudomonadota; class Alphaproteobacteria; order Rhodobacterales; family Roseobacteraceae; genus Leisingera; species Leisingera sp. S232. The sequence goes on along the minus strand of NZ_JBNAFX010000008.1, from coordinate 57,375 downwards.
TGTACAGGATACTACAGCGCATAATTTGCCGGGAAAACAGGTTCCAACCAGCGCCAATGCGATTTATAGGGCATGGTGCAAAACCATAGACCGAGGCATGTTATGACCTACACACCGAAATCGGATTTCATCGCAGTCATGATGGAACGCGGGTTCCTCGCGGACTGCACCGATTACCAGGGCCTGGATGACGCCCTGATCAGCGGTGTGCGCCCGGCCTATATCGGCTTTGACGCCACAGCGAAATCTCTGCATGTCGGCTCGCTGATCCAGATCATGATGTTGCGCTGGTTCCAGAAGACCGGCCATCAGCCTATCACCCTGATGGGCGGCGGCACCACCAAGGTGGGCGACCCATCTTTCCGCGCCGACGAACGCCCGCTGCTGACCGAAGCCCAGATCGACGACAATATCGCCGGCATCAAGAAGGTGTTTTCGGCCTATATCGACTATGACACCGACGCGCCGAACAAGGCGCTGATGCTGAACAATGCCGAATGGCTGGACGGCTTGAACTACCTGGAGTTCCTGCGCGACATCGGTCGCCATTTCTCGGTCAACCGGATGCTGTCATTTGAGTCCGTGAAATCCCGCCTCGACCGCGAGCAGTCGCTGTCGTTCCTCGAATTCAACTACATGATCCTGCAGGCCTATGACTTCATGGAGCTGAACCGCCGCTATGGCTGCATCCTGCAGATGGGTGGCTCGGATCAATGGGGCAATATCGTCAACGGCATCGATCTGACACGCCGCACCATCGAGCATGAGGTCTACGGCCTCACCTCTCCACTGCTGACCACATCGGACGGCAAGAAGATGGGCAAATCGCAGGATGGTGCTGTCTGGCTCAACGCCGAGATGCGCAGCCCTTATGAGTTCTGGCAGTTCTGGCGCAACACCACCGACGCTGACGTCGGCCGCTTCCTGAAGCTCTATACCGAGCTGCCGGTGGACGAATGCGAACGCCTCGGCGCGCTGGCAGGGTCTGAAGTGAACGCCGCCAAGGTGATCCTGGCCAATGAGGTCACAACCCTCTGCCACGGCGCAGAGGCTGCGGCTGCGGCGGAAGCGACTGCGCGCGAAGTGTTCGAGAAGGGCGGCGTGGGCGATGATCTGCCCACGCTGTCGCTGACATCGGCCGATCTGGGCGACGGCATTTCGATCGTGCAGCTGATCGTCAAATCCGGCCTTGCCAAATCCGGCAAGGACGCCAAACGACTGATTTCCGAGAACGGTGCGCGGATCGACGACCAGCCGCTGACCGACGCAGGCCTGATGATCGACGCAGGCGCGCTGTCGTCCCCGATCAAGCTGAGCGCCGGCAAGAAGCGCCACGCGCTGGTAAAACTGGACGGCTGATCCGCCGGCCACACCGCAGCAAAGGGGAGCCGCGGCGCTCCCCTTTTTCATGCCATTTCATCCCATCAGATGCTCCCGCCCATTCCAGCCCCATCACAGATGGGGCGTCATGGTTGGGCGTGGCGCCGCGCTGACGCGCGGCGCTGTGGCGCTCCCCGGCTATCGGCTTCTGCCAGGCCGACCGCGGATCAAGGGCCACGCATACGGCCGTGGTCAAGGGCCGCGCATACGGCCGTGCGCAGCGCGGTTTGCCCTTGAGGCGGGAATGTTCGGAATATGCTGGAACAGGCGCTTTGGGGGCAGTTCTCCTCCCAAAGTGCATCACAGCACGCAATCTGCTGCGCAGCAGCGCGCCGCGCAGCGGCGCCCGGCCCAAGGCCGCCAAGGTTCAATTGGCTCTGCCAATGCACCTGCGGGCGCGGGAGCGCTGCGGCATTAGAAAAACACTGCGTCCAGCAGCGTCAGTACCAAAAACACCGGCAGCGACAGCCCGATGGCAATCAGCAAGGCCGCCGCCTTGGTCATCCTTGGCGCCGCAGCCGCCTGCCCCATGATCCGTTTTGCTGTCTTCATGGCGGAAATTAACCATGAATTAGGTTTCCAGCCCGTTAATGGATTCATGTTTGACAGCGCCCCAGCCTCTGAACCCGCCCCGATGGAAACCGCACACCCTCAGCCCCGCGCGCTTCAGCAATCGCCGGAGTTTGCCCGCGCTCTGATGGCCTGCGGACAGGATCCTGTGACCCTGGACGGCACGCTGGTACTGCAGCGCCGCCTGCCCGGCGGGCTGCGGCTGATGATGGTCAACCGTGCGGATCTATCGGACCCTGCCCCTCTGATCACTGCCCTGCGCAGCAGCGGCCTGCACCGGTCCCCGCTGATCCTGTCGCCGGAAACCCCTGCACCGCAGCTTGCCCTCTGTGGTGCGGTGCCGCTGACCACCCCTGCGCATGCCGCGCTCTGGGATCTTAGCCAGGACGCCGGACAGCGCCGTGCCGCGCTGCACCAGAAATGGCGCAACCGGCTGAAGCATGGCGAAGCGCAACCCCTGCGCCTCACCCGGCAGAACCTGCCCCATGATGTGCGCCACTGGCTGTTTCAGGCCGATGCCAAACAGCAAACGCTGCGCGGCTACCGCAGCTGGCCCATTGGCCTCACCCTCGCCTATGGGCGCGAAAACAAGGGCCAGGCCAAATTGTTCCAGGCGTTTGAGGGCAAGGAACCCGTGGCCGCCACCCTGATCCTGACCCATGGCAGCACCGCCACATACCACATTGCCCACACCACCGCCCGCGGCAAACAGCTCAGCGCCCATCCGCTGCTGTTGTGGGAAGCGGCAAACTGGCTCGCCTCCAAAGGCGTCAGCCGTCTGGATCTCGGCCTCATCAATACCGAGGATGCGCCCGGCCTTGCCCGCTTCAAACTTGGCACAGGGGCAAAACTGCACCGGCTGGGCGGCACCTGGGGATTGTGGCAGCCGCTGGGGCGCCTCTTGCGCCCGCTGTCCTGGCTGGACCGCCGACTGATGAACAGCTGACCGGATTTTGGCAGGTGCGACGCCCCGTCCCGCTGGACAGCTGCATTCTGCCCGCACTATATGAACAATTGTTCATATAACCAGGAGGCCTCCGTCCATGAAACTTGCAGACACTGCAGCCGTGATCACCGGCGGCGCCTCCGGCCTGGGGGAAGCCACCGCGCGCTACTTTGCCGAACAAGGCGCTCAGGTCACCATTCTGGACCGCGATGCCGAACGCGGCCCCCAGGTGGCGACAGAAATCGGCGGGCATTTCGCCCAGACCGATGTCACCAGCGAGGACTCCGTGTCTGCTGCCATTGCGCATGCCGTGGCTAAGATGGGCAGGATCACCGCCTGTGTGAACTGCGCAGGCATCGCAATCGGCGCCAAGACCATAGGCAAAGAGGGCGCCCATCCGCTGGATGCCTACAAACGCACAATCGACATCAACCTGGTCGGCACCTTCAACGTCGCCCGTCTCGCCGCCCTCGAAATCGCCAAGAACCAACCCGACAAAGACAACGCCCGCGGCGTGATCATCAACACCGCCTCCATCGCCGCCTTCGACGGGCAAAAAGGCCAGGCCGCCTATGCCGCCTCCAAGGGTGGGGTGGCTGGCATGTGCCTGCCGATGGCGCGGGATCTCGCCGCCTCCGGCATCCGGGTGATGACCATCGCCCCCGGCATTTTCATGACCCCTATGCTGGCCGGGCTGCCGCAGGAGGTGCAGCAGCAGCTGGCTGCCGATGTTCCAAACCCGGCACGTCTGGGCGACCCCCGCGAATACGGCCGACTGGCCGGTTTCATCGTCGAGATGGGCTATCTGAACGGCGACGTCATCCGCATCGACGGCGCCCTGCGCATGCGCTAGGCCCTTCCCGCCGAGAGCAGGCCAAGATCACCTGATGAGCGGCAGCGCTTGCCCCATCTCCCCTTGATGCGGCCTCAGCGGATCACCCAGTGGGTTCAATGCCTTCAGGGCAAACCTGCCCCTGCAGCGCGGCTCAACAGAAAACTCTGCGTTGCGCAGCAACGCACGGCCCAAGGCCGCACAAAGGCGCCTTGGCGCAGCCAGGGCACCTGCGGGCGCGGGAGCGCTGCGGCAATTGACAATCCGCTCACCCCGCCCTTCACTCCTGGCCAGGAGGCCCCGATGAGCACATCCGAACGGCAGAAAATGCAGGCGGGCGAATGGTACTGTTGCCTGGACAGCGAACTGGCGGCGTTGCGCCATCAAGCCCGTGTGGCGGTGCAGCGGCACAATGGGGCGCCCCCTGATCCGGCGGAACAGCTCAGCCCGGCGCTGGCAGCGCTCTTTGCAGATCACGGCGAAAACTGCCTGATCGAGGCACCGTTTCACTGCGCCTATGGCATCAACATCCACCTGGGCCGCAACGTCTACATGAACGCCGGCTGCACCATTCTGGACACCGCGCCCGTCACCATCGGCGATGGCACCATGCTGGGACCGAATGTGCAGATCTATTGTGCCCAGCACCACAAAGACAGAGAGTTGCGGGCAAAGGGGCTGGAGATCGCCTGTCCCGTCACCCTTGGCCGGGACGTCTGGATCGGCGGCGGCGCCATCCTGCTGCCCGGCGTCACCATCGGCGATGGTGCGATTGTGGGGGCCGGTTCAGTGGTCACACGCGACGTGGCCGCAGGCGCAACAGTCACCGGCAATCCCGCCCGCCCGCGCCAAAGGTGATCAAACTGCAAACCGGGCGCGCGCCGCATTTACGTCCCGTTATGATTCATTGAAAAATTACAAAGACTTACGGAAGGAACCTTGACCCATTGTTTCGCGCGCGAAACAATGGGTCAGCGGTACTGACGTACCCAAAGCAAGGGCGTCAGCCCTCGGCCTTTTCCACCAGCTCCAGCCATTCCTCTTCGGCAGCAGCCAGCTTTTCCTGCCGCTCCACCAGCGCCTCGGTGGCCTTCTTGAACTTGACCGGCTCGCGGGAGAATAGCTCCGGATCGCTCATCAGCTCCTGCAGCTTGCCGATCTCCGCCTCCAGCCGCTCGATCTCTGCGGGCAGCGCCTCCAGCCGGTGCTTCTCCTTGAAGCTGAGACTGTCCCTGGGCTGGCTCTCCTGCTTCACCTTCGGCTTGGCCGCCTTTACTTTCTCAGGCTTTGCTGCCGTCTCCAGGGGCCCGCGCTGCGCAAGGTAATCGCTCCAGCCGCCGGCATAGGCGGTGGCCCTGCCGCCGCCTTCCATCGCAATGGTCATGGTCGCCACCCGGTCCAGGAAATCCCGGTCGTGGCTCACCAGCAGAACAGTGCCGTCGTAATTGTCCAGAAGCTCCTGCAGCAGGTCCAGCGTCTCCACGTCCAGATCATTGGTCGGTTCATCCAAAACCAGCAGGTTCGAGGACCGCGCCATCAGCCGCGCCAAGAGCAGCCGCGCCTTTTCCCCGCCCGACAAAGACCGCACGGGTGCCCGCGCCTGGCGCTCGTCGAACAGGAATTCCTTTAGATAGCCCACCACATGTTTCGGCTGGCCGCGCACCATCACCTGATCCGCCTTGCCGGAAATCCCCAGCAAAGGATCGGCGGTCAGGTTTTCCCACAGGGTCGCATTGCCATCCAGCTGGTCGCGGGTCTGGTCGAACAGTGCGATTTCCAGATTGGTGCCCAGTTTCACACTGCCAGCATCCGGCTGCTCCAGGCCCAAAAGCATTTTCAACAGCGTGGTCTTGCCGGCGCCATTGGGGCCGACAAAGGCCACCCGGTCGCCGCGCTGCACCTTCAGAGAGAAGTTCTGCACAATCGGCTTGCCGTCGAACGCCTTGCTGAGATCCTCCGCCTCGATCACCTTGCGGCCCGACTTGGGGCCTGCGTCCAGCGCCATCTCGGCAGCGCCCTGTCGTTTGATCTGGCCCGCGCGGTCCGCCTTCAGATCCTGCAGCGCCCGCACCCGGCCCATATTGCGCTTGCGCCGGGCCGAAATGCCCTCAACCGCCCAGCGGCTCTCCGACTTGATCAGCCGGTTCAGCTTGTGGCGCTGCTGGTCTTCTTCGTCCCACAGTTTGTCGCGCCAGGCTTCAAAATGCTCAAACCCCTTTTCCTGCCGCCGCACCTCGCCGCGGTCCACCCACAGGGTGGCGCGGGTCAGTGCCCGCAGGAACGCCCGGTCGTGGGAGATCAGCACAAAACCCGCGCGCGTGGCTTTTAACTCGTTTTCCAGCCAGGTGATCGCTTCGATGTCCAGATGGTTGGTCGGCTCATCCAGCAGCATCAGGTCGGGCGCCTCGGCCATCAGCTTGGCCAGTGCCGCACGCCGCCGCTCCCCGCCCGAGGCGGTTTCCACCGGCCGCGCCGGGTCGAACTTCAGCCCTTCGCCTGCACGCTCAACCTTGTACATTTCACCGGGGTCCAGCGCGCTGGCCGCAAAATCGCCCAGCGTTGCAAACCCCGTCATCTGCGGATCCTGCTCCATATAGCCCACGGATTTGCCCGGCGGCACCACGATCGAGCCCTGATCGGCCTCGACGATCCCCGCCATCACTTTCATCAGCGTGGATTTTCCCGATCCGTTGCGGCCCACCAGCGCCACCCGGTCGCCGGGCTGCACCACCAGATCAAGATCTGCGAAAATCGGATTACCCCCGAAGGTCAGGGAAATGCCGGACATCTGTAAAAGAGGAATACGTGCCATGCCAGCCAGCTACCCCGGCGGCAAAATCGCGTCAACGCCGCATCTTCGTCTTTTTCTTCTTTGCAAGAATACTCAGGCCGTTCCGGCCACCGCCCGCAGCAGCCGTTTGCGGGACTCTGGGATGGCGCCGATTTCCAGCCCGGTGAACACATGCAGCGTATTCATCTGCCGGTCGACAACGGCATGATCGCTAACCCAGCCCCCCATCCCCAGATAGGTTCGCAGCAAGGGCGGAATCATCTGCATCGCCGACTTTGCCTCCACGGATCGCGCAGGCGCATCTGCAAAGCGGACCACCTCTGGCGCCTTCACCTTTGGACGCCACTGCCCAGGCGCCAGGTGACGCTGCCGCAGCAGTTCAAACGCATCCTGATAGGGGGCGGCAGCGGTGCCCGCAAACGAGGAGCAGCCAAACAGCATCCGCACCCCCTGCCCGTCAACAAGCCCCGTCATCGCCCCCCAGGCGATACGCAGAATGTCAGGCTCTTGCCAATCCGGATGACTGCAAAAGCGCCCCAGCTCCGCCATCCGCCCCTCAAACGCCTGCAGCGGCGACAGATCATAAAACTGGGCCGAATAGCTCTGCGCCAGCGCCGCGCCGCTGTGTATCAGCAGCAGCCGGAAGCAGCAGACCAGTGTGTTGCTGGCAGTTTCCTCTACCAGAACATGGGAACACAGGCTGTCAAAGGGGTCGCTGTCCAGGCCGCCAGTCCGGAAACACAGCGTCCGCAGGGTTTGCGCTGCGGATACATCCGCGGCACCCACGGCAAGCCGGGCGCGATAGCGCCCCTTGCTCAACAATATTTCAGATCCCGCCACGGCGGCCTCCAGCTTACAGGCCCGGCCCATACCATAGGCGCTGCGGCCTGCCAGTGAAGCCAGGTTATTCGTTGTTCAGCAGCTGGCCCGGAGCAAAGTTGCCCAGATTGCCCAAAAGCTGCCGCAGGAAGGTGTTGTCCTGCACGCCAGAGCTGGTCACGCGCCGCTCCAACGGCACCACCTTGCCGTCTTCCAGGCTGAAGCGCTCGATCGCCTGCACCACGCCTGAGGTGTCGAAACTGATTGCCACCAGATCACGCGCCACCGGCTGCGGCGCCTTGGCGCCGTAGTGGCGGAAACGGGTGGCGACATAATAATAGCCGCTTTCGTTCAACACACCGGTCGAAGACGGGATGCCGACGGTCTCGGCAACCGAATCCCTGGTGTCGATGCCCGGAACCACTTCGGCCAGCAGCGACGGCGCGGGCACATAGCCGTGCTTGCGGTAGACAGAGGTGCAGGCTGCCAGAGCCAGCCCCGCTGCCGCAAATACAGCGCCGCGCAGAACGGCCTTGAAGTGAAATGCCTTTGCAACCATGACTGACCCCCAGCGTGCCGCCATGAGCGGCGGCTTGAATACGTCTTTCAACCCGATTACCTAATGACCGCCTCCGGTTCAAGAAACGAAAGTCCCCGATTATGTCTGACAGCACCGCTTTGCGGGTGGCGGACCTTCCGCAAAACGCCCCGACTGCCTTTGAAATCACCCCGGATAAGGGCGCCCTGGCCGCTTTGGCGCAGGAAATGGGGGTGAATGCTTTGCGCAAAATGCGCTTCACTGGCGATATCAAGGCAAAGGGCAAGAAAGACTGGACACTGACCGGCCGACTGGGCGCCACAGTGGTTCAGGACTGCGTGGTGACGCTGGAACCGGTGACCACCCGCATTGATCAAGACGTCACCCTAACCTACCTGGCCCGGCTCGAAACACCCGAAGGCGCCGAGGTCGAAATGCCCGAGGATGACAACATCGAACCGCTGGGCAGCCACATCGACCCTGCCGCAGTGATGGCCGAGGCGCTGGCGCTGCATATTCCCGCATACCCGCGCAAAGACGGTGCTGAGCTCGGCGAGGCCGTTTTTGCCGAAGATGGCGTGCAGCCCATGCGTGACGAGGACACCCGCCCCTTTGCCGGCCTTGCCGCCCTGCGCAACCAGCTGAAAGATGAGGGCTGAGCACAGAATTATTGCAGCGCAGAAAATCACCTCTGGCGCCGCTGCCCTGCCTGCCCTAAAAAACAGCTTGCGCCAGCGGAGATTCGCAGTATTTTCGCGCGCTCATCGGAATTTTTGGTTGGACAATGCTTGGGCAGACGCCTAAACGCACGTCAGACTGATCGAACAGAATGCAATCGCGCCGCGGGGATGGCCCCAAGGCCCAAACAGACAAAGGTTGAGACATGGCCGTCCAACAGAACAAAGTATCCAAATCGCGCCGCAACAACCGCCGCGCGCACGATGCACTGGTTGCTGCGAACCCGAACGAATGCGGCAACTGCGGCGAGCTGAAGCGCCCGCACCACGTATGCCCCTCCTGCGGCCACTATGACGACAAAGAAATCGTCGCAGCTGCAGACGAGATCGAGATCGATGAGGACGCGGCATAAGCCACGGACAGGATCCTGATGCCAGGCAGGCTTTCGCATGACGGGTAAACCCGATCACATTCAGGCAGAAGCCGGCCGCATCACTATTTCTGTTGACGCCATGGGCGGAGACGCCGGCCCCGCTGTTGTGGTGGCCGGCATTGCTATGTCCGCAGCGCGGAACCCCGACATCAGCTTCATTCTGCACGGGCCCGCTGACCAGCTGGCCCCGCTGGTCGCCAAGAAACACGCGCTCCAGGGCCGGGTTGAGATTCGCGATGTGCATGATGTGGTCACCATGGAGGACAAACCCTCTCAGGTGATGCGCAACGGCAAGGGCACCTCAATGTGGTCGGCCCTTGACGCGGTCAAGAACGGCGAAGCGGCAGGCGCGGTCTCCTGCGGCAACACCGGTGCGTTGATGGCGCTCAGCATGCTGCGCCTGCGCAAGCTGCCGGGGGTCAACCGCCCGGCCATTGCGATCCTCTGGCCCTCGCTGAACCCGCAAGGCTTCAATGTCATGCTGGATGTCGGCGCCGACGTGAAGGCGGATGCAGAGGACCTGCTGCAATACGCCCTGATGGGCACGTCCTACGTGCGCAATTCGATGGACATCAGCCAGCCCCGCGTTGGCCTGCTGAACGTGGGCACCGAAGAACACAAGGGCCGTACGGAATTGAAAGAGGCCTTTGCGCTGATTTCGGAAAACGCGGAAAAATCCGGTTTCGAATTCGTCGGCTTTGTCGAAGGCAGCGATATTCCCGGCGATATTGCCGATGTGATCGTCACCGATGGTTTCACCGGAAATGTCGCGATCAAGACCGGCGAAGGCACCGCCAGCCTGATGCGCACCGCGCTGAAGGAAGCCTTTGAATATTCCTTCCTGTCAAAGATTGCCGCGCTGCTGGCGATGACCTCGCTCAAGCGTCTGTCCAAGCGGATGGACCCGCGGCGGGTCAACGGTGGCGTGTTCCTGGGGCTGAACGGCACCGTGGTGAAATCCCACGGCGGCGCCGACGCCATGGGCGTTTCAGCCGCAGTCAAGCTGGCCTTCCGGCTGGCAGAGCACGGGTTCGCTGAAAAACTGGCCGCGCGGGTTGCATCTGTCGGCGCGCATACCCAAGATAATACAGCTTCCCGCGACCTGCGGGCGGCCACCGAAAAAGACTAAATAGGCAGGCAGACGGATGACGCGACGCGCGGTAGTTGTTGGCACAGGACACTATCTTCCCGAACGGGTGGTTGAAAACGCGGAATTCGAAGCCATGCCGGAGCTGGAGACATCGGATGAATGGATTCGCACCCGCTCTGGCATCGAACGCCGCCATTTCGCCGCCGAAGGCGAAACCACTTCGGATATGGCAGCCAAGGCAGCGGCACGCGCCTTGGCGGACGCGGGCCTGACCACGGGTGATGTGGACGCCATCATCGTCGCAACCTCCACCCCGGATCTCACCTTCCCCTCTGCCGCCACCATGGTGCAGGCGAAACTGGGCATGACCAACGGCTTTGCCTTTGACGTGCAGGCCGTTTGCGCCGGTTTTGTCTATGCACTTGCCAACGCCAGTGCGCTGATTGCCTCTGGGCAGGCAAACCGGGTTATGGTGATCGGAGCCGAAACCTTCAGCCGGATCATGGACTGGACCGACCGCGGCACCTGTGTGCTGTTTGGCGACGGGGCCGGCGCGTTGCTGCTGGAAGCGCAGGAGCAGCCCGGCGCTAATACCGACCGCGGCATCCTGTCAACCGATCTCAATTCGGACGGCCGTTACAAGGATCTGCTCTATGTGGACGGCGGCGTCTCTGCCACCCAATCCACCGGCCATCTGCGAATGCAGGGCAACCAGGTGTTCCGCCACGCGGTCGAAAAGCTCGCCTCCACCGCCAACACCGCGCTGGACCGCGCCGGGCTCTCGGCTGCGGATGTCGATTGGATCGTGCCGCATCAGGCCAACATCCGCATTATTCAGGGCACCGCCAAGAAAATGGGGCTCAGCATGGACAATGTGGTGGTAACTGTGCAGGATCACGGCAATACCTCCGCCGCCTCCATTCCGCTGGCCCTGTCGGTCGGCAAGGAACGTGGCCAGATCAAGGACGGCGATCTGATCGTGACTGAGGCCATCGGCGGCGGCTTGGCCTGGGGCGCCGTTGTTGTGCGCTGGTAACTGCCCAACCCTATTTTTCGCCCGAATACCCCCGTGCAATTCATTGATATTGACAGGGAAATTCCCCGCGCCCTATGCTTTGGCAAACAACGGGGATTGGTATGGGCGAAAAAACACTGACACGAATGGATTTGAGTGAAGCGGTTTTCCGGGAAGTCGGCCTGTCGCGCAATGAAAGCGCACAGCTGGTGGAAAGCATGCTGCAGCATATGTCGGATGCCCTGGTGCGCGGTGAACAGGTGAAGATCTCCTCGTTCGGCACCTTCAGCGTAAGGGACAAATCAGCCAGGGTCGGGCGCAACCCGAAAACAGGCGAAGAAGTGCCGATCCAGCCGCGCCGCGTGCTGACCTTTCGGCCCTCCCATCTGATGAAGGACCGCGTGGCAGACGGCAACCGTAAGTAACGGGACCAATTAGCCATGTCGAAATCACCGGACGCTTTCCGCACCATCAGCGAGGTCGCGGGATGGTTGGACGTACAGGCGCATGTCTTGCGCTTCTGGGAAAGCAAATTCACCCAGGTCAAACCTGTGAAGCGCGCCGGCGGGCGGCGCTATTACCGGCCTGCGGACATGCAGCTTCTGGGCGGGATTCGAAAGCTGCTGCATGATGACGGCATGTCGATCAAGGAAGTGCAGGCCATGCTGCGCGAACTGGGCATCGCCCATGTCGCCAGTCTCTCGCATCCTTTGGACGGCGAAGTAGAGCAGCCTGCTGCAAAAGCCCCGCCGCCTGCGGACAAGATGGGCGAAAATTGGCAGCAGTCGCTGGAACTGGCCGCAGACGCGGTCGAGGAAGAGGCCCCCGAAGACAGCAATGTCGTGGGTTTCCCGCAGTCTGCCGGTGCAGATGCCGGGCCCCAGCCGCCTGCTGCGGCATCCTCTCGCCCCGAATCTGCCCCTGCCGCGCCCCGGACCGAAGCCGCGCCCACGCCGCAAAGTCGGATGGACCTGGCGCCCCCGCCCTTGGACGGCAACGCAGCTGATACGGCAGTGCCTTCTTTCGGCACAGAGTCAGCATCGCCTGCACCTGCCTCCGCTCCTGCCGAACCTGTGCAAAGGGCCGATCCTGCGCAAAGGGCCGAACCCGTACAAAGGGCTGACCCCGTACAAGGCGCCGAGCCCGTGCAAGGGGCCGAACCCGTGCAAGAAGTCGAACCCGTGCAAGAGGTCGAACCCGTGCAAGAGGTCGAACCCGTGCAAGGGGCCGAACCCGTGCAAGAGGCTGAACCCGCGCAAGAGGTGGAACCCCTGCTAGAAGCCGAACCCGTGCAAGAGGCAGAACCTGTGCCTGAGGCCGCCAGCCTGCCCGGCACTCTGGAAATGTCCGCGGACCCTGCAGCGGAGGCAGACGCCAGCGGACAGACTGCAGACAGCGCACTGGAAAATCACCCGACCGAGAACACACAGCTGGAAACTGAGGTGGAACAGGCCCTGGAAACCGCCGAAGCAGCACCGGCTGAGCCGGATGCCGGCTTTGTGCCCCTAGATTCGGCCGCGCCCCCCGCTTTTGCTGAAGAAGACCTCGCAGAGGAACCCGCAGAGGGGTCCAAGGATCTCTTTGCCCTGCCCTCTGCTGCAGAGATGCAACCGGCCCCGGAGGCGCAGCCCGCCGCCCATCTGACGGAACATGAAGCAGAACCAGCGCCTGAACCTGTGCCCGAGCCTGAGCTTGTGCCTGAGGCAGGACCGGATGAGCCGCTGTCCACCTTTGCCGATGCGCCGGTCGAAACGCCGGAAACCGCAGAGGCTCTTTCGGAAAGCCCAGAGCACGCTCTTGAAACCCCGGAGCACGTTCATGAGACCACAGCGGAACCAGCTGCGGATACGGAGCATGTTTTACCCTCTGCACCGCACACCGAGCCCCCTTCGCCGACCGCGGCGGCAGAAGAAACGGCCCCGCTGACGGCAGAGGAGCACCTGCCTGAGCCGGAAATCGCTGCCGCTGCCGAAATCGCAGAAGCCGCCGAAGATCTGGGCCAGACGCCAGAGCCTGCGTTTGCAGAACCTGCAGAGGATGATGTTTCCCATGCTGCTGCGGACGCTCTGGAAGAAGAATTGGCACCGGCTTCTGCTGAAACGGCTCCGGCAGTTGCGGACTCAGCCCCTCTGACAGCCTCGGAACCGTCAGAAGATACGCTGATTGCCGCTGCTGGCATGACGTCAGAAGACCCGCTGGATTTTTCCGCAGCCGCGCAGGAAACCGGTGCAGCGCCGGAACCGGTGCCCGAACCGGAGTTTTCCCCCGATCCGGCAGCAGCCTTCCCGCCCCATGACCTTGATGAAGCCGCACCGCCGGTCGACGCCCTGGAGTTTTCCAGCGGCCACAACGACGGCGGAGAAGAAGAATCGCCCCTGCCAGAGCCACCGCAGGACCAGCAGCCCGATGCCGTGGCAGAAGCCGCAGCCCTGCCGAACACAGAACCTGAAACGGTTCTCGCAGAGCCGGCGGAGGCGGCGCCCGCTGCTCTGGAGGAATTCTCTCCCCCACCTGCAGCCCCGCTTGAGGAACCAGAGCCAGTTGCCCTGGAGGAAAGCACTGCCCCTGCGGCAGCGGCCTTTGCGGAGGCAGAGCCTGCAGCCCCGGCTGCGGTGCGGCCCGGAATATTGGCGTTGCTGGCTGAAACGCGCAGCGTGCCGCCGCAGGCCCATGCAGGGCTTGCTGCCTGCGTCGAAGAGCTGCGGGCGCTGGTTCAGAGCAGACCCTGACCTTCTGCCCCTGCAGAACCGGAATTTGGCGCGCATTCCGGTTCGCAAAACAGATGCCGTCCACCGCATGTGCGGCAAAGGCTTGCAGCTGTGGAATTTCTCTGCGGGGCGGTAAAAAATCTTTCCACCCCCTCTTGCCCCTGCCGCGAAAACGGTTAGAAGGCTTTGCAACGGGCTATGGCGCAGCCTGGTAGCGCGTCCGTCTGGGGGACGGAAGGTCGCAGGTTCGAGTCCTGCTAGCCCGACCATATGAAAAACGCCCGGGTGTTCGCGCACCCGGGCGTTTTCGTATCCTGCGCAGGGCTTTGACGATTGCGCAGCGAGGCCAATTCGGCCAGCATCGCCGCACGGACGGCACCGAGGGGGACAGGACATGACAGGCGTATTGCCCAGCCAAACCATTGAAAAGATGCTGGAACGCGGCGACATCACCGTCAGCACTCCGCTGGTGGAGGGCCAGGTACAACCCGCCAGCCTTGACCTGCGTTTGGGCAATGTGGCCTACCGGGTGCGTGCCTCGTTCCTGACCGGCCAGGGTCGCAGTGTTTCCGACCGGCTGACCGAGTTCGAGATGCACCGGATCGACCTGCGCAATGGCGCGGTGCTGGAAAAGGGCTGCGTCTATGTGGTGCCGCTGATGGAAAGCCTGGCTTTGCCCGGCGATGTGTCCGCGGTTGCCAATGCCAAAAGCTCCACCGGGCGGCTGGACCTTCTGACACGCACCATCACCGACGGCGGCGAGGAGTTTGACCGTATCAAACCCGGCTACACCGGCCCGCTCTATGCGGAGATCTGCCCGCGGTCGTTTTCGGTGCTGGTGCGCCCGGGCATGCGTCTGAACCAGATCCGGTTCCGCACCGGGCAGGCGGTGCTGTCGGATGCCGAGTTGAAGATGCTGCACGCAGGCTCGCCGCTGGTTGACGGCGCGGCGGTGATTGAGGACGGGCTGGGCTTTTCCGTCGACCTCAAGCTGCCCGGCAGTGATCTGGTCGGCTATCGCGCCAAGCCGCACACCGGCGTCATCGATCTGGACCGGATCGGCGAATACGACCCGCAGGAATATTGGGAGGAGGTGCGCACCAAAGACGGCCGCATCATCCTCGATCCCGGCGCTTTTTACATTCTGGTGAGCCGCGAGGCAGTGCATATCCCGCCCGCCTATGCCGCCGAAATGGCGCCCTATCTGGCCATGGTCGGCGAATTCCGGGTGCATTATGCCGGGTTCTTCGACCCCGGTTTCGGCCATGACGCCGCGGGCGGCGCAGGCTCCCGCGGGGTGCTGGAGGTGCGCTGCCACGAGGCGCCTTTTGTGCTGGAGCATGGCCAGGTGGTTGGGCGTCTGGTCTATGAGAAGATGGCCGAGGTGCCGGAGCAGCTGTATGGCGCCGGAATTGCCTCTAACTATCAGGGCCAGGGGTTGAAACTGTCCAAGCATTTCAAGGCGCCTGCCGGATAACGCTGGAGCAGCGCCCGCCCGCCAGCAGGACCGGCGTGCCTGCCTCTTGCGCCGCAAGCGCACCCAATGTTTGACGGGGCGAACCGGCGGAGGATCGGTTAAATCACCGGGCCGCCGTCTGCCAGCTCCCCTGTTGTGCCCGCCTGCACTGGCCTGTCCAGATGGGTGGACAGCACCGTATAGGTGCGGGTGGCACGCACGCAGCCGACCGCATAGACCCGCGCAAGCACCCCTGCCAGTGCCTTGGGCGAGGCGACGCGCACCTTGAGGATCAGGTTGGTATCGCCGGCAGAGCTGTGCACCTCCTCCAGTTCCGGCATGTCCTGCAGCGCCAGAAGGTCCTTGGTCACCCCCCAGCCCTCTGTATCCACATGGATGAAAGCCAGGAGCGGCTTGCCAACCGCGGCGCCGTTCAGCCGCGCAATGGTCGCCTCAATCGCACCAGATGCACGCAGACGCTTGACCCTTTCATGCACGGCAGGGGCAGACAGCCCGACTTCCCGGCTGATGTCGGCATAAGAGCGTGTCGCGTCCTGGCTCAGCGCGCCTAATATCTTTCGGTCCAAAGCGTCCAGAACACGGGCAGCCCCGCCGTTTCTCTGAACCTCATCTGTTTTTTCCCTGCCCATTTCCGCCTGCCCTTCACAGAACTTCATTCAGCACATAGCAGGGATACCTGAATTTTATTCAAGGTAAACCCATGAGAACCCCGATTCTGATCCTGATGAGCGCCATTGGCGTGATTGGTGCGAACTCGCTGCTGCTGTCGCCTGTGGTGACTGCTGTCAGCGACACCCTGAATGCCACCACAGCAGAGGTGATGCGCGCCGCCAGCGCCTATGGGCTGGGGGTTGCTGGCGCTGCGCTGCTGCTGGCGCCGCTTGGGGACCGGATCGGCGCCGGGCGGCTGATGCGTGCGGCATTGCTGCTGTTGGCGGTGGGACTGGGTGCCAGCGCCGCTGCGCCGGATGTCTGGTGGCTGATGGCGGCGCAGGGGCTGTGCGGGCTGGCCGCCGGCGCCGCCCTGCCCTCAATCTACACGCTGGCGATGGTGATTGCCCCCAAGGGCCGCGAGGCGCGAGTGCTGGGATATGTGCTGGCGGGCTGGACGGTGTCGATGGTGCTGGGAGTCAGCGTCAGCGCCTGGGCCACCGACCTGGTCGGCTGGCGCGCGGTTTATGGCACGCTGACAGCCGTGGCCCTGCTGCTGTGCGGCGCAGCGGCACGGTTGCGCGGTGCGGACCGCCCCAGTGGCCAGGCCACCTCGCCGCTGACGGCGCTGCGGGTGCCGGGGATCGCGCGCGGACTGCTGGCGACTGCGCTGCTGATGCTTGGGTTTTACTTCAGCTATTTCTTCACCGGCGCCCATATCACCCAAGTATTGGGGCAGAGCACCACCCAGGCAGGCTTGTTGCCATTGTTCTATGGCATCGGATTTGGCCTGGCGGTGCTGCTGGATCCGCTGCTGGACCGGCTGGGGCTGGGGCGGGCAACGCCGCCGGTGTTTCTGGGCGTCACTGCCAACTATCTGCTGTTGATGGTCTGGGCGGACAGCTATCTGCTGCTTCTGGGCCTCGCGGTGCTGTGGGGGATCTTCCAGCATCTGGCCTTGAATCTGGTTGTGGCACGGGTCACGCTTTTGGACCCGCAGCAGCGCGGCGCTATTATGGGGCTGTTCAGCACCGTGACGTACCTGTGCGTCTTTGCGGCCCCCTTTTTCGGTGCCGCGACCTATGATGCAGGCTGGGGGCTGGCTGGCTGCTTTGCTGTTTCCGCCCTGCTGTCGGCCTGTGCAGTGCTGGAATCCTTGGGGCTGCAGCGCAGAAAAATCAGCCCTGACGGTGCCCCGGCTTGACCGGGGGAATGCGCGAGCGTCCGGTCTGCCGCAGCGGCGGCGGGGGAGCCTGATCCGGGCCTTGGCCCTGCGCAGGCCTGTGATCTTGCTGCTTGCTGCGTTTGGAAACAGCGTTGATGCCGGCATTCACACCGGCATTGACGGCGCGGCTCACCAGACGGCGCAGCACCATGTTGATGATCCAGTTGATATTCATGGCTTCATCCTTTTTTGCCCTGCCAGGTGTCTTATAGGTTAATTTAGGCAATTCCGGGGCGCAGAACAGCCCCGGAGCGCGCCCGGGCAGACACGATTGTGTAAGCGAGCACCGGCAGCGTCACTCCTCGAACAGTTCCGCCTGTTCCTCCGGCTCTTCGTCGCCGTCATCCCCCTGGCCCATCACAAAGGCGCCCGGCGGTGGCCGGCTCTCCAGCAAGCCCGCGGCGCGCAGCTCCTTGAGCCCCGGCAGGTCGCGGGCACTTTCGAGGCCGAAGTGGTCCAGGAAATCCGGCGTCACCACAAAGGTTACCGGGCGGCCAGGCGTCATGCGGCGGCGGCCCAGGCGAATCCAGTCCATCTCCATCAGCTGGTCAATGGTGCCGCGCGACACCGACACGCCGCGGATCTCTTCGATCTCGGTGCGGGTCACCGGCTGGTGATAGGCGACGATGGCCAGGGTTTCGATGGCGGCGCGGCTCAGCTTGCGCAGCTCTGTGGTTTCCTTTTGCATCAGAAACCCTAGATCGGGGGCTGTGCGGATTGCCCAGGCATCGCCCAGCCGCACCACCCGCACGCCGCGCCCTTCATACCGCTTGCGCAGGTGTTCCAGCGCCTCGCGCGGGTTGCAGCCGGGCGGCATGCGCCCTTCCAGATCCCGCAGCGTCACCGGCTCGGCGCTGGCAAACAGCACGGCTTCGACCATGCGCTCCTGCTCCGCCATCGGCGGCGCGTCGAACAGGGTGTCGTTTTCGGTACGGCCTGAGGCCTGCGGCCCCGATGTGTTATGGCCGTCCATGATCTGATCTTCCATCAGTGTTCCTCGTCGAGGCTGCGCAGCTGGATGGGCGCAAATGTTTCGCTTTGGCGCAGTTCGGCCTTGCCTTCCTTGACCAGCTGCAACGAGGCCGCAAAGGTCGCCGCCGTGGCTGACCGCCGTTTGACCGGGTCGCTGTGCCAGCCGTCCGGCAAATAGCTGATGAGATCAGTCCAGTCGCCGGTAAAGCCAAGCAGATGGCGCATCCGGTCCAGCGCTTCCTCCATGGTGAAGACCGAATCCCGGTCCATCACGAAGGGGCGGAAATCTTCCTTGGTGCGGATGCGGGCATAGGCCTGCATCAGGTCCAGGAGGTTGGCGGAATAGGTAACGGTCTTGATCCTGGCGACGCTCTCTTCTTCGCCGCGGGCAAAGAAGTCCCGGCCCAGCCGATCGCGCGCCATCAGCCGTGCAGACGCGTCACGCATGGCCTGCAGCCGCTCCAGCTGGAAGGCCAGATGCGCGGCCAGTTCCTCACCCGAGGGGCCTTCCTCGGTTGGGTCCGGGGGCAGCAGCAGGCGGGATTTCAGGAACGCCAGCCAGGCTGCCATCACCAGATAGTCGGCGGCCAGTTCAATGCGCAGTTCCTTGGCCTTTTCGACAAAGGCCAGATACTGCTTGGCCAGATCCAGCACGGAAATCCGGCGCAGATCGACTTTCTGGGTGCGCGACAGGGTCAGCAGCAGGTCCAGCGGGCCTTCGAACCCGTCCACATCCACGATCAGAGCTTCGGCCGCCAGCCGTTCCTCAACAGTCGTGTCTGCTTCTGAAAAGAGTGTCTGCTCAGCCATACACCTGCCCGCCCATGAGGGCGGCAAGTTCTCTTTCGGCGCCCAAAATGTCAAGGGCGACGGGCGGTTTGCGGGCGTCCAGGGCGCGGTCTGCGCGGGTCTGTGCCGCTGCATTCATGGCGCCTGCGGCTTCGGCGACTCTGATACGGTCTTCAAGCGGCGCATTGCAATAAAGCACCACATCGCAACCAGCGGCAATCGCCGCTGCGGCGTTGTCAGCAGGCGTGCCCTGCAGCGCCTTCATCGAGATGTCATCGGTCATGATCAGCCCGTCAAAGCCGATCTGCGCGCGGATCAGCTGCATCATCACCGGAGAGATCGTGGCCGGTCGGTCATCATATGCGTCATAGACAAGATGCGCAGTCATCCCCAGCGGCAGATCGTTGAGAGCTGCAAAGGCGGTAAAGTCACTCTGTTCCAGATCGTCCGGGTGGCTCGTCACATGTGGCAGATCCAAATGGCTGTCAGCGGTTGCACGGCCATGGCCGGGAATATGCTTGAGCACAGGCAGCACACCGCCGTCCAGATGCGCGGTCGCCACGGCGCGGGCAATGCGCGCCACCGTTTGGGCGTTGGTGCCATAGCAGCGGTTCTTTAGAAACTCATGCGTTTCCATAGTGGCGATATCGGCAATCGGCGCGCAGTTGCTGTCGATACCCAGTGTATTCAGCTCATGTGCTATCAGGCGGTAGCGCAGATACATTGACCGAACCGCGTCTTCGCCAGCCAGCTGGACCTGCTCCAGCGGCGGGCGCCAATTGCGCGCCAGCGGTTTGCGCAGCCGCTGCACCCGCCCGCCTTCCTGATCGATGGTAATCAGGCAATTGCGCCCCACTGCCTCGCGGAACTCGCTGCACAGCGCCTGGATCTGGCCCGGCGTGTCCAGGTTGCGGGCAAACAGGATGAAACCAAAGGGATCTGCGTCGCGGAAGAAGGCTTTTTCATCCGCTGTCAGCCGCACCCCTTCGGCGTCTAAGATAGTGGCTCCGTAGGTCACGACCGTCCCCTGCTGTTTTGTCCCTGGAACACAGCACCCACTTCAGGATGCCATCTGCCCGCCGGGGAAGAAACGGCGGGCATTGCCCGGCGCCTGCGGGCAACAGAAGTATCCCACTTGCATCCTTACCGGGTGGTTACAGGAATACAATCTGCATTCCCGGCCACCAGTGCCGAGCAGAACCGGCGGGCATCAGACAGCCCGTCAAACCCCATTGCCCGCAGCCGGTAAAAGGTCCGTCCGCCGCTTTCGGCGCGCTGAATCACCCGCTGCTTGGTGCCCAGATACTCCGGGAAGCGGGCGCTGATACGGTCCCATTCCGCCCGCGCCACCTCGGGGCTTTCATAGGCGCCAAGCTGGGCCAGACGTGTGCCTGCCTCCAGGGCTGCGGGATCCACATCCACAGTTCCCGCCCGCACAGCAGGTGCAGCCGCAGCCGGCGCCGGGCTGAACCTGGCGGGGCGGGCCGATGGCCGCAGCGAAACTTTTATTCCCGGTGCATTCAGCAGCTTCGAAGACGGCGCCGCCGCGGCAAGCGCCGACTGCAGCGGTGCTGGCTGCACGATGGCCGGGGCAGCTGCAGCGGCGGGTACTGCCGCAGGCTGCGCCTCTGCCTCGCGCGCAAGCTCTGCCACCAGCGCATTGATATCCCCGTTCTCGAAAGAGGCCACCGCTTCTGCGCTGACACCGGATTCGCTGCCGAGAACCGAAGGCGAAGCAGGTTCTGCCGGGACTTCGGGCAGCTCCGCAACCGCTGCCGCTTCTGCCGCCAGTTCCGGCAGGGGCTTGTCATCTTCGGTCAGCTCAATGGCTGAGGGCGCCAGCGTCAACCGGTCGGCGGGCGCTTCGGCGCTGCCGCTGGCCGCCACCGCATTCACAGCTAGTCCCTGATGATCGGCCTGGCTGCCGCCAGGGTTCACCGGCTGTTCACGCATCGGCCCTTCGGAAGCCCGCACCACCGGCACGCCGCTTACGTCGCGCATCACCAGCTTGTAGCCCCAGATACCAACACCGGCGACCAGCGCGACGGAAGCCACGGCGCCAAGAATGCTCAGGCTTTTGGAAAACCGAACCGGCAAAGAGGCCGGAGCCGCAGCATAGGCTGCATAAGTATCACTGTCGGCGTCCTGCTGCTCTGGCTGATAGCCATAGGCGGGATCTGCATAGCCATAATCCGGCTCGGCGCCTGGCCCGGTGTACTGCTGGCCGACATAGGGCTGATTGGAATAATGTTGTTCGGAGTACCGCGCCCCGTCAGAGCCACCAGTTGCGGTGTCCTGTTGTCGGCCACCACCCTGTGAATAGGCGCGCCCCTGGCCCGCCTGCGCAAAATACGCCATTATCCGCCTCACTGCCCGGATTGGCAGCGCGGTTCAGCGCTGCGTACCAGGTCTCTTGAACTGCCTCAGTCCGGCGGAATGTGTGATTTATACCCGCAAAGGCTGGTGCCCCAAGGGTTATCGCATCTCTTCTGCCGGTTTGACGCCAAGAATACCAAGACCAGCGGAAATGACAACGGAAACAGCCCGGGCCAGCGCCAAATTCGCATGTGTTGCCGATTGGCTGCTCTCGTTAACAAAACGTAAACTTTTGTCCGATTTGCCGAGGTGGTAGAGCCCGTGCAGCTCGGAGGCGAGGTCGTAGAGATAGAAGGCGATCCGATGCGGTTCGTTGGTACGGGCGGCGATTTCCACCTGGCGCGGCCATTCGGCCAGCTTCTTGGCCACTGCCAACTGCGCCGGATCGGCAATCAGGCTGAGGTCGGCGGCGTTCAGGGCGGCATCATCCGCAGCAATGCCCTGCTCGCCCGCTTTGCGCAGGGTCGAACAGATCCGCGCATTGGCGTATTGCACATAGAACACCGGATTGTCCTTGGACTGCTCCAGCGCCTTGTCGAGGTCGAAGTCGAAGCCCTGGTCGTTCTTGCGGGTCAGCAGCATGAAGCGGGTCACATCGGCGCCCACCGCATCCACCACGTCGCGCAGGGTGACAAAGGTCCCTGCCCGTTTGGACATCTTGAATTCCTGGCCGTCCTTGAACAGCTTCACCAGCTGGCACAGCTTGATGTCCAGCGGCACCTTGCCGTCGGACAGTGCCGACACCGCCGCCTTCATCCGCTTGACATACCCGCCATGGTCGGCGCCGAAGATGTCGATCAGCTCGTCAAAGCCGCGCTCCACCTTGTCGTAGTGATAGGCGATGTCGGGCGCGAAATAGGTCCAGGCGCCATCGGATTTCTTGACCGCCCGGTCAACGTCGTCGCCATGGTCGGTGGATTTGAACAACGTCTGCTCGCGCGGCTCCCAATCGTCGGGCTTCTTGCCCTTCGGCGGTTCCAGCACGCCCTGGTAGATCAGCCCCTTGGCTTCCAGCGCCTTCAGCGCCGCTTCGATTTTGCCAGTGCCATAGAGAGATTTTTCCGAGTAGAAGACATCCATCTGGATACCCAGCTGGGCCAGGTCCTGACGGATCAGCTCCATCATCGCATCGGTGGAGAACTCGCGCACTTCCGCCAGCCAGACGTCTTCGCCCTTGCCGACATAAGCCTCACCCACTTTGTCCTTCAGCGCCTGCCCGACTGGGACCAGATAGTCGCCCGGATAGGTACCGTCGGCAAAGGCCACTTCCTGCCCGTGCGCCTCCAGATAGCGCAGGTAGACGGAACGGGCCAGCACATCAACCTGGCCGCCACCGTCGTTGATGTAATATTCGCGGGTGACGTCATAGCCGGCATAGGCCAGCAGCGACGCCAGTGCATCGCCAAACACCGCGCCGCGGGTATGGCCCACATGCAAAGGGCCGGTCGGGTTGGCAGAGACATATTCCACATTCACGCGTTTGCCCGCGCCCATCGCTGAGCGACCGAAATCCGTGCCTGCGTCCAGGACCGATTTCAGAACCTCCTGCCAGATGCCGGATGCAAGGCGCAGGTTCAGAAAACCGGGGCCTGCGACCTCTGCGCTGGTGATCCGCCCGTCTGTAGCCAGTTTGGCCGCCAGTGCCTCGGCAATGTCGCGCGGCTTCATCTTGGCGGGCTTGGCCAGCACCATCGCCGCATTGGTTGCCATGTCGCCATGGGCCGCATCACGCGGCGGCTCCACCGCCACATTGGCGAAATCGAGCCCCTCGGGCAGCGCGCCTTCGCCGGTCATGGCGGTCAGGCTGTCAATCACAAGCGAGCGGATATCGGTAAAGAGGTTCATATCTGGCGTCCCAATGGTTCGACTTTGCGGCTTATCATGCCTAGCCAGAGGGTCAACACTTGTGTGGACTCTCCCCCTGCTCAGGCCAGTCAAAGAACCGCGGTGCGGTCTTCCAGTATCTTGCCCCAGGTAAATATTTCATAGGCGCGCAAAGCAGGTACGTAGAACGGATCGCCATGGATCAAGTGTTCCACCTCTATCCGGTCCTTCGCCTCGACAATCCACAGAGCACCGCAGAAGTCGCTGTCAACATCCGGTTTCAGCCCGCCACCGATCCTCAGTTCTGGGTGGTTCTCGACATAGGCGACATGTGCGTCGCGCCGGGCCTTGTCAGCCCGCATCTCCATCATTTCCGGCGCATCGCGGAACAGAACGGCCCAGCGTGTCAGCCCGGGGGCTGTACTGTTGGCCTGTTCTGATGCGGTCATGACAGCATCCCCTGAATCGCCGAGGCGGTGCCCCATTCAGTGATCTTGTAAGTACGCAGCGAGGCCACATAGTACGGGTCCTGCAGGATCAGCCGTTCCACATCCTGGCGGGTTTCGGCCTCCACGTTCCAGATCGCACCGGGGAAGTCCTGCATCGGGCGCATCGCCAGCGCACCGCCGATCTGCAGCTCAGGCCGCGATCGCACAAAGGCGATATGCGCCTCGCGCCGCTTCCTGTCGCTGCGCACCCGGTCCATTTCGGGCTTGTCCGTGAATGTGACGGTCCAGCGTGCCATGGCTTTCCCCTCGTTTTGCCTCCTATCGCGGATACCGTCGACGCGCCGCAGCATCATAGGGCCAGATCATAGCACGGGTTACAGCCAATTTGAGAAATCACATGGCACGCAGGGCGGGCAACCCGCCGACCCTGCGCTGTCAAACCTGGGCCGGATGCCCGTCCGACTGTTTTGCACCGTCACAGATTTCGTACCAGTCGGGTTTTTCGCCCACAAATTCATGAAAGCTGTTGCGCACCTCCAGCCCCCCGTTCAGCGCATTTGCGGCAATCGGGAAGCTCTCCTCCTCCGACAGGATCTCTCCCAGCGAGCTGCCGCACGTCCGGCAGAAGCAGCGGCCGTATTTGTAAGGTGGCGCGGGCTGATACAGCGCCACTTCCTCCCTGCCCGCAATCCAGCGCAGATCGCCCTGCTTCACAAAGACAATGGTGCTGGCTCCGGCCTTGCGGCAGCGCGCGCAATGGCAAGTGCCCATCAGGCCGGGCTGCGCCAGCAATTCAAACCTGACAGCACCACAGCAGCAGCTTCCTTCAATCATTCCGGCAGTCCTTCTGTACATCCGAATTTGGTGGGAACATTAAGTGAACATTTGACGCAAAGCAAGCCATCGCAATGCGTTGCGCACAGACCATTTGCACCGCACGCCCCGCTTTGCAGGTCTTAACCAGATTATGCCACAGCCCCCCGCTGCAGCCCAAGGCGCGGGTCTGGCACCCCGTGTCAAACAGGAGACCAGCCGCCCCCTGCCCACCCTCGCAAGAAGTGCAGAGGCGTCAGATGGCTGAAGATTTTCACCGCTCCGGGATGCGCTGGCGTTCCGGCCCTACTCTCAGCCTTTGTTGGCCACGCCGCCATCTTTCATCGCCCATTGAAAGGCATGCAGACAGGACACACGCAGGCAGAAATACAGTCAAGACGGCGGCAGCTGGAGCCGTTCAAACCTCGACCTTCACCCCGATCAGCCGCTCATGCAGCTGCAGGGCAAAGCGGTCGGTCATGCCGGCAATATAGTCCGACACGATCCGCGCCAGCGCGGTGCGGTCCTGTGCGGCCGCAATCTCGGCGTGCCAGCGCTGTGGCATGTCCTGTGGGCTGTCCAGGAAATAGGGAAACAGCGCCTCCACCACCTTGGCGACCTTGGCCCGTTTTTCCATCACCGGAGGCGCGCGGTACATGCGGGTGAACAGGAAGGCGCGGATTTCCTTCAGCCCCTCCCAGATCTGCGGCGAGAACTGCACCACTGGATGATCCAGCGCCCGCACGTCCTCAACGCTTTGCACGCCGGTCTCTGCCAGCAGGGTCCGGGCCGTGGTGATCACATCCTCCACCATCACCCCGAAAAAACGGCGCAATGCCTCATGCCGGCGGCGGTTCGGATCCAGTCCGGGGTACAGCCGGTCCACCTCGCCATAGGCCTGATCCAAAAGCGGCAGCCGCGCCAGATCATCATCCGTAAACAACCCGGCCCGCAGCGCATCATGCAAATCGTGGTTGCTATAGGCGATGTCATCCGACAACGCCGCCACCTGCGCCTCGGCGCTGGCATGGGTGTGCAGTTCGAGGTCGGTGGCCGCATTGCATTCCGCCAAGGCCCAGGGCAGCTCCCCGACCACCGGACCATTGTGTTTGGCAATGGCTTCAAGGGTTTCCCAGGTGAGGTTCAAACCATCAAACCCGGCGTAGTGGCGTTCCAGACAGGTCACAATACGGATCGCCTGGGCATTGTGGTCAAAGCCCCCAAAAGGTGCCATCAGCGCATGCAGCGCGTCTTCGCCGGTGTGGCCGAACGGCGTATGGCCCAGATCATGCGCAAGTGCCACCGCTTCGGTCAGTTCCTGGTTCAGCCCCAATGCGCCGGCAATTGTCCGCCCCACCTGCCCCACTTCGATCGAATGGGTCAGCCGGGTGCGGTAATTGTCGCCCTCATGCTCCACGAACACCTGGGTCTTGTGCTTCAGCCGCCGAAAGGCGCTGGCATGGATGATCCGGTCGCGGTCGCGCTGATAAGGGGAACGGAAGGAGCTTTCCTCCTCCGGCACCTGCCGCCCGCGGCTGCGGTCCGGCATCGTGGCATAAGGCGCATGCATATGAAATCTTTTCCCCTACCAATCTTGCCGCTTGACGTGCACCTTTCTATATAAAGCTTTGCGCTGCAACCTACGCCCGTGGAGAAAGCTGATGAACCTGCCCCCGAAAGTCACAGACCGCGCCTTTGCCCGGCTGGCCGAAATTGGCGCTGCAAATCAGGGCCAGGCGCTGCGAGTCGCAGTGGAAGGCGGCGGCTGTTCTGGTTTTCAGTACGAGATTGCTCTGGATGCGGCGAAAGATGACGATCTGGTGCTCGAGAGCCAGGGCGAGAAGGTGGTGATCGACAGCGTCTCGCTGCCGTTTCTGGAAAACGCGGTGATCGATTTCACGGAAGAGCTGATCGGCGCCCGCTTCACCATCGAGAACCCCAACGCGACCTCCAGCTGCGGCTGCGGCACCTCGTTCTCCATGTAAGCTGGATGTTTTCGGGCGCGGCGTTGCCTGGCAATTTCGCCCCCCTTTGCACGGACGGCGTTGCAGGGGTGGTGTTGCCAGGGCGGCGGATCGCAGTTGCCTACTACGGATCGGTCTGCAACCGCCCGGGACTGCGCAACCGGTTCATCGCCGGTCCGAACTGATCCCAGACCAGATAGAGACCGGAGGCGATGACGATTGCGCCGCCGATATAAGTGGAGGCCGGCGGGAACTCACCGAAAAATACCGCACCGATGACGGCCATCCAGATGAACTGCAAATTCATCAGCGGCGTCACCGCATAAGAGGCCAGCAGCCGTAGGGCCACCACCAGCAACCAGCGCGCGCCGAATAAAAGGAACGCATAGGCTGCCGCCCAGGCCACATCGGTCAGTGGCATCGGTATCCAGACAAATGGCAGCGCCACCAGCATCGCGCCGCACAGCGTGATGTTCGGATAGAACACCTGCGCCAGCGCATTGCTTTCATAGCGGCCGATAAACCGCGCCATGGTCATTGAAAACGTGCCGGAAACAACCGCCGCAAAAGCCACCAGATGCCCTGTTGCAAGATGCCCCCCGTCGCCGCCATGAGGCAGCAGGAACAGCACGCCGGCAAAACCTGCCATCAGCGCCATCCACGCCGCTGGGCGCACCGGCTCCTTAAGCACCAGTCCGGACATCGCACCAGCCAAGAGTGGCATCAGCCCGATGAACACAAACACCTCCGCAAAAGGCAGCAACCGGAAGGCGTAGAAAAAACATACAGCTGCAACAAGTGTCGCCACGGACCGCAGCGCCATTGCCCGCGGGCAACGGGTGCGAAAGCCGCTGCGCAAACGGGGCATCCGGTCGGCCAGCAGGCAAAAGCCCGCAACCATAGCCCCCGACAGCGCATAAAGCTGTGCCGCCGCATACTGGCCGGCCAGCAGCTTGGTGATCCCGTCAGCAGAGGCAATCAACCCGGAATAAGCCACCACCAAAAGCGCCCCGCCCAGTGCCTGGTTGCGTGAACAGCCCATCACGCCGCCCCCGCACTGCCCGCACGGGCAAATCCTTCAAAGAAATGCGCAAATCCGGCGCAACTGCGCTCAGCTACGCACAGCAGACCGTGCTCTTCCTCATTCAACATGGTCTCGGCCCGCGCCTTGACAGAGCCCCAGCCCGAACGGGCCATTCCGGCATCAAAAACGGCTTCTGAAAGGCTCTTCAAAATACTTCCTCCCTGCACCGCTGACACATGCACGCCCCCTGCGGGAACGGCCTGCCGGAACGCGGATCGCCCCGACAGAATCATGAGCCAGTTAGCAACAAAATACTCGTGATAAGAATCATGAAGTCTAGAAGATTCGCCTTCAGATAGAGTAAAGGCGGAAACCTGCCTATCAAGCCAGGCCTCCCAGGCGGCCGGCGGCCGCTGCCCGCCATAGCGCAACGCGATACAGATCTCTGCCAGCAAATCGGCGTTCTGATCAAGGAAGGCCACCAGGCCGGCAAATTCCAGGCTGGTCAGTGCGGCCTGCGGCAACTGCGGGTCGCGGCGGCCATATTCCGACAGGTAGAAAACGATGTGAGTCAGCTCATAAGCCGCTTTCTTGTTTGGAATGGCAAAGGTTTCCGGGCGGCTGATAAATGCACGCAGCCGGTCGTCCAGCCCATCATCGCGCAAGCAGATTTCACGCCGCGCCAGCAGCCGCCGCGCTTCGGCGCGTTGAAGATCCGACAGCTCTGCTCGTGCCAGTCCTTCAGCCTGAACCCAATCCGCCAGCTGCGCGCCGGTGTCTCCGGGCATCCCCAGATCCTCCAGATCCAGGCAAATCGACAGGATAAAGCGGTAATACTGACGGAAAAAACTGATGTGCCGCGCCGCGCCGTCGTAGAACCCCTGCAACGGCGCCAGGGCCTCAGCGGCAACATTTGCCCCGGTGCATTCCAGAATATTCAACAATTCGGCGTTTTCCTTGAGCCAGAACACGTCCTCCTGTGTGCGCCGATGCGCCGCAAAGCTGCCAATCAGCGCGGTATGCGCGGCTGACCGGGACTGGCGGGCGGCGGGCGAGAAAAACGGGATGATCTGGGCCATAAAAACCTCCTGCAGGGAATAGCGGCGCGGCGGAGGCGGCCCGGTTTCCGGGGCCGCCTTAGGTCAGGGGCCGGGCGGGATGCCGGCCCCGCCCCGGTCAGCTGCCGGAGGAAAACAGCCGGGTCGCGTCGCCTGCACTGGTGCGGGCTTCTGCTGCCGGAGCCGATCCGGAAGAGAACAGATGCGTGCCTTCGCCGGAACCGGCCTCTGCCGCGGCGGCTGGAGCGGACCCGGAGGAGAACATTTCCACGCCCTCGCCCGCACCGGTTTCTGCCCGCGCGGCGGGGGCTGAACCCGAAGAGAACATTTCCGTCAGACCACCGAAGGCTGTTTCGCTGTCCGCCGTCGGCGCTGAACCGGAAGAATACATTTCCGTCAAATCCCCTTCCGCAATCTCAGATTGCAAAACAGGTGCAGAGCCAGAAGAGAACATCTCAATCAGGTCACCAGCTGCAGTTTCACTGTGGGCCACAGGGGCTGAGCCGCTGGAGAACAGCCCGGTTTCACCGCCTGCCCAGCTGTCAGCCATCTGCGGTGCCGAGCCGGAAGAGAACAGTGAAACGCCGTCCCCTCCGGACAGATCCGAAGTGCATTCAGGTGCCGAACCAGAGGAATACATCTCTGTTGCATCTCCTGCAAACAGGCTGGCGCCTGCGGTCGGGCGGGTTGCGCGGATAGTCTGGATTTTACGCTGAGCAGTCATGTCAGAACCCCATTCATTTAGGACAAAAGGCTCCTCGACGCTGGCACGGATGCCGCGCAGCGCAAACAAAAAATGCAATTTCACATTGCATTTTGCAGATTCGATTACATTAACTTCAAGCTGTTATTTTCTGTGCAATTTCAATTAATTCAATTAACCCACAGGATATTCACCACATTATGCACACGCATATTACCGCAAAATAAATATACTCAACCTCAGGGGTACTTTTCACTTATGCAAAACGAAACGAATCGCCGCGGCACAGGCGGGGCAGGATTCGCGCCCCGGGCTTGCCTCGGGGCGCCGGTTCAGCGATAGGTCGGCTGGACGAAAGCAATCTGCGCCGGAGACACGCCATGAAAATCGCCACATTCAATATCAATGGCATCAAGGCCCGCGCACAGGCGCTTCCGGACTGGCTGGATGAGGCCGAGCCCGATGTGGTGGTGCTGCAGGAAATAAAATCGGTGGATGAGGCCTTTCCGCGCGAGATCTTCGAAGAGCGCGGCTATAACGTCGAAACCCATGGGCAAAAGAGCTTTAACGGCGTAGCGATCCTATCGAAACTGCCGCTGGAGGATGTGATGCGCGGGCTGCCCGGCGACGACAGCGACGAACAGGCGCGTTGGATCGAGGCGACTGTGGTCGGCAAGCAGGCGATCCGCATCTGCGGCCTTTACCTGCCCAATGGCAACCCGGTTGAACTGGAGGCAGACGGCAGCCCGGTGGCGGGTGGCAAATACGCATACAAACTGTCCTGGATGGAACGGCTAAGGGCCCGCGCCGCTGCGCTGATGGCTGCAGAAATGCCCGCGCTGATGGCCGGGGATTACAACATCATCCCGCAAGCCGAGGACGCCAAACGCCCGGAGGCCTGGCGCGAGGATGCTCTGCACCGCCCGGAAAGCCGTGCAGCGTATCAACGGATTGTAAACCTGGGCTTTACCGAGGCCTTCCGCGCCCGCCACGCGGGGCCGGGGCACTATTCTTTCTGGGACTACCAGGCCGGGGCCTGGAACCGGGATGACGGCATCCGCATCGATCATTTCCTGCTGACACCGCAGGCTGCCGATCTGCTGAAGGATTGCCAGATCGACAAGGATGTCCGCGGCCGAGAAAAGCCTTCCGACCATGTGCCGGTCTGGGTCGAGCTGGACATCTAGGCGCAGCCCGCGCCGCGCCCTGGCGCGGCGCCCGGCCCAACGGATGCTGCGTCATTTTTAATGGCGCAGCAGCGGGCGGGAGCCTCTTTTGCCCGGTTTTGCCTTTGGGATTGGCCCGCTTCAGGCGGTGACATCGTGGCGGTAGATCCAGTCAAACTGGCTGACCATCCGATCAGGCGCAAAACGGCCGCCCAGTTTCAGCACCTGATGCGCAGGCCAGGACAGCGGCGCGCGCAAATGGTATTTCCAGGCATTGCGGCTGGCGGCCTGCACCACATTCTGCGCCCGCTCGCGGCGGCGCGCCTGATACATTGCCAGACCAGAGCTCATCCCCGCAGCTTCCTGCAGGGAGCGCGCCAGAACCCAGGCATCCTCTAGCGCCAGATTGGCGCCCTGCGCCATAAAGGGCAACGTCGGATGGGCCGCATCGCCCAGGATGGCAATGTGTTCACCGTGCCAGCGGTCTGCCACCGGGTGACGGAACAGCCCCCACAGCAACACCTCTTCCACGGTCTCCAGCAGCGCCGCAGCGGTGCCGCCAAACCCCGCGAAAGCGGCGCGCAGATTGGCCGGGTCATCCTTGAAATTCCAGCCTTCCTCAGCCCAGGCCCGGCGCTCTTGCACTGCAACCAGGTTTACCAGGCTGCCATCGCGCAGCGGATAAGCCACCAGATGACGCCCCGGCCCCATGAAGACCTGCGCCTCTGGTGGCAGCTTCAGGTGATTGGGTACTATCGCGCGCCAGGCGACCTGGCCGGTAAAGAAGGGTTTGCGTTCGCCATTCAAGGCCACCCGGGTCTTTGAATGCAGCCCGTCAGCCCCCACCAGCAGATCGCCACCGCATTGCGCGCCATTCACCAGATGCACCAACGGCTGCGGCCCCGGCTGCACACGGTCCACCCTTTGCAGCAGCCGCACCTGCACCCCTTCGCGCCGGGCGGCACCAGCCAGAATGCCAATCAGATCAGACCGGTGCACGAAGTAATACGGCAGCCCGGCCGCATATTCATCAAGATCCAGCCGCAACACCTGATTGCCGCGGCGGTGTCCGCGCAGCACTACGGCACGGGCGCGCTGCGCGCTCCAGGCCAGATCATCCGCCAGCCCCAACGCCTTCATCACGTGCACGCCATTGGGAGTGATCTGCAGTCCTGCGCCCACCTCGGTGATCGCCTCAGCCTGTTCCAGCACCGTGACAGATGCTCCGAAACGGCGCAGCGCCAGCGCTGCTGCCAGGCCGCCAATGCCGGCGCCGATGACGGTTATTTTCAGGCCTTTGAGGTCCATGGGGCTCCCGCAGATTCTCCGCCCGCCTCAAATGGAACAAAAAACGCCGGAGCAAAAGGCCCGGCGTTTATGATTTTTGCGTTTTCGCCGCTGATCTCAGCGGTCAATCGTCACGGTGGACCTTTTCACGGCGCTCGTGACGCTCCTGCGCTTCCAGGCTCATGGTGGCGATCGGGCGCGCATCCAGACGTTTCAGCGAGATCGGATCGCCGGTCACTTCGCAGTAGCCGTATTCGCCTTCGTCGATGCGGCGCAGCGCCGAGTCTATCTTGGCGACAAGCTTGCGCTGGCGGTCGCGGGTGCGCAGTTCCAGTGCGCGGTCGGTCTCTTCGCTGGCACGGTCGGCGACATCGGGAATATTTCGGGTGCCGTCCTGCAGCCCCTCAATCGTGTCGCGGGTATCCGCCAGAAGATCTTGCTTCCATTCCAATAGCTTACGTCGAAAATACTCAGTCTGCCGATCATTCATGAACGGCTCATCTTCGGCCGGGCGGTAGTCATCCGGCAGAAACACTTCTTGCTTCATTTCGGCTCCTTCGGTCTGGCCCATCATGCTGGTCATAAACTGTACCTCAACACTTTGGCTCCCCCTCTGCCGCAGCGTTTATCCCTATAAGGCAGGAATGTCACTACACAATAGTGGCGCGGTTTGGTTAAAACTGTGATAACAAGACGGCAACCAAGGTTGATGCGGGAAAGATATGCGATTTCAGGGCACTAAGGAATATGTTGCAACCGAAGATCTAAAGGTGGCAGTGAATGCGGCGGTGACGCTGGAGCGGCCATTGCTGGTCAAAGGCGAGCCCGGCACCGGCAAAACCGAGCTGGCCAAGCAGGTGGCCGATGCCTTGGGCCTGCGGATGATCGAGTGGAACGTGAAATCCACCACCCGCGCCCAACAGGGCCTGTACGAATACGATGCCGTCAGCCGCCTGCGCGACAGCCAGCTGGGCGAGGAGCGCGTGCATGATGTGAAGAACTACATCAAGAAGGGCAAACTGTGGGAAGCATTCGAGGCTGGCGAAAAAGTCGTGTTGCTGATCGATGAGATCGACAAGGCGGATATCGAGTTCCCGAATGACCTGCTGCAGGAGCTCGACAAGATGGAGTTCCATGTCTACGAGACCGGAGAGACCATCCGGGCCCGGCACCGGCCAGTGATGATCATTACCTCCAACAACGAAAAAGAACTGCCGGACGCATTCCTGCGCCGCTGCTTTTTCCACTACATTCGCTTTCCGGATGCGGAGACGATGAAAAAGATCGTCGAAGTGCACCATCCAGGCATCAAGGAGGCGCTGCTGACTGCGGCGCTGACGCAGTTCTATGAAATCCGCGAAACGCAGGGGCTGAAGAAAAAGCCCTCCACCTCTGAGGTGATCGACTGGCTGAAACTGCTGCTGGCCGAGGACCTGAGCCCGGAGGACATCGCACGCGACGGTGCAAACGCTTTGCCCAAGCTGCATGGGGCGCTGCTGAAGAATGAGCAGGACGTGCATCTGTTTGAGCGGCTCGCCTTTATGGCGCGCGGGCGGCGCTGACCTGCGACCTGACAGCACCGGCGGCAGAAGCCTTGCAAGCCGCTGGTCTGTTTCGCTTCAAATTGCCACCGCATTCCCCTATCAGAGGGAACAGGGCCGGGCTGACGCAGCCGGGCCGCTAGGGAGACGCCTGAGTGCCCGCGAAAACCGCATCTGATCCAAAACAGCCCCCCCGCCGCAGCGGGCGGCGACGGCTGACGGCGGCCGCAGGCCTTGCGGCTGCGCTGGTCCTGAGCGCCTGCACCGCCGCCTCGCCGCGTGCAGAAGCTCCCAGCCGGGCGGCGGCCGCACCGCTGACCCTGCCGCCGGTCAAGGTGTTCACCACGCCCCAGCCGCAAGCCCCCCGGCGGTCCAATTCCGAAATCACCCGCGACTTTCTGGACCTGCATTTCCAGCTCGAGGGCGGCAGCACCCTGCCCCAATTCACCCGGTTTGAAACCCCGATCACTGTGCGGGTCGCCGGCGCGCCGCCGCCCGGCTTCAGCCGTGAGTTGAACGCGCTGTTTGTGCGCCTGCGGTCAGAGGCCGGGATCCCTATCCGCCAGACTGCCAAAGAAGAGGCCGGCGTCACCATCCAGCTGGTGCCACGCAGTGACATCCGCCGGGCCCTGCCCAAGGCGGCCTGTTTCGTGGTCCCCAATGTTTCCTCGCTGGCGGAATACCGGCGCAACCGGCGCAGCCCGCGCACCAATTGGGCGCTGCTGCGCAAACGGGAACGGCTGGCGGTGTTCATCCCCAACGATACCAGCCCGCAGGAGGTGCGCGACTGTCTGCACGAGGAGCTGGCACAGGCAATCGGGCCGCTGAATGATCTGTACCGGCTGCCGGATTCGATCTTCAACGATGACAATATGCATGC
The DNA here is from genome assembly GCF_049800895.1 of Leisingera sp. S232. Taxonomy (NCBI): domain Bacteria; kingdom Pseudomonadati; phylum Pseudomonadota; class Alphaproteobacteria; order Rhodobacterales; family Roseobacteraceae; genus Leisingera; species Leisingera sp. S232. The sequence continues at coordinate 23,376 of NZ_JBNAFX010000008.1, read as the reverse complement.
TGTTCTGACCGGCTTTGATATGCTGATCCTGCAGGCAACCTATGCACCAGAGCTGCAAACCGGCATGACGCGGGAGCAGGTCGCGGCCCGCCTGCCTGCCATTCTGACCCGGCTGAACCCGCGCGGCGCCCGGGGCACGGCCTCTGGCCTGCCCCAGACGCCACGGGCCTGGGCAGCGGCTTATGAAAAGGCACTGGGGCCGCAAACCTCCCTGCGGGAGCGGCTGCGCGCAGCAAACAGGGCCGCCGAAATCGCCCGCGATCTGGGCTGGCGCGACCATCGCCGCGCGCTGAGCCATTACACCCTGGGCCGGATGCTGCATATCCGTGAGCCAGAACTGGCGCTGCAGCATTTCCTGACCGCGCAAACATTTCTGCGGGCAATTCCCGGCACCGAAATTCATCAGGCCAAGCTGACAATCCACCTGGCTGCCTATGACGTGGCCACCGGCAATGGCGACTCGGCGCTGGCGCGGCTGAAGCCCGCGGTTGCGGCCGCCGCCACGCATGAGAATGCAGCCCTGCTGTCGACGCTGCTGATGCTGCAAGCAGAGGCGCTGGAGCTGACAGGCAGAATGGTCGAAGCGCGGCGGGTCAGGCTGGACAGCCTGGGTTGGGCGCGCTACGGCTTTGGCCCGGATTGGGTGGTCGAGGCCCGGATGGAGGAAGTCGCCGCATTGCGCCCTTCCTCCGGCTCCTGACGCTGCCCGCAAGAAACTGATCCTGCAAGACAACAGACGGATAGAACCATGATCGTAATCATCGGCGTTCTGCTAGGCGGCCTGATTGGCGCCCTGAAGGCCCGCAAACGTGGCGGCAACACCCTGGACATGCTGCAATACGGGGCTGTTTATGCCATCGTTTTTGGTATTCTCGGCCTGCTGGCAACCATTTTGGCACACCGGGTGCTGGCGTAACTGCTGACCGAGGCCCGCAATGTTCCAGCCTTTCTTTGAAAACCTGCGCAAAGCGGCCATTCCGGTTTCCCTGCGCGAGTATCTGACCTTTCTCGAGGCGATGAAGGCAGGGCTGGCCACCTATGACATCGAGGCCTTCTATTTCCTCGCCCGCGCCGCGATGGTGAAGGATGAGCGCAATATCGACAAGTTCGACCGCGCCTTTGCCGCCACCTTTGAAGGGCTGGAGGCGATCCCGGCAGAGGCGGTGATGGAGGCCGTGGACCTTCCCGAAGACTGGCTGCGCAAGATGGCCGAAAAACATCTGAGCGCCGAGGAGAAAGCCGAGATCGAGGCGCTTGGCGGCTTTGAGGCGCTGATGGAGACGCTGAAGGAGCGGCTGAAGGAACAACAGGGCCGCCATCAGGGTGGCAACAAGTGGATCGGGACAGCGGGCACGTCGCCATTTGGCGCCTATGGCTATAACCCTGAGGGCGTGCGCATCGGACAAGACCAAAGCCGCCACCAGCGCGCGGTCAAGGTCTGGGACAAGCGCGAGTTCAAAAACCTCGACGGCGATGTGGAGCTTGGCACCCGCAACATCAAAGTCGCCCTGAAACGCCTGCGCCGCTGGGTGCGCGAGGGGGCGCAGGACGAACTGGATCTGGACGGCACCATCCGCTCCACCGCCGAACACGGCTATCTGGACGTGAAAACCCGGCCCCAACGGCACAATGCGGTAAAGGTGCTGCTGTTCCTGGATGTTGGCGGCTCTATGGACCCTCATATCCAGGTGGTGCAGGAGCTGTTTTCAGCTGCCCGCACTGAATTCAAGCATCTGGAATACTACTACTTCCACAATTGCCTGTACGAAGGTGTCTGGCGCGACAACCGGCGGCGCTGGAACGAGAAGACCCCCACCCATGAGGTGCTGCGCACCTACGGGCCGGATTACAAATGTATCTTTGTGGGCGATGCGTCGATGTCGCCCTATGAAATCGCCTATCCCGGCGGCGCCAATGAGCATTGGAACGAGGAAACAGGCCAGGTCTGGCTACAGCGCGCGCGCGAAGCCTGGGCATCGAACCTTTGGATCAACCCGGTGCCGGAGAAATATTGGGACTACACCCATTCCATCGGCATGATCCGCGAGATCTTTGAAAACCGGATGGTTCCGATGACCCTAGACGGCCTGGAACGCGGCATGCGCGAGCTGACACGCTAGACATCCTATAGAGGACGCAGGGAAACTCTCCCGCGTCCGCAGGCGCGCCGGCTGTCGCCGCCGCTCCTTGGCAGCCTTGGGCATGGCCTTCTGCCTGCCCGACAGGCAGAAGGCGCGCCGGACCGCAGGTCCGGCGCCGGGCCCAACTGCAAGGACGGCATTTTCAATGCAGGCCGCGCGGACGGGAGAGCCGAAGGCTGCGCCAGGGCTGCCCCTTCAGCCGCCCCACAGTCCCCAGGCCCCCAGCGCAGCAACCGGCACGAACAGCCAGCCTTGCGGCAGCAGGCCGTAGGTTACCCGCCGCAAAGGCGGCAGCAGCAGCCCGACCGCTGCTGCCGCTGCGGCCATCGCGGTGCCTGCCAGCGCCATCCCCTCAACGCCACGGGCACCAAGGAGCAGGAACAGGGCCATCAGGCCAAGAAATCCTGTGACCATATGCCAGCACAGGAGCATGGTCTCACGCAGCGCGTCCGGTAGCTGCCGGTCCTGCGCCAAGGGCCGCGCACACTCACGCCCGCCGATGAATGCGTGAACAATCATCCACAAACCCGCCAGCGCCGAAGCACCAAGAAAACTCCATTGCATCGCAAATCTCCTGATTGAAAAATCACTGTTTCCAAGCCACCCGGGCGCGCCAAGAGCAGCCCTCCCAGTCGGACCAAAAAAGCTGCAGGAACGCCACCGGTTACTCTGCCGCAGGCGATGGCGGCGCTGCGTACGCAATTCTTTTCCATGCAACCCTTGATAGTTTTCCCGCGGAAATCCGCCGCTCCAGATCGGCACAGGCGCATGTTCGCCGAACCCGTCCAGAGCCAGTTGAACTGCAACCCTGCCGGAGGCTACCCAAGTAGAAAAGGCGCGGCAAACAAAGCCGCCATCCCCGAGCAGGAGCATCGCGTGAGCGTGCGTCAACAAAACAACACCCCCCGTGGCAGCGCGCCTGCTGCCAGCGTGAAACCGTTCCAAATACGAGGACGCTATTTCACCGCTGTCGCCCTGCGCCCTGAAGACGGGCCGCTGGATCAGGCGTTTTACACAGCCCTGGATGCGCAGCTGCGCTGGAGCCCGCATTTCTTTGACGGTGCGCCGCTGATCCTGGATCTCGGCTGCGCGCCGGGTCTGCACCGCCCAGCCGAGATCCGAGCGCTGGCGGACAGTCTGCGCAGCCGGGATCTTGCGGTGTTCGGGGTTCAGAATGTCACTCCCGCACAGGCCGCTGCAGCTGAGGACGCTGGGCTGATCGTGCTTGCCAGCGGCAAGGACGCCCCTTTGAACACAGAGCCAGGCCCCCGCCGGGAAATCCCCCACAAACTGCAGCCGCCGGAAAATGTGGTGATTGCCCAGCCAGTGCGCTCTGGCCAGACGGTGGTCGCCGAGGGCGGTGATCTGGTGGTGATTGGCCCTGTCAGTTCCGGCGCAGAGCTGATCGCACGGGGCAGTATCCATGTCTACGGGCTGCTCCGGGGGCGCGCCATGGCCGGCGCCGAAGGTGACGAACGCGCGCGCATCTTCTGCCAGCGGTTGGATGCGGAATTGCTGGCGGTGGCGGGGCTCTACCGGACAAACGAGAATTTGGAGCCGGCGCTTTTGAACCGCGCAACACAGGTTTTCCTGCGCGACGGCCAGCTGTGTGTGGAGGCACTGTGATGAGCAAAAATCTGACATTGGAAGACCCGCTGGGCAAGGTGATCGTTGTCACCTCAGGCAAGGGCGGCGTTGGCAAGACCACAACTTCTGCGGCAATCAGCGCCGAGCTGGCACGGCGCGGCCACAAGACAGTGGTAATCGATTTCGACGTGGGACTGCGCAACCTGGACATGATCATGGGATGCGAGCGCCGGGTGGTTTTCGACTTTATCAACGTCATTCAGGGCGACGCCAAACTGAAACAGGCGCTGATCCGCGACCGGCGACTGGAGAAGCTGGCGGTGCTGCCGACCTCGCAGACCCGCGACAAGGACGCGCTGACCAAGGCAGGTGTCGAGACCGTGCTGGAAGAGCTGCGGCAGGAGTTCGATTACATCATCTGCGACAGCCCGGCAGGGATCGAACGCGGCGCCCAGATGGCGATGCATTTTGCCGATGAGGCGATTGTCGTCACCAACCCCGAAGTGTCCTCGGTGCGCGACAGCGACCGGGTGCTGGGATTGCTGAACAGCATTACTGACCGTGCCGGTAAAGCCGACGCAGACCCCATAAGGGCGCAGGTGCTGATTACCCGCCATGACAAGGCCCGCGTCAACAGCGGCGAGATGATGACAGTAGAGGATGTGCTTGAAGTTCTGGCGGTGCCGCTGTTGGGGATCATCCCCGAAAGCAAAGCCGTGCTGCGCGCCTCGAACCTGGGTGTGCCGGTGGTGCTGGATGCCCCCTCGGCGGCAGCGACGGCCTATGAGGATGCAGCAGGTCGGCTGATCGGCGATCAGATCGAAATGCGGATTGCTGCAGACCCGCGCCGCGGGCTGCTGCAGCGGCTGTTCCGGCGGGCGGTGTAAGCGGATGTTCGGTTTTTCTCTCCGCCCCCGCAAAGCCTCGGCCAGCACCGCGAAGGAACGGTTGCAGATCCTTCTGGCGCATGAGCGCAGCGGCTGCGGCGGCGCCCGCCCCGACTGCCTGCCGCAGCTGCAGCGCGAGATCCTGAACGTGATCCGCCGCCATATGCAGATCGGTGACGAGGCGATCGACATCCGCATGGAGCGCGGCGACGAGCTGTCGAGTCTGGAGATCAACATCGAGTTTCCCGGGAAGCTGGGATTGAATTAGGCCCCGGGGGCCCTGGGGTGGTTCTGCCTGCCCTGGACCTTTGCCTGAGCGGCGCATCAGTGGCTCAGGACAGAATTTGGAATTCCGGCGCGGCATCCCCACCCCTATACCGTGCCGGATCAGGGCAGGATTATCCTGCCCGTGCTGTCATGGGTCTTCCGCACTTGCCCTGCGGGAGGCCCATGGCACGCCTTACGGCCAACCTTGCCGCCCGCTTCAATTCTACGCTGCGGTGTTCATTGCGGTTGGCGCGTTTGAGGTGTTTCTGCGCCCAAAGCCTCGGCGCTGCCGACGCCCGGGCACAGCGGCCCCTGCGTGCCCAGCATGCTAAGGGGCTGCCCCCAGGGCGCAGTATCTATGCTGACCCAGGCGGGACTGTGCGAACCGGGCCATGTAGCGAAAGCTGTTGTTTTCAGGAACTTTTGCAGCATTAACGGCTGAAAGATGCGGCGGCGGCTGCGGATTTTGCGCGGTGGCCTGCGCAGGCTGCAAGGCTGGCTCTTGCTGCCGCCGGCATTTGCACCCATATCTGTGCCATGCTGCGCCTGTTGCCCATACTTCTGGCTGTCGCCTATGGCCTGATGATGTACCGGATTTCTGTCTGGCGCACCCATAGGGAGCTTGACCAGCGCTCAACCGAACTGGCCGACCCGAAACTGAAAGCACTGACGGACCGGCTGGCAGCGGCACTGAATGTGGCGCGTATTCCCGTGCATATTTATGAAACCGACCCGGTTAATGGTCTGGCGGCACCCGACGGGCGGATTTTCATCACCCGCGGCTTCTACCGGAAGTATCAGAACGGCGAGGTCAGCGCCGAGGAGATTGTCACTGTCATTGCCCATGAGCTGGGCCATGTCGCGCTGGGGCATGCGAAGAAACGGATGATTGATTTCTCTGGCCAGAATGCGCTGCGCACCGCGCTGATGATGATCCTGGGGCGGTATATCCCGTTTATCGGACCATGGATTGCCGGGGTGCTGACGGGGCTGCTGGCAGCGCGGCTGTCACGCGGGGACGAATATGAAGCGGATGAATATGCTGCAGCGCTGCTGACAAAGGCAGGCATTGGCCTGGCGCCGCAGAAGAGCCTGTTTGCCAAGTTGGAAGAGCTGACGCAAGCCCGCGCGGGCATGGCGCCGGCCTGGCTGATGAGCCATCCCAAGACCGAAGAGCGCATCGCCGCGCTGGACCGGCTGGAAGCCAAATGGGCCAAAGGCTGAACCAGCGGCGAGGCCAGGATTGAGGGGCCGGCCCCTCAAACTCCCCGGAGTATTTTCAGAAAGATGAAACAACAGGCAGCCCCACCGTTTCCGCAGGTTTTGCTGCGGGGCCGCGGCTGCCTGAACTGTGACGTTACTGAACGTCGTACTCCTGTTTGAAACCCGCCAGCGTGCCGCCTGTGACCAGATGATCCAGGAAGATCTGCCGCTGGTAGCCATATAGCGCGTTCAGGAACTTGATTTCCTCTGGCGTCATTTCACGGCGGGTATAGCCCTGTTCCTCCAGGCATTTGTCGATGGCGCGACGTTCGCCATTGGCCCGGATATGGTGTTCGTTGGCCGCAATGATCGCCGGGCCGATGATCAGCCCGCCCCAGAGCACACCGCCGATGTAGCTGCCGGTGACCGCGTTCTTGCCGCCCGCAGGCGCGCGCGGGCCACAGATCCGCACCGCCTCATGCGCCTCGGAGATCGACTTGCCGGGCTGAGCCGGGACCGAAGGCACCGGTGTCTTGGCGCAGGCTGACAGCCCTAACACTGCCGCAAAAGCCAACCCGCTCAGGGTGCGGGCGGGAAAACGGTTTGGCACTACGGCGCGGCAAGGTTTTGTCGGCATATTTGATCCCTGGCAAATGCAGTTAATTCAAGCTTTTCAGCTTGATAAACGCGGCTGACCCGAACAGCCAAGCGAAAATCCGGCAGACTGCCGAGCAATTTTTCCGGCTGTGGTTCTGTTACCGCGCCAGCGCCTTGGCGAGCCGCGGCAGGCGGGCTTTCTTCAGCAGAGGGCGGATGTCCCAAATGCCGCCTGAAAGCCGATTCGCCTCGGCCAGCACCCTGGCGCCAAGTGCCTCCATACCAGCGCTGTCCTGCAGCCAGAACCCATAGAGCAGCTCATCCGGGCCCAGGCGCTCCAGCCCTTCTTCCGCCAGGGTGTGGCGGGGAAAGTCCTTGTTGTTCAGCGTCACGATCGCGTCGGCATGACTCGCGATGGCGGCAGCCAGAACATGCACGTCGGCGCTGTCAGGCAGCCAAAGGCGCGCCGCTATGCCAGGTGCTGGGGCGGTTTCCGCCTTGGGCCAATGGGCGCGGAGCAATGCCGTTTCTGCTGCTGCCTGTGCGGCACCTTCCGGGCCGAGTTTCAGCGCTGCGCGTTCCCATTCCTCCAGAATGCGGGCGGACCACAGGGGGGTGAAATGCCCCAGCCGTGCTGCCCCCAGCAGCATTTCCCGCATCACCGTCGGATAGAGAACACATGTGTCCAGGAGCAGCTTCACCGCGCGTCAGTCCAGCCGGAAGAACACGGCTTTCAGATAGCCGCTTTCGGCCAGCTGCGGCAGCTGCGGATGGTCAGGGCCTGCGTATCCGGTGTGAATAAGGGCAGCTCGGCGCCCGCCCTTGCCGATACCGCGGGCCGAAGCATTGCGGAACCTGGAAAGATCCGCGGCGTGAGAGCAGGAGCAGAGGCCGAGATAGCCGCCGGGCTTGACCAGCGGGGCTGCCAGTTTGGCAATGCGTTCATAGGCGCGCAGTCCTGCCTCCAGGGCCTGTTTGGAGGGCGCAAAAGCAGGCGGGTCGCAGATCACCACATCGAACGTCTCCCCTTCTGCTGCCAGAGCAGCCAGCACATCAAAGGCGTCGCCCTGGCGGGCGGTGAACCTGTCCTGATGGCCGTGGGACGCGGCGCCCTGAGACGCCAGCTCCAGCGCGGCGGCTGAGCCGTCAACGCAGGTGGCATGCCCTGCCCCGCCCGCCAGCATCGCCAGGCCAAAGCCGCCGACATGGGAGAACACATCCAGCACCTTGGCGCCGGGTGCCGTGAGGCGGGCGGCAAAAGCGTGGTTTTCGCGCTGATCAAAGAACAGTCCGGTTTTCTGGCCACCGGTGAGATCCGCCATATAGGTGGCACCGTTCATCTGAACCGGAAGCGGCGCTGTGGGCGCTTGGCCCAGCAGGGGCAGGCTGATGTCATCCAGGCCTTCCAGCCCGCGGGTGCGGCCGGAAGCATTTTTCAGGATCACTTCCGCGCCGGTGACCTCTGCCAGAGCAGCAGTCAGCATGTCCAGATGGGTCTCAGCCCAGGCAGCATTCGGCTGTACTGCGCAGACCGTGCCGAAGCGGTCGATTACCACACCGGGCAGACCGTCGGATTCCGCATGCACCAGCCGGTAGAAAGGCGCATCATAAAGCCGTTCACGCATTTCCAGCGCGCGGGACAGGCGGGCGGCGAACCAAGCCTGGTCAATCACCGCCTCCGGGTCGCGGTCCAGCATCCGGGCAATGATCTTGCTTTCAGGATTGACCGAAACCAACCCCAGCGGCGTGTGCGCCTCATCCTCCAGCACCGCAAGGGTTCCAGGCGCCAGATTGCGGGTGCGGCGGTCGGTGACCAGTTCATTGGCATAAACCCAGGGAAACCCGTGCCGGATGGCGCGGGCGTTCGACTTGGGCTTCATTTTCACGCGGGGGCGCCGGAGCGCGTCAGGAGAGGCTGTCATGCGGCTCTCTTAGCCTTAAGAACCGCGCAGGGAAAGAGGCCCCCGCAGTTCCCCCTTGAGGGCGGGCGGCGCCACGGAAGTCGACCATGCGCCGAACGCCGCATTCCCGGCGGCATAGAAACCCGTGGTCTCATATCAGCTGGAGGCACCTATGACTGCAGTCGCAAAGCGGCGCCCCGGCACCGCCCTGCATGTCTGTCACCGCTCGCGTGAACGCCAGCCGCCACGGCGGCGGGGTTTTTCAGCGCCTTGCAGCCCGTCGCCCAGCACCACGGTCATCGGATGGTCCGGGTTTGCAGCACCGTAAAGGTCCAGCAATGCCTGGATGTCAGCGCGGCTGTCGCGGGCCGCATCCATTCCCAAGGCCCAGTCAAAGAAAATGCTGCGACATTGGGCATCTGTGATGCCTTCGATCCGGTAGGATTCGTAGATCAGACCGCGCGGGTCCTGTTCAGTGCTGCCCGTCTTCATCCGCTGCTTCCCTTTCCAAGGTTTCGCCAATCAACGCAGCACAGCGGCTGTAACGGGCCTGCAGCTCCTGCTCCAGCGCCTCCAGCGTGTCAAAGCCGGTGGCACGGCAGAGGAACCGCGCCCCGACCTCGCCCAGGGTTTCAGCCTCGATGGCCTTGCCCGAGAGCAGCCGGGCCGCGCATTGCACGGACCAGAATAAACGGTAACCAGCGGCAAGATATTCCGCATCCGCGTCATTTAGCCATCCGGCAGCGACAGCGCCGCGCAGACCGGAAGGAACATCGCGGGCAACCGACGGTGAGGTCAGTGTTCCCGCCTGTGACATCAGCTCGATATCCATCATCCGGCCCGCACCGTTCTTGGCATCCCACACGCCCGTCGGCGACTTGGCTGCGGCCAGACGGCTGCGCATCTGCGCAACCTCCGTCAGAACCTTTGCCCGGTCCCGGGGCTGGCTGAGAAACCGGGCGCGAAATCCTTCGATCTCGGTGGCCAGACCGCTGTCACCCGCAATGACGCGGGCGCGGGTGAGCGCCAGATGCTCCCAGGTCCAGGCTTCATTTTCCTGGTAGTGGGTGAACCCCGGCAGGCTGACCGCAACCGGCCCCTGGGTACCGGAGGGACGCAGGCGCATGTCGACCTCATACAGGCGACCCTGCGCCATAGGCGCCGACAGCGCGGTGACAAAGGCCTGCGTGAGGCGTGCGAAATAGGGCCGCGTTGCAAGCGGACGCTTGCCCTCCGACATCTCCGCTCCGGCCGAGTCGTAGATCACGATCAGGTCGAGGTCGGACTGCGAATTGATTTGCCCGGCCCCCATTGAGCCCATCGCCAGTACAGCCGCACCGCGGCCTGGCGGAGGACCGTGTTTCCTTGAGAAATGCGCCACCACCTCAGGCGAGATCCCAGCGATAACCACCTCTGCCAGCTCAGCATATTGGCTGCCGGCCTGATGGCCGCCGATCAGCCCGCGCAAATGATGCACGCCGATGCGGAAATGCCATTCCTTGCACCAGCGGCGGGTGGCATCAAGCCGAGCCTCATAGTCGTTCTCCAGTTTCAGCCGCGCCTTCAGCTCTGCCCGCAGCTTGGCCTGCCCGGGCCAGGGATCAAAGAAAGAGCCACCGATCACCGCATCAAACACACCCGAATTGCGCGACAAAAACGCGGCCAGATCGCGAGAAGTGCCGGCCACATCGATCAGAAGATCAATGAGCTGCGGGTTTGCACCGAACAGCGAAAACAGCTGCACGCCCGCAGGCAGCCCGGCCAGGAAACCGTCCAGCGCAAGCAAGGTTTCCGCCGGTTTGGCAGTCTTGGCAACGCGCGACAACAGCTCTGGCTTCAGCCCCTCGAAGATATGCGCCCCGCGTGACGAACGCAGTGCCGGATAGGTTGGCCAGCGGGCGATGATGGCGCCGTCCAGCTCTGCCGTATCTTCTGCCAGCGCCGCGGGCGGCGGTGCCGCACCGGGAGAGAAGAACCCCTCTGTCAGCTCGTGGACCTGTTCAAGCCGGGTCCTGATTTCCGCCTGCAGCTCAGCCGGATCCCGGTCCATCAGACAGGCGATGCGGGCGATCCCGTCTTCGGATTTCGGCACCCGGTGAGTCTGGGCGTCATGCACCATCTGGATACGGTGTTCGACCTCGCGGTGGGCGCGGTAATGGGCTGTAAGAGTTTCCGCTACGTCCTGCGGCACCCAGCCCTTGGCCGCCAGCGCCGCCAGCCCTTCGACGGTGCCGCGCAGACGCAGGCCTTCATCGCGCCCGCCCGCAATCAGCTGCCGCGTCTGGGTGAAGAATTCAATCTCGCGGATGCCGCCGCGGCCCAGTTTCATGTCGTGGCCCGGCACGTTCAGAGCGCCGCCGGTCCCTTTGTTTTCGCGGATCCGCAGACGGATGTCATGGGCGTCCTGAATCGCCGCGAAATCCAGATGCCGACGCCAGACAAAGGGCCGCAGAGTGTTCAGGAACCGCTCGCCTGCCGCAAGATCCCCGGCGCAGGCGCGCGCCTTGATATAGGCGGCGCGCTCCCAGGTGCGCCCCAGGCTTTCGTAATAGCGCTCTGCAGCCTCCGTCGCCAGACAGACAGGTGTGACTGCCGGATCCGGGCGCAGCCGCAGGTCGGTGCGGAACACATACCCATCGCCGGTCCGGTCGCTGAGGGTGGCGCACATGTTCTTGGTTGCGCGCACCATGCCCTGGCGTGCCTCATAGAAATCATCCGGATCGAAGCGGGTTTCGTCAAACAGGCAAATCAAATCGATGTCGGAGCTGTAGTTCAGCTCATGCGCGCCCATCTTGCCCATCGCCAGAATGGTAAGCCCGCCCGCAGTCGCGACGTCGTCTTCCGTGAGGCCCGGCAGTTTCTTGCGCCGGATCAGATTGGCGATCTCCGCCTTGATGGCCACATCCGCGCATAACGCTCCGAAGTCGGTGAGCGCGGCGGTCACCTGCTCCAGGCTCCAGCCACCTGAGAGATCACACAGCGCCGTCAGCAGTGCCAGTCGCCGTTTGGCCTGGCGCAGGCCCGGTTTCAGGGCCGCTGCTTCCAATGCGCGGCACTCCGCAAAGACCTGCTCTACAGCGGCCTGAGGATTGTGCAGCGCCTCTGGCAGCCAGTCTGCCTCGCGCGCCGTCAGCTCCTTCAAATAGGGACTGGAGCCGCAAGCCCCCGCCACCAGTTCGGCAAGATCACCGGACAGAGACGGCACCAGCGACCGCGCCTCGGCGCCAAGCAGTGGGTCAAAGGGGCGGGGAATGCGGGACATTGTCAAACCAGTCGTCATGACCTGAAGACTGAGCTGCAGGCCGGGGCGCGTCAATGGCCGAATTGCCGCGCTGCCGCATAGGTTTACTTTGGGTCAGGAAAACCCGAATAGGTGACGGTCAACAGTTAAGATATTACTAACGATACGGTTATGCTCCCGTTGCGAATCCATTTCGAAGTAGAGAGTGTTTTTGTTTCCGGCGGCTGTCCGGATTGGCTTGTGTTTTCAAACAGGTTCAGGCGGCGGCAGTTTCAGCACTGCCTCTCAGGCAGTCGCGCAGCCGGAGCATAACCGCGCATCTTCCCGGCATTCAGACAAACCGCCGCAATTTGCGTGTTTGGAGACAGTTGATTGTGCCGTGGGCACAAGACCCCGGGGGGCGCCAAACCAAAAGTTCCTCAGGACGATTTAAGGTTGGAAACCGCCCCCCCCCAAGAACCTGAAAAACTCGCCATACCCGCCCCCCTGCTCAGCGCGAGAGGACAAGTTGGCTGCTGCCCGCGCCCGCAGGGTCCGATTAGGGTAATCACCCCATGTCCCGCTTCTGCGCCTCTGGTTAACGTTACGGCAAGAGATCGGCAATTTTGGCAACCTACGGACATATCATGGGCCAGGCAGTTTATTCTTCCGGAACCGATAGAAACATTGGTCAGGGAACATACAATTTCTACTTCAACCCAACCGGAGACACCCTCTTTGCGACGGTGACCAATGTCGCCTACAAATTCAAGATTGACTACAATGGCGGGGCCAAGGTCGATCTGGGCAAGGTGGATATCTATTTGTACTCGCCAAATGGCGAACGACATACGATCTATTACAATTTCGATCATTTCGGGAATGATACGGACGCGGGCAAAGACAGCGACAGCGCCTATGATCATGACATCTACTATGACGGCAGCGGCGGCGAGAGCACCTTCTCTCGGGGTTTTGATGGCAATCAGGTGAACGGCAACTGGCGTCTGAGGGTCGACAACGACACCGGCAAAACGCTGACAATGTATTACGTCGACACCCGGGTCGATTTCCTGACAGCGCCGGATATGATCGTCGAGGACATCGAAATCACCGGTGACCGGGCGCTGGGGGAAAAGGTCAGGATCGAAGCCACGCTCAAGAACATCGGCGAGTCCGACTATTTCGGGATCGGCAAGAATTTTGACGTCGAATATCTGGTCAACGGCAAGGTTGTCGGCACGGACTCGGTGACATACGGGCTGAATGCGGGGCAATCCAACAAGGAAAGCCTTACCTACACGGTTGAAACCGCAGGCCAGCAGAACGTCGAGGTCCGCGTCAGCGGCATCAGCGGCGAAGGCGTGACCAGCAACAATTCAAAACCCGCCGGCTTCTTTGCTGCAGCCCCCGATCTGGTGGTTCAGGACATTCAGGTCTTTGGCGAGCTTAAGACCGGGGAAGAGATCAAATTGAAGGCGACGCTGGCCAATATCGGCGGCGCCGATTACGGCGGGCTGCTCGCGGGCGGGTTCGAGCTGGAATATTTTGTTGAAACGACCAGTGGCGGCGACCGTTATATCGGCAAGGACAGCGTCAGTTTTGGACTGACCGCCGGGCAAACCAACACCGAGACCATCAGATACACGCTGCAAAGCGGAGATACCGGGACCTTCAAGGTCAAGATCGTCGATACCGCCAATGAATCCGACACCACCAACAACACCCGCACCGAGCTGGTCGGCGAAATGCATGACGAAAAGCAGTCGGTGGCGGAGTCGCTGGAGCATGTGGAGTTGGGCACTCTTTTTGCCCGGTCGGTCTATGGCGAACGCAACATCGGCTCTGACTACCGCGGATCCGCCGACAATGGTTTGGGCGACCGTTACGACAATTACTTTGACACGCTGGGCTGGCAGGTTCTGACCGACACCGAGCTGGGCAACCATTTCGTGCCCAATGAGGACGCGCGGTTCAATGGCGGCGGGCTGTTCGAAGGCAAGGCGGAGGCTTTGGTGCCCGGTTGGGATGCGCAATCGCTGCTGGCGCTGGGTGAAACCGCAGACGGCAGCAAAACTCTGGTGCTGACCTTCCGGGGCACCGACGGCAGTTTCGCCGCCTTTGCAAACGGCCAGGCGTTTTCCGGCGACGGGCTGTTTCACCATTACAACGCCCATAAACCTCTGGTCGAGGCGGCGCTCGCCTACGCCAATGACCCGGCCAATGGCATCGATAAGCTGATCGTCTCGGGTCACAGCCTGGGCGGGTCCATGGCCGACATCTTTGCCGCGATCGACGCGCAGCGCCTGGACGAGGCTGTCGAGCTGACAGTGGTCTCTTTGGCCCCGGCCGGGATCGACAAGACGCTATACTCCCACACAGAGGCCTTCGACGGGTTCGAAAACCAGCATGATCCGAATGTCGTAGATGTGGAAGGCGGGTCGGTCGATCTGATTGAGCCGTCATATTACATCGGCCTGTCGCACAATATGGACGCGGTGACCTTTGCCGAAACGGTCGATCTGGACAGCATTGATGGCTATGTGGGCAACAACATCCTGCGCAACAACAAGAACTTTGATGACGCGATCACTTCGCTGTTCATGCCCAATCTGGACAATTCCGAAACGGATTCCGGTGGTTTCTGGTTCCCCAAGGGCTTTGGCGCGCATCACAACATCGGCGTTTACTGGGCCAATATCTCAGCGCTCGCCACCGATACGCTGGCGAAACGTTATGACAACAGCCAGAAGATCAGCTTTGGCCTAACCGATTACAGCCAGGTGAAAGACATTGATGGCAATGCGCTGCCCGTCTTCCCGGCGTTCACCGGCAGCGACATGTCAGCCTATGACAATGACGCCGGGGCAAACACCCTGCGGGGCGGAGCCACTGCGGATTACATTCTGGGCCTCTCTGGAGATGACAACATCCTGGGCGGCCTGGGCGATGACCTGCTGTCCGGCGGTGACGGCAGGGACGCGGTTTCCGGCGGCAGCGGCCAGGATGCTCTTTCGGGCGGCAAAAATGCGGACAGGCTGACGGGCAATGGCGGCAACGACCAGTTGTTTGGCGACGCCGGGCGCGATAATTTGCGGGGCGGCAACGGCCAGGACCAGCTGACTGGCGGGTCGGGGAATGACAAACTGCGCGGAGGCGCTGGCGCTGACCAGCTCATCGGCGGCAAGGGCAAGGACACAATGACCGGCGGCGGCGGCAACGACCACTTTATCTTTAAATCCGTTCCGGAAATCCGCGCCGATAAAATCCGCGATTTCAAGACCGGCGACAAAGTGGATCTCTCCCGCATCGACGCCTCGGGCACGGATGCCGGCAATCAGGCCTTCAGCTTTGTCGGTGATACAGACTTCAGCGGCACCGCGGGTGAGCTGCGGTACGAAACGCTCAGCGACCGGCTGCTGCTGCAGGGCGATGTGGACGGCGACGAGCTGGCGGATTTCTCGATCACCATGATGGGGCTGACCGATCTGCAGGCCAGTGACCTGATCCTTTGAGAGGTCGCGCAGCGGGCTGGCTATCAGCCGCAAACAGGCTAAGCTGTCACGGAATGATTGTTGAAATTTGGCTCTTCCTGTTCAGACTGACCTGTGCACTGCTCCTGGTGAGCGGTGCCGCATTCAGCGGGCTGGCGGGCTCAGCCCAATCTGCCGCAGCCTGCCCGCCTGTGGCTCTGTCACAGGCTCCGGATCAGCGGCTGGACCTTGCGCCCTATGCCTGCACCTTTGTTGACACCGGCGGCACCCTGAATTTGGACGCCCTCGCCGCGCCAGAGCGGGCGCAGGCGTTTCGGCCTGTGCACGGCGCGCTGGTCGACTTCGGCTTTGGCGACGGGTTGGCCCGGTACTGGGTTCGCCTGCGGCTGGAAAACCCGGGGACCACCGAGGGTATCTGGTGGCTGACCCACGACATTCCGGTCGCGCAGGGCATTGATGTCTACTTGCTGCCCGATGAAGGGGACACCAGACGGCTTCTTTCTCTCACCGCCGCCGACCCGTTTGATGCGCGCCCGATCGCACACCGCCATCTGGTGTCGGAGATCGCACTCGACGCGGGGCATGGGGCCAATGTGTTCATCACCTATCACACTGACCAAGCCACTGAGATGCCGCTGTTTATCGAAACCGTCCCCGGTTTCCTGAAACGCGCCCAGGGCGAGGCCGGGCAAATCCTGGCTCTGACCGCGCTGATCTTTGGCATGGGGCTGATCTCGACCGTCTACCTCTACAGTCTCGACGGGCAACGTGCCTTTGCCTATGGCGGCTACATGCTCTGCAGCGTTGTGTTTCTGGTGCATATGGACGGCTTTGCCTTCCAGTTTCTCTGGCCAGGGTTGCCGGGTTTCAATCAGGTGGCCCTGGCGATCCTGTCGGCACTGTCGGTGGCTTTGGGCATCAATTTCATCGCCCAGATCACCGACGCCCGGCAGCACGCCCGGCGGATGCATCAGCTTGCCATTGTGACCATGGCCCTGCTGCTGGCCACGATCATCCTCGCGGTTCCACTGATTTCAACCCTGATCTACAAAAACACGACGCTGCTGATCGTGGGCTTTGCAACCTTGTTGCAGGTGGCCCTGGCGCTGTCCGCCGTGCGCCGAAAGATGCCGGGCGCAATCTTTCTGGTGATCGGGTTCGGCGCGCTGGCGCTGTCCTTTCTTTTCGGCATCTTCGGCTATTTCAGTGAAGGCCTGTTTGCGCAGGAACTGGTCGGCATCGCGCTGCGCACCGGCTTTCTGGCCGAGGCTCTCGCCTTTTCCACCGCCATCGCCCTGCGCATCACTGCCGCCCGGCGCGAACGCGACCGCTATCTGCGCGAACAGCTGCGCCTGTCCGAGGAACGCCTGCACCTGAGCGAGGCCCTGCGCCGCGCCGAGGACGACCGCCAGCGCACTGCCGCCGCCATGCAACGCAGTCACGACGCGCTGGAAACCACGGCCCATGACATCCGCCAGCCGCTGGTGGTGCTGCGTATGGCGCTGGCCGGGAAAGAGGATCAACACCCCGGCCTGCGCGACAGTCTGAATTACCTTGATGACATTCTGCGCACGGGGCTTGAAGTTTCCGCCCGCCCCCTCGGCAGCGGCGACAATGATCCGCCCCAGGCCGGCGCGCAGGAACACTTCAGCCTCGACATCATCCTGCAGAACCTCCAAGCCATGTTCGCAACCGAGGCCACCCGTCAGAAGATCGCATTGCGCGTGGTGCCATCGGGCACATATATTCACGCCGACCCGCTCTCGGTGATGCGCAGCCTCGGCAATCTGGTGTCCAACGCCCTGCAGCATTCCGGCGCGCAGCACATCCTGGTGGGGTGTCGCCGCAACGGCCAGACCATCGCGGTCGAGGTACACGATGATGGCTCAGGCATGAGCCGCACGGACCGCGCCCGCGTTTTGGAACGTGGCGTCAGGGGACAGCAATCCGCAGGCTCGGGCCTTGGGCTGGCCATCGTGGCAGAGCTTGCCGAGCAAAATGGCGCTGTCTTTGATCTGCAATCCCACCCCGGCCGGGGCACCATCGCCCGACTCAGTTTCCCGCGCGCCCAGCAGGCCAGTACCGGCTCTGACCGCCTACATAGGGAGATCCCATGACCGCCCCAACTGCAGTTATCGCAGATGATCACGCCATGATCCGCCAGGGCATCGCCCAGATCCTGACCTCAGCCGGGGTGCAGGTGGCAGCCGAGGCGACCAACGGGCTCGAAGCTATCGCACTTGTGCGCAGCCATCAGCCCACATTGCTGACACTGGACATCGCCATGCCCTATTCGCGCGGGATTGAGGTGTTCGGAGAGGTCCGCCGCTGGTCGCCCGACACCCGTATTATCGTGTTCTCCGGCATGACATCCGAGGGGCTGCTTTCCGAACTGGCAACGGCCGGTGCCGACGCGATCTTTCTCAAACGTGAGGAAATCAGCGCCTTTACCGCCGCCATTCCCGAAATCCTGGCCGGGCGCAGCCTGCTGGGTCCCGGGGTCGCTGAAATCCTAGCTGCGGCCGCCGGGCGCGAACAGCTGACCGCGCGGGAGAAGCAGATTCTAAGCTTGATTGCCCAGGGTCTCAGCAACCGTGAAATCGCAGAACGGCTGGGGGTCAGCGCCAAGACCGTGGACAATCACCGCACCAATCTGATGCGCAAGGTCCAGGCTCATTCGGTCGCCGAACTGATCGCCTATGCCCTGCGCGAAGGGCTGATGGAGGCCAATCTTGAAACTTGATCACCTCAGTGGGCTGCAACCTGCTGACGACTGACGACTGACGACTGACGCTGCCACATAATTTCAGATGAAAGCCCCCGCCTGCGGCCTTGGGCCGAAATCACTGCCGCTGCACCGCCAGTATGTTTCCGCGCAGGCCTGTGGACAATCGGCGAGACTGAAAACGCTGGACCCAACACAGGCTGTTGCGTTTGAAAAAGAGAACGCAAGCCAGGACGCGCCGCTGATCCATACAGGGCTTGCGGTGCGGTTTGGGAAGTCCGGTTTTGAGGCGAACCATCTTCCCATCTGCCAGCTGGAAGTTACCATTCATATCACCGCTCGTTTCTGCGGCCGTCAAACATGCGACTTGGTGGAGGTCAATTGGCCCTGAGCCGAACCATGGCTCCGCAGGAAAAGATGCGGCACCAGATTTTGTGACAGTTTCTTGCACCGCTTGGTATTTTACCCCGCCAAGTCAACTTTCTAGCTTGGAGCCGGGTGGAAAATTACGTTAAGGTTTCCAGGTTACCCGGCCGTGGCCGCCGGGTATCGGCACTGTCCCTCTTTGTTCCCGATGATAGCGGGTTCTTTGGATCGCGTGAATTTGACACCGCATGCACTTTGGCGAGGCCCGAATGGCGACGATTACCTTTTTTGAACCGTTTGAAATTGGCACCGAAATCGAGGCGCAGTTTGATGTTACCAGTCAAAGCATCCGTTTTGCTGGCCCAAACGGGTTCTTTGCGGAGTATACCGCTGCACCAGGTTCCAGCTTCAGGCTGGTAACCAGCCATGATGGCGCGTTCTCAGTGGCCGGAGTGATTGAATCCTACCGGCAGTTTAAGCCATTCAGCGGGACGGAACTGACCTTCGCTGTGACCGGGTTGTCTCTGGATGCAGGCTCTGTGGTTGCAGACTCGGACATCACTGGGGACATGTTTCTGGATCTCTTTTACGGCGGCGCAGACATTTTTTATGGATCAAGCCTGGACGATACGATCCGCGGTCTTTCCGGAGCAGACTTGATCCAAGGCAGCAGCGGCTTCGATCTGCTGCATGGAAACGAGGGACAGGATACGCTGCGCGGCGGTGCGGGCGAAGACAGTCTGTTTGGCGGTCGGGGGTCGGATGTTCTGCGCGGCGGGGCCGACAGCGATACATTGGACGGCGGCCGCGGCAGCGATCTTCTTGACGGTGGCAATGGAGATGACCTGCTGATCGGCGGCGAGGGCAATGATACTTATTATGTCAACTCAGACGGCGATGCGGTGACAGAGGAAACAGGCGGCGGGCACGATCTGGTTTATAGCAGGCTGGAGAGCTACCGCCTTGCTGACAACACCGAAGATCTGAGATTGCTGTCCAGCAGCGGCCTGCCCAGAGAACGCACCGGAACAGGAAACCAGCTGGACAATACAATTTTCGGTGCATCGCAGGCCGACAACAATTTGTCAGGCGGAGCTGGCGCCGATTTCCTGCACGGCAGGTCCGGCAGTGACACAGTGTTCGGAAACGCCGGTTCAGATTGGCTGGGTGGACGAGGAGGCCATGACGAACTGTCCGGTGGCCGTGGAGCCGACACGCTAAACGGCGGCAGTGGGGCCGATACGCTGAAGGGCGGCGCTGGCAGCGATGTGCTGTCCGGGGCTGCAGGGCGTGACGAGTTATCCGGCGGCAGAGGGGCAGACACGCTGAACGGCGGCAATGGGACCGATACGCTGGACGGCGGTACTGGCAACGACGTTCTGTCCGGGGGTGCAGGGAGTGACGAACTGTCCGGCAATGCCGGTGCAGACATGCTGAGCGGTGGGGGCGGGAATGATGTTCTGCGTGGAGGAGCCGGTGCCGATACGCTTGAGGGCGAACGCGGCAACGACGTGCTCGCAGGCAATGACGGCAACGATGTGCTGAGAGGCAACGAAGGCGCAGATTCCCTTGATGGCAATGCCGGTGCGGACATGCTGAACGGCGGTGACGGCGACGACACGCTCACCGGCGGGTTGGGAAGCGATGTAATTGAGGGTGGAAATGGGAACGACCTGATTGTTGCCATATCTGCCAGTGCTGGTGCTGGCGATATCATCGCTGGCGGCGGCGGACCCACCGAGGAGACCGACACGGATGTGCTGGACCTGCGCGGTGCAGGGGCCATTGCAGTAGCATCAGAGGACGACCTGGAAGATGCCGGAGGGCAGCGGGGCACCGTGACCTTTGAAGATGGATCAACCCTTGAGTTTCAAGGAATTGAGACCATCCTCGCGGATGAGCTGCTCGTTACGCCAGAAGTTACAGGCGAAACCGCTGAAGTGGACGAAGACAGTTCTGTCACGCTGGATGTTCTGGCCAATGACAGCGATCCGAATGGCGACCCGCTTGAGGTCGTGGCGGTGTCTGCTTCCACCGGGGATGTCAGCATCAACCCGGATGGCACACTGACCTATGCTCCGCCGCCGGACTTCAATGGCGATGTGACGATTTCCTACACCGTATCCGATGACGCAGGAAACACCGCAAATGGTCTTGTAATGGTGGCGGTCCTTCCGGTTGCGGATGCGCCTGTGGCCGAAGATGACAATGCAAACACCGACGAAAATACCGCCGTTACGGTGTCGGTTCTGGACAATGACAGCGATGCCGATGGCGATGCACTGATAGTGCAGTCGGCTTTTGCTGAAAATGGGGATGTTGCGATTAACTCTGGCGGCACAATTACCTATACGCCAGCCAACGGTTTTTTTGGCAATGATACCATTTTCTATACAGTTACAGACCCCTCTGGGCTTACCGCATCAGCCCAGGTCGCGGTGAGGGTGGATGAGGACGTGGTGATAACACCCACTGAGTTTGAGCCCATGAGGCCTGGCGCTGTCTCGCCGGACGGCACTGTAGATGGCGAGAACACCGGTGAAACCATGGGCGTCGGCTATAACGACAGCTCCGGGGCGAATAATGGCGGTGGCGATGAGATTACTGATGGCGCCGACAACATCCAGGGCAATGAAGGCGATGACATAATCAATGGCGGCGGCGGTGCCGACACTCTGACGGGCGGATTGGGGTCAGATACCCTGACTGGCGGGGCTGAGGCAGATGAATTTGTTTTCAACAGCTTTTCGCAAAGCCGTTCCGGTGACACAAACCGCGATGTCATAACAGATTTTGACGACGCGCTGGATCAAATTGATATCAGTTCAATCGCTGTAGAGGACGCCCATATCGTGCTGTCCCTTGATGAGGGCAACTTTGACATCACTGCGCAAAATGCGGATTTACCGCCTGACATTATTATCTTTCTGGATGAGCACGCGGACGGCGTGTTGCTTACGGCCGAGAATGTCAGCGAGGATCCGGTCAGAGCGTTGCTGGATGCTGACTTTGAAGTGTTGCTGCTGGGAGGACACGCTTTGACCTCTGGCAATTTCACCGATATTGGCGGCGATGCTATGGGCATATGACAAACAATCGGAAACGACCAAGCGGCAATGTCACGCCAGCCTTTGCTTCACGCAAGGCGGCAAAATTACAAAATGAAACGCGCGGCGGAAAGGGCTCCCAATGAACGACAATGCAAGCACGGCGTGTTTGTCCTGCGTGATTTCCGCGGCGCTTTTGCTGCTTCCGGCGCAGGCGTCAGCCGCAGCGTTGCCTTCGACCGGAATGCCCGGGGGGATGATCTTTGGGTATGTGCACCAGGCGCAAGTGCGTGGTGAGCCAGCGGCCTCGGCCTTCGGCAACGATCCAGTCGGCGGAGGCGGCACAGCAGATAGCCAGCATGCCGCAAACGCCGCTTCGTCCGGCCCGGCATCCGTTAGCACAGCTTTCACCAACAGCATCGTCACACAGATAGGTGTCGCCTCTGCCGCCTGCGAGGCCGTTGGGACGGCTTACCGGACCGACTGTCTGGCCAAAGAGCTGCAGGAACTGGTGAAAGAGCTGCCGGCCCATGGCGAGTATGCGGCTGCCCGCGAGGTGCTTGCCAAGGCTTCATCCGAGCTGGCAGACCTGTCTCGCCAGAACCGTGACAATTCGCAACCACGGCTGCGGGTGACCGTGCAGGACGACAAAAAAACAATCCGCCGCCCGGTGGCAGCCGTAAAACCGGAAACAGCCGCGGCAACCAACGCTAAGGCGCTGGCCGTTCTCGATGAGGCAACAACCGTGTTGCTGCGCTCCGCAGAGGGTTCCAGCAATGCTGCGCTTCACTATCAACAAATCGCCCAGGCGCTGAATTCCAGCAAGGTACTGCTGCGCTCGTAACAGCTGTTGCAGAGCCTCATAAAGCCGCCGCTGGCAAGCTGGGAGGCCCCAGAACTGCATTCTGGTTCTTATGGCGAACCTAGGTGTTCAGTCCCGGCATCTGGTGGATCGGATCGATGATGAAACGATCTGGCTCTGAAGTCCAGATTTTGCAGATGTATTCGTAGGGCGTGAGGCCGCTGAGAGTTTTGAGTCTGCGGGCAAAGTTGTAGGCAGCCATGAAGTCGCCGAGATGTGTTCGTAACTGATCGTGGCTTTCGTAGTGGTATCGCTTCACTGTCGCCTCTTTGATCGTGCGGTTCATCCGCTCGACTTGGCCATTGGTCCACGGATGGTTCGGTTTGGTCAGGCGATGCTCGATCCCGTTGGCCTCACAGATCATGTCGAAGCGCATCTGCCGGGAGTATACTCTGTTCCGGTTTCGTGGCTGTTCGGCGAACTGGATACCGTTATCGGTCAGGATCGTATGGATGCGATAAGGGACCGCCTTGAGCAAATGTTCGAGGAATTCCCAGGCGGTCTTGCGATCTGCCTTGTCGACGAGGTGGGTGACTGCAAACTTGCTGGTCCGGTCAATGCCAACGAAAAGATACAGCTTGCCCTCCGCAGTCTGCACCTCGGCAATATCGATATGAAAAAAGCCGATGGGGTAGCGCTTGAACCTCTGCCGCTTAGGCTTGTCGCCCCCGACATCCGGCAAGCGCGAGATGCCATGCCGCTGAAGGCACCGATGCAGCGCTGACCGCGTCAGATGCGGGATCGAGGGCTGGAGCGCATAGAGGCAATCATCCAACGGCAGTAGCGTATGCCGCCGAAATGCGACGATCATGGCCTCCTCGGCTTGACTGAGAATGGTTGAGCGAGGCTCTTTCGGCCCTGTTTTGCGATCCTCAACGGTCTCGCGCTTTCGCCACTTGGCAACAGTCTTCGGGTTGATCCCGAGTTCCTTGCTCAGCGCCGCGATCGAAGCTTGCGATCGCTGTATTGCTGCTCTGACAGCGTGCGTGGTCGTGGCGCTCCCGTGACGAACTTGTCCCATAGTGCTTCCTTCCATTCCAAAGAACAGATCGCACCATCAAACCATGGGATCAAACACC
>NZ_JBNAFX010000007.1:0-136051 GCF_049800895.1 Leisingera sp. S232 | reverse complement strand
CCCTTCGATTGGTGTTCTCGACCGTGCCTTTTTGCCACGGGCTGGAAGGATCGCAGAACCATGTCTGCGTCCCGATTTCGGCCTGCAAATGTGGCCAGCTGACGAACTCGGTACCGCGATCAAAGGTGATTGATTTGCGGGCCAGATGAGGCAGGTCGCGTACGGCTTTCATAATTTTCCCCATCACCGGCTTGGTGCGCTTGTTCGGGTTCTTCAGCAGCACGGTGAAGCGGCTGACACGTTCGACCAGCGAGGTGACATTGGTTTGCCCAAGTTTCTGTTTGAACAGCATCAAATCTCCCTCCCAGTGCCCAAACTGGCGACGGTGAGCGACATCATCTGGCCGGAATAGAATGCTGACATCACGGTCGAACTTGGGCTTCTGGCGCTTCCTGGCACGGCGTGGCCTGCGGGATTTCCGATGTTCGGGCAAGTACCACCAGAGCTCTTGGTCCATGCCTTCCTTAGAATAGATGTAGCGGTAGATCGTCTCCTGGCAGACGCGTAGCGTAGCACCTTCATAGATCATCCGGTTGCCGATCTGCTCGGGCGTCCATCCTTGCTTGATCCGTTCGATGACGCGCTTGCACAGATCGGGATGTCTGATCAGCTTGCGTTGCGTGGAACGGCGTTGCTGCGTGCGCTGGTGTGCTGCCATGCCGAAGTATCCCGCGTACTTCTTGGGAAAGGCATCATCGGCCCAGAAGTTGCGTTTGATCTCTCGGAATATCGTCGACTTGTGACGCTTCAAAACGCGCGCCATCTCAGCGACAGGGACCTTTGCAAGCCACCAGTCTTCGATCCTGCGCCGTTCTTGTAAGCTCAGTTGCGTATATACCGTTCCCATGCAATATTCCTCCTATTAGATAACTCATTGTTTTCTAATAGGAGACGCACTTCAAAATAGCGCGCACCCCGATGCAAGGAGTTTACCTGTAATAGGGATTATGTTTTAAGAACTGCGCGGAGACTCTGATTTTCTACTTTGTCGCAAGAGGTATGGTCTGCCAGAAAGGCTTTGGCTGAAGTGCCATTGCACCCCAGCCGTTGTTTCCTTCCTACTATCTGTTCTGGGCCCAACGCTCCATCATTGGCGGCACCCGAGGTTCTTCTTGTGCTCCGGGTTCATGCCGGGGCGGGTTTGGTGTGTTGTTTACCGCATTGGTCGACCCCCATAGACTATGGCTCGGAGCATCGGGTGCAGCGTTGACCGCCAAGGTTGAGCCCATGGGGTCGTGGTTTGGCGGATTTGACGCGTTGTTTACCGCAATGGTCGACCCCCATAGACTGTGGCTCGGAGCATCGGGAGCTGCGTTGACCGCCAGGGTTGAACCCATGGGATCGTGGTCTGGTGGATTTGGCGTTTTCTGCATCTTACCGGGAATAAGCGACAGGCTGGACTGGGACGTTCCAGGCCCGGAACGTGCCGCCGCATTCTCTGGTATGGACGGCAGCGGCTGTGGCATCCTGCCAAATGCCGCTTTGGGAGCAGGAACAGGCGGCGGCGGTACATCTTTTGCATAATCCTGGTTCCTGACAGCCTTCCACTTTGCCTGATCCACCTGCTGGAAAACGCTCAGTTTCTTGTCTGTTGCTGCAATATCCGCTGCTTTCTGCGCGTCACGCTTGTCCAGGGAGGCCAGCGCCGCATCCGCGGCTGATTTGGCGGTCTCTTCGTTCATGCGTTTGGGCTTGGCCGCGTCCTGCGCCGGATTGAACCGCAACCGCTCCCGGTCTGCTTGGCGGGCTGCGTCTGCTTCAGCCTTCTCGGCCAGCTTCTGAGCCTTGGCCTCAGCTTTGTCCGCTTTCTTCTGAGCCTTTGCTTCAGCTTTCTCCTGGGCCAGTGCCTCAGGCAGGCTGGAAAGGGTCGAATGCCTGCTGAGGTTCGAATTGCTCGATGTCGTTTCCTGCTGCCCTAATGGATTATCAATATTGCCTGCTGAATCTTTTTGCTGAGCAGGCATCTGATAGACGCCAGGGAAGCTGTCATCTAGGATCATGTCCCGAGCATAGGACGGCATTTCTCCGGACGGATCAGCTTCGCGATCTGTCAGCAAATACATTGCAGACGTATACACATTCAACTCGGAAGAAGCGCTTGAACCCTGATGAATTTCAGAAGAGGTGCGGGAAACCTTTTCCCCAAAAACTGTGCTAAAGGCACAGCAATCACGATCGAAACCGGCAACGACTACAGAATCCAGGCCAAGATTCTTGATAGTCTCCCTGAACATTGGATAGACACTTAATTTACAATTATAGTCGTCCTCAGCCCTGTTGTTGCCTTCTTTCTTGTTGCCTTGATAATAGTTTTCATACCCCTCTAGATTCGGCAGTTCTGTATTTTTTACACCATCTATTTCGCCATGAAAGACAGGCAGGCCATTGTCTTTTGCGAACTGAGTCAAGCCAAGGATACGTTCCATATTGCCTTTATGGTCAGGAGTGACCCGGCCTCCCCTTTGACCAATGTCTAGCATGATGACCCCAATCTTTTCTCCCTGGCGTATTCTTTCCGAGAGAAAACTTGTCATCGGAGTTGGTGACGTATTGGGTTCCACCCAATTTGACGCAGCAGCAGCACCCACTGAGGATGCCATTGCGAGGCGACCGGCTGCGAGGTTTTGAATTCCCCGAGGCGAAGGAACAGGGCTTGCAACAGCGTTACCGCTGGGAACCCTGCGCGGGGCTGGGGTCGGTCTGCCAACGGTACTGTCACCGAACACGCTTCTTGGCGAAGGAGCAGGGCCTGCATCGGTATTCCCGCTGGGAACCCTTCGCGGGGCCGGGGTCGGTCTGGAATGCGAGCTGTCGCCGCCCGCACCTGCCTGCACCCTTTGGCGGGCTTTCGGAACGGCACCTCCATGTCCATCATTCTGCAGCGGTTCATTACCGCCATGCAATGCCGCTGATCCACTTCCAGATACTGGATTGACCATCTCTTCCCCCAAATTATTCAAGACTGGGCGCAAGCGATAACAAGGGGCTCACTTATTCTGTTATTTTATCTGTTTATACCTGTTTCCAGGATGTACCCGGCGGCTGATGCCGCCGGGCACAGCTTCAGCTGTCCCAGATCGCTCCATATGCGGGAATGCCGAGCGTCTCCATATCGTGCACGACGCGGCGGGTGAGCTTCTGGTTCGAGATCACGATAACGGCTTCGGCGCCACTGTCGCGTACCGCCTGCAATGCCAGTGCCGATAGGTTCGGTTTGCCGCGGGCATCGGTGTCCCAGATCAGCGGGTTTTCAGTGTGGGCCTCGATCTCATCCACCAGCGCGTCGCCATAGGTGGCGCGGGGGCTGCGGGTGGACCAGATCAGCCGGTTCGGCACCTCGCCCGCCAGCAGATGCGGCAGGATCGGGCCGATGCCGGAGCCAGTGCCGACATAGACCACCTTTTTGAACAAAACTTCGATACGCGCCACGCCGGATGTCGTGATGCCTTTGACCCAGACCTTTTCTGGCGGGTTGTCGATGAACCGCCCTGTCCAGTCCCCTGCCCTGCTGATTGCCAGCCGGTAGCCGGACTGATCCGGCGCAGGGATGTTGGCAAAGGAATGATACTCGCCGAAAGGCGTGCGGCTGATTGCATTGGAACTGCCGGGGAACGGCGTGTCGCCGTAGTCGAACCGCACCAGAACGGCGTGATTGGACGGTTTCACGATATCAACATCCACCCGCTTCAGCGTCAGCCAGGGTGAGGCAATGGACAGGGTGATCAGGCAGAGCATCCAGAAAGCCGGCGTCTGCAGCAGATCGCCGCCGGCATCACGGGTGAGCGAGAGAGTCTGCGCCCAGAACAGTGCCAGCACGGTCCATCCCGCAAATCGGTGGATCTTTTCAAACGCATTGTGGAACCGGGCGCGGATGGGACCGATCGCTGAAATCACCATCAGGGTCATCAATGCGATCATCGCCGCGCTGAGGCCCAGGGTCAGGTCTGATGGAAGTGCGGCGCCGTTCAGCCTGTTTGCCACCATGGCATATAGCAGAAAGCCGAACCAGACAGTGCCCGCCACGGTGCCGCCGGAATGCAGGCCGCCAAAGTGGAAAACCTTGCCTGCGCTCCAGCGGATCCAAAGAGGCCAGCTGACCGGGATCCGGGTTGCCAGCCAGAACAGCGCATTCACCACCCGCTGCTGGCGGATCAGAATCCCCAGTGACAGATTGATCAGTGCCATATCGGCGATGGGGCCAAGCGCAAAGCCATCGCCTGTCAGCCAGTGCCCGCCGTAAAGGCCGACTGTAAAAACTGCCAGGTTGACTGCCGCCACAAGAAAGGCGAGGCGGCGGTATTCCATCAACGCCGGATGCCGGGTGATGCGTCGCCAGTTGTACGGGCGGGCGCCGGGATCAGTGGTTTCCAATGTCATCAGTTCAGCTCCAGGCCTGCCGTTGCGATATGATCCTGGGCCAGCTGCAGAAGCTGCCGTTTGTCCAGCTTGCCCCGCGGGGTGCGGGGCAGCCCGTCCATCGGCAGCACCACCGTTGGCGCGCAATAATAGGGCAGCCGACTATGCACTTCGTTCGCTGCCTTCTTGGGGCAGGCATGTGCCGGAGAAATGAAGCTGACGAGATTTCTGCTGTCATACTTCAATGTGACAGCCTGATCGCAGCATTCGGAACATTCCAGCGCTGCAGTGACCCCGTCGAGCTCGACACGGAAGCCGCGTATTTTGACCAGATCGTCGACCCTGCCAAAATGTTCCAGCGCACCATCTTCGGTCCAGCGGCCCAGATCGCGGGTCCGGAACATCATTCGGCCGGGTCGGAACGGGTCGGGCCGATAGCGGTCTGCGGTGAGGTCCGGGTTGGCCAGATAGCCGGCCGTGACACAGTCGCCTCCTGCCCACATCTCGCCTTTGTGCCCGATTGGCAGGGGGTTCAGGTTATCGTCCAGGATGTAGACCGTGTTATTGGGTGTGGGCCGTCCGATCGACAGGACCGGCTTGTCCGGGTGATGCGGCTCGGCAGTGTTGATGATGGTGGTTTCGGTCGGCCCGCAGGAATTGTAAAAGGTGCAGAACCCGGACCAGGTGTCCGCCAATGGCCGCGGACAGGGTTCACCTGCGACAGCGGCTGTTTTGACCTGCCGGCAGCGGTCGGCATCCAGCGCATTCAGGATAGAGGGCGTGGCGATCAATATGTCCGCCTGCTCGGCTGTCTCCTGGATGGATTTGCCGCGTATCAGCAGTGTGGCGCCATTGGCGAGAGCGCCGAGTGTTTCCCAGGCAGCCATGTCAAAGGCAATCGACAGGATCTGACCCACCTTCAAGCCGGGGCGCATGCCTAAGTCTCCGGGGGAGGTGAGCAGGATATTGGCAAGGTTGGCGTGGGTAACCTGAACGCCATTGGGCACGCCGGTTGTGCCAGACGTGAACAGCATCATTGCCAGGTCATGCGGCTGGACCGCTATCTTATGCTTGCCGGGTTGCTGTGCATCCAGCGCCGGATCATAGGCAACTGTGTCGATTGTGATCAGGGTTTGGTGGGCGGCCACGGGCACCTGCGCTGATAATGTGCTGAGGCTGAGGATCACGCTGGCCCCGGTGGCATCGGCGATGTGGCGCAGGGTTTCCTTGGGCGCGACGCCTACGTGCTGGGGAACATAGGCGGCGCCAAGTTTGAGAATGGCGGCTATTCCCACAAGCATCTCGAGAGACCGGTGCAGATATAGGCATACAGCATCACCGCGCTGCACGCCGTGGGCCTGCAGGACCGCGGCCAGCCGCTCAGAGGCGGCATCAAGGGCACCATAGGTCATGCTGCGGCTGCCCGCCTGTGCGGCAATGGCGTCCGGATGGGATATCATCTGGTGTAGGATGGCATCAGTGATGGTGGGAAAGCGCGGCGGCTGTGACGGGCCAAAGCCGAATTCCAGAAAGCGTTTGCGGTCCGCTTTGCTGAGGACCGCCAAGGGATCTACCTCGGCAGCCTGAACGGCCTGCGGTGCGAGTGTGTTGATATCGGAAATGAAATTTGTGGCTATGTCTTGCATGAGATTCTCCTGAAGTTGAATTCACTACAATTTGATAATGGGAAATTTTCCCATTAGAATTCACAAGAGATCAAAAACCGTTCACGAATCCGTTGGATGTGTAAATAGAGTGTTAATGCTAGGGGGAGCTGACCTGTTTTGGATGCCTGCTGATGACGACCGGACCGGATGACCCCTTTGAGGCTGCATTGGCTGCGCTGCTGGCGCCGCTTGCACAGGCAATGGTGGCGCGCGGCTCGAGTTTTGGCACTGCCAGCGAAGCATTGAAAAAGGCGCTGCTGGAGGCCGCTTTGGCGACTTCGGACGGCAAGTTGAGCGACAGCAGGGCCAGTTTGCTAACTGGGGTGCACCGTAAGGATATTAAGCGTTTGCGCAGCCAGACTGGTGACGAAAACACCCGGCGCAGCGTGAACGCTGCGGCAATGGTGCTCAGCTGTTGGGCCACGGCACCCGAGTATCAGAGCGGCGATGGCTCACCTCTTGATCTGCCCCGCCGGGGCAGCAACGGGAAGCCGGGGTTTGACGAATTGGTGCGACAGACCCGTGCAGATATGGCCCCCGGGACGGTGTTGCAGGCGCTGCTTGATCAGGGTGCAGTTGGGCAGTTGGAGGATGGCCGCTTGCGACTGCTGTCACAGACTTTGGTTCCGGCTGCTGGCGGCGCAGAACAGGTGGCGGCCTATCAGGCGACATTGACCGCGCATCTGGCGGCTGCAACGCAGAATTTGCTGGCAGAGCCCGGCGGGAAACGGCATTTAGACAGAGCTGTGCGCTATTCCCATTTGTCGCAGGCAGCGGTGGAGACGCTGCGGAAAACCTCGACTGAAAAGGTGCAGGCCCTGCTTGAAGAAATCAATAGTGAAGCCCGGCTGTTGCAGGAACAGGATGCAGACGGCGGCCACAGCGGACGGTTTGTCCTGGGCGCTTACATTCTGCCAACCCCGGGAAAGACCTCAAAAGAGGACAAAGAGCCATGAGCTTTGTCAGGCTGCTGTTGCTTGCCATTTTTACGGCTGTTTTTTCAGGGGCCATGGCCTTTGCACAGGAAAGTGAAGAACGTGAAGGCGGCATTATCGGCACCGGGATTGCCGGAACCGTGACGGCGCTTGGCAGCATTGAAGTGAATGGGCAGCAAATCCGTTTTGACGACACGTTGCCGGTTGATGACTCCCTGCCCGGCATGACCGCAGCCAGCCTTCGGCCCGGGCATACGGTTGCAGTGACGGTGCAGCCAGAGGGCACCGGCTGGCGTGCGCTCCATATTCGTCAGATTTGGCCGCTGGCCGGACCGGTCGAGTCGGCTAACAATGGCCGTCTGACAATACTCGGCAGCGAGGTCGAGGCCGGCGAACTGGCAAAAGATGTGGAGCCGGGTGATTGGCTTGCCGTCAGCGGGCTGTGGCAGGGCAACCGGGTTCTGGCATCGCGGCTGGATGTGCTGCCGCAGGACCACCGGCAGGCCCGGCTCAGCGGCAGTTACCTAGGTCCGGACAGGCAAGGCGGGCATCTGGTCGGCGGCACGCGCCTGTACGGATGGAAGCCAGAGCAATTGCAGCCGGGTGTTGTGCTGCGGGTGGTCGGCGCGGCGGTTCCGGGTGGAATTGCTGCCAGTCAGGTGGAAACCGGGCTGTTCAGTGCGGGCGCAGAGGTCGTACTGATCGAAGGATACTACTCCGATCCGAATCCGGACGGTCTTTACACGGTCCTTGGCAGCGGGCTCAGTGCCTTTACCAGCAATCCTTTGATGATCAGCACGGACGACAGGGTCATCCGGTGCGGAATACAGGGACAGCTTGGTTTGCCGCCGGATGCTTCGGTTTCCTCCCGTGCAGCAGCGGTGCAACTGGAGTGCAACGCTGGCAACTGAATGCGGCATCCCGGACCCTACCGCAGCGGCTGCGCCACAAACAGCTGCCTGGGGCAGCCGGGGCCAAAAGGCGTCCGGCCGTAAGTACCGAATTTGTCGACAGGTCTAAGTCCGGCACTTTCCAGAAGACGGTCGAGTTCTCCGGAACTGAGTATGCGCTGTGTATAGCTCGACGCAGCGACAGTTTCGCCGGTCTCGGCGTCTTCAACGCGCCAATGCACCGAAAGCAACCTGTTTGGCCGGTCGTATTCAGATCGTTCCCAGCCACACAAGTTGCGCCCCGACGGAACGTCAGAAAAACGACTGATGATCTGTTCGGGTGTGGATGGGCTGAGAAACCGGTCGTCGACGTTGGAGACGTCGATAATCACCTGGCCAGCATCCGTGCAATGTGCGGCAAAGGCAGAGAGCGCAGTCAGGCTGTCGTGCGGAGAAAGATGCATTAGGGAATTGAATGGGCAGAGGACAGTATCAAACTGCATGCCAAGGTCGAAGGACCGCATATCTGCTTTGATGAAACGTGCCCCGGGCACCCGCTGCCGCGCCCGGTCCAGCATCGCAACAGAGGCATCAATTCCTGTCACAGAAGCGGCAGTTTCCAACAGGACATCTGTCAGTGTTCCTGAACCGCACGCAATTTCGAGCACATGTGACGAAGCCGGTACATAGTGCCGGTAGAAATCGAATTCCTCGTGGCGTTCACCATGCAGAACGTCATAGAAATCCGCGCATTTATCATAGAATTCTACGTTGCCGTCTGGCATCGGTGTGCCCCTTCTGTTTCAAGACGAGGCTAACCTGTGCGCAGGTGATAGCCGCATCGCTTCTACTTATGAGTGTAGGCGGGCGCTCCCAAAGCGCGGCTCAGATTTCAACAACTGAATTGCGGGCGGTGCGTGAAAACAGCAGAACCTGCTCCTCTTCGAGCAGCAGCTGGATCAGCATGTCCTTGTCGTCCTCGGGCAGTTCCGATTCAGCGATGAATTGCCGCGCTTCTGCCAATGCGACCCCCAGGCTCTCGCCGGTGTTCAGGCGTCTGATAACATCAGATATCTCCTCATGTGAGAACTGGAAGACGTTAGCAATCAACTGCATATGCTTCGGAAGGCGCTCTTGTCTGCCATTCCGGTGATCGTCGTGCAGGGCATCCTGAGGCATGTAAGCTTACCCGTAGCAATACCAAGGCAGAGCTGCCGCCTGTGCGGCAGTCTGTTCGGTCTTCAGCAGGCCTTGTATATCCCGGTTGGACACCCTCATGGCATTCATGTAGCCCTTTGGCGTTATGATGCCCAAGGGCGCAGAAACCGGAGAATGGGAAAAGTTCAGCACGCGGGCGATGCCGCTGGCTTCGATTTCCTCGGTCATGGTGGATGGAACAATCACCGGCCGTTTCAGCTCGCTCAGAAAGCTGCTGGTGAATTCTTTGTTATTGATGGTGATCAGGTCGCTGGCATCAAGCCCGGCAGCTGACAAGTTGGCCTGCACTTGAGACAGCAGTTTCGGACTGATGCCAGAGAAAACGGCGGTTCCTTCGGGAACGTTGCTCCATAGCAGCTCGCGGCTGCTGCCTAAGAAGTCGCTTTCGACCGGCACAGCCAGGCAGATCGAAATCTGGCCAATCTGTTTGAAGTCCACATTTGAACTGTCCGGGGTGCCATCGATGAAACCGATGATGGCTTCGCGCTTGGCAACGGCGTCGATGACTTCCTGACGACGGCGGCTGCTGATCTCGATGTTTGTTTCCTGATAGCGGCTCATGATTTCGGTCAGGTTGCCCATGTCTATGTTGGACGAATAGGCATCCTGAACCAGGGCGGACTTCCGCACCGAGCGGTGGAGGTTGGTGATCTTTCCGATCTCCAGTTCATAAGAACTGACAACCCGGGAAAAGACCTTAAGAACCTCCTCCCCTTCCGGTGTCGGCTTGGTGGTTCGGACCTTGCCGGACCGCAGGAAAAGCTGATGTCTAGAAACGTCTTCAATTTCGTCGACAATAGCTGCAGCAGCCGGTTGTGAAATTTTTTCGGCGATTGCGCCTTTTGTGAAGCTTCCTGCCTCAACGATGGCCATGAAGACCTTCATTTTCCGTAGACTTATTTCCATTTATTATTATCCCCATCCCATGAAGGATAAATTCGCGCGGACCAAGTGATCCCGTTAGCACCCAGCGTTACCTGACAGTAACATCTCTGGATGTTAAATCTTTCCCGCCGAACAGAAATACACAAGCGTAAGAAAAGTTAAAGCGATTTTCTGGTGGATTGTGTGTTCGTAAGTTTCGAACGAATATCCCTTGCAGGCAGGGATTAAAGTGCCAAAAGGATGAGGGAATAACTTTTTTGTGAAAAAATTTGAATGCGATGATGCTGTCGTAGGTCGAGCTTGGGACTGTGAAGTCAGCAAAAGAAATAGCATCAGTAACAAGTTAAGCAAGGATGGGAATTTTGCCCAGTTGGTAAAAAATAGTTATAAAACAGAATCCTATGGCAAATTTTGATTGGTGGTCTGTGTATTGAAGAGCCTGGTGGCGTGAGCGGAGGTCATTCAGGAATTCAGGCGGTGAATGAATGCGATTTTTCTCTGTTTCTCATTTTATTAGGTTGGTCCAATTCTCACTTTAGGGCGCTGGCTGGTAAGGTTCTGAGAAATACGCAAGGCCCGCCTCCATCGATTCCAGGCGGTGACTTTATGTCATGGATAACTGTGGGCCAAAATTACAAGTTGCGTAACAATCTTTGGGTGTATAATTGCGCGCGCCCGCCAAGATTGGATTTGTCGGAGAAATCCGCTCCGAGTTTCGACGCTGCTTACCCTACGTAACAATGAGGGTCAGCATTAGGCATAGGGCGAAGGGAGTGCAAATTTCAAATTTTAATGATCCATAATCCCTCGTTATAAGGTAAGAGTTGCTGACCTTACCCTCTGTGTTGTTGGCCCGCTTTTCGGCCGGGTTGTGCTGACTACCCGGGAAATAAGAAAAACAGATTACGTCATAGGTAAAACAAAGGAGTATTCTCGGGGGCAAATTCGGGGATGTTGCGATGCCTGTTGCCGGTGGGTCGTTCAAATCATTCAGTGAGGCTGGTGTAAGCTTTGAGAGCATCCTGTATCAGGGGATGCTGGGCGGGAGTGCTGCAGTTCAGTCTTACCTGATGCTGCGCCGGAAAATGTTTCTACGCAGCATGTCTCAGGCATCGTCAGCAGGACTGGAGCTGGAAAAGTTCATTCGGGCAGTGACGGTCATCGATCAATCCGTCGCGCTTCTGGAACTGCTGGCGAATCCAGATCCGGGAACAATGCCTGAGAACGGACCGATCTCTGGCGAAAGCGATGCTGGCGAATGCTGATTGTCAAAATTATATCGGACGGGCTGGAAGACCGCTTTGTCAGCCTGGTTGAAGGCGTCCACATCGTCGGATCCAGCATCGATTCTGACATTGTTCTGCTGGATGGCGGGATTGATCCGCAGCATTTTTCGGTCGTTGTGTCGCCAGAGGGTGTCGCGGTCGAGATGTCAGCCGACTCCAGCGGAAATCTGCAGCGCAGCCAGGGAGAGAGCGTTGAACCTGTGGATCCTGGGTCTTCGTTTCAGTGGGCATGGGGGGATACGCTGATCCTGGGCGGTACCCGCATTCAGATGCAGGGCGATGTCCTGCGAAACCCGGCGTTTGCAGCGCCCGCGCCGGACAGTGATGGCAAGACGCCCCGGCCCTTTCGGATCAAACTGGTGGGAAGTGCTGCCGCCGGTCTGTTTGCAGCCATTCTCATTCTGACCCAGGTGGGTGCGGTGGAAACTGGTGAGGCGCAGGCAGCACCAGAGGCCGTTGAAGCTGAAGCGCCCGCTATTGAAATGGCCGATAACAACCTGCCTGACAAACCGGACCGCCAGGAGGTTCTGGCCGGACTTGCCGCGCGGGGGATCACGGTTGCCGGTTTTGCCCCTTTGGGGGAAGGATGGACCGGCACAGTTCGGGTGGCGACCCAGTCAGAACGAATGCGCGTTGACGCATCGCTTGGCGCGCTGGCGCCCTATTTCACGCCGCGGTTTTTTGTGGATGACCGTTTGGCCGCTGCTGCTGAGTTGGTAATCCGGAGTATTGCACCCAAAGCCGTCATTGAATCCGTCGCCAATGGGGAAATCATGGTCAGCGGCATTGCTGCAGATGTGCCAAAGGCAGAAATGCTGCGCGATAACCTGATGGCGGATGTCCCCGGGCTTCAGTCTGTCAGCTTTGACAATGGTCGGCAGGAAAGCCTGGATATGGTGGGCGACAAGATCGCCGGCACCTGGGCGGGGAAATTCCCTTATGTGCTTCTGGAAGACGGCAAAACCGTGCGTCCGGGTGAGGAAATCAGCAAGGATGCGCTGCTGATCCAGGTGCATCAGCAGGCAATCATCGTTGAGATCGGCGAGTCCCGGCATGAGGTGAAATTGCAATGAATATGGCCGCACCGTTGTTCAATGCAGACGACATGTTCGTGCTCGGCAATATCGCCGCCACAGCGATCAAAAAGGGGCATGGCGCCCTGGCTGAGCCGCTTTTGAAACTCATTCAGGAAGAACGCCCAGCCAATGCCGGCGCGTTTGTTCTGGAGGCGATGTATCTGCATTCTGTTGGCAGAACCGATGATGCGCGGGAGTTTCTCGAGACATCAGGCGCGTTTCAGACGGAAAACAACCGGGATGAGGCCGTCGCGTTTCATCTCTATCTGATGCAGCAGGCCGGACAAATCGAACAGGCCCACGAACTTGGCCAAACCTATCTGGCCGAAGGTCTTGTGACTTCAGATTCTGCTGTTTCAGCCGTGTCCACTGTCGTCTCTGAATGCGCAGACGAACTTTTTGAAACCATCGAAGACATCGATGGATCATCTGTACCGGAGGAAGTGAAATGATGCCGTCAATCAGCGGAACTGCACCTGTTGCGCAGTCTGCAACCGGCCAGGAAGACACCGGTGTGCCTGGAATTGCCAAGAATTTCAGCGAAACACTGCAAGGGTATGAGCAGCACATTATCGGCGACATTGAAAAGTCGCTGGCGCCTGACAGCGCGATTCAGAAGCTACCCAAGCATATGCAGGACCAGTTCAAGACGTGGGACAATCACTTCACAGATCCGGAGTCCCGGGCACTGATGGAATCGGTGAAGAAGAAGATCATCGAAATGCACGGCAGCAATCAGGACTACATCCGGGAAAAGGTGAAGTCGAACGCAGACAAGATCAGGATCGAGTTTGCAATCAAGGCCATCAGCAAAACCACAAACGGGATCCAGCAGATTCTGTCTGCCCAGTGATGGTTTGAGCTGGGGGGCGCAGATCATGATCAGGCAGATTTTTGGCCAGCTGCAGGCCTGGAGCAAATTCACCGTGCTTGCCGCGGTATTGTGTCTGGCTGGCTGCCAGGTGGAATTGAACAGCAACCTCGAAGAACGTGAGGCGAACGAGATGCTGTCCAAGCTGCTGTCGCATGGTCTTGTTGCCTCAAAAGAAAAGCAGGACGGAGGCATCACGCTTTATGTTGAGAAATCGCAGTTCGGCGCGGCGGTCGAACTGCTGAACGGCTACGGGCTGCCGCGCCGCAAATTTGTCAACATGGGTGAGGTGTTCAGCACCGAAGGACTGGTTGCAAGCCCGATGCAGGAATGGGCGCGCTACAACTTTGCATTGAGTCAGGAACTGTCCAAGTCGATTTCCTCCTTTCCAGGGGTGATTTCAGCAGAAGTGCATATTGCCAACCCACGGGATACCAAGCCCTTTGAAGACCCGCCCCCGCCCAGTGCTTCCGTGCTGGTTCTTATTGGTGAGGACTACGTCACCGAAAACCTGATCCCGCAGATCAAGCAGCTTGTTTCCTTCAGCATTGAAAACATCGACTACGACAGGGTCGGCGTCGTGCTGTCCCCTGTGGCACCGCCCAAAGTCGAGGCCGGCCAGATGGTCAGCTTTGCCGGTGTTCTGGTGCATCAAAGCAGCTTGATGACCGCCAGGATTCTACTGGTCGCAGCTGCCTTGCTGGCCGCGTTCGGGCTGGCCGGTTCCTTTGGGTTGGTCAAATGGCTGCAAAGCCGCAGTGGCAAAGGACCGGTATCGTGACCGTTGCGCGGATGTCAGCGCGGCCTTCGGAGTTTGTAGCCCCGGAGCAGTTTCAGGCCCTGACAGGGATGAACAACCCGATGCTGGCCGACGCTATGTGGCAAACTGCGGTGCTTCGCCTGTCGATCGATGACTTCCTGCGCGAGAGCCTTTTGCCGTTGCCCAGCCTGCCATCGGATGTGGCCGGGATTTATGAAAAGATTGCCTTTAGCAGCCAGGAAGAGCTCATGAGCCTGGCGCGGGTATTATCTGTGCTCATCAATTTTGCGGCAGTTGTTGCGACAACGGACAGCAAACGCTTGAATGCGGTGGTGGAATGGTGCGGAAATGCCGGCCTGCTTGACCTTCTGCGCAACCGTAAACTGCCGGAGTTCAAGAGCTTTCCGGTGCTGTCCAGCCTGTCTATCGACATGCTAGAGCTGTATGCCTCGCATATCCTTGTGCATTTGATCGGGGTTCTGCCCGAAGGCTATCGGCAGCGTCTGCTGCTGAGATATCCCCCGGGCACCTATTCGGCTGAGCGCGCGTTTGCGGATGATGATCCGGACAGGCTGGTTTTTGACAAATACCTGCAGCTGGCGGTGCCGCTGTGGCCGTCAGCAGGAGAGCGGCATGCGCAGGATTGAACTGCCAGGCCCGGCCCCGAGACCGGCAAACGGGATCATCCGGGGTGAGCTGCTGGCCGCCGTCAATGAGGCGGATGCCTGTGTAACCGCCGCCAAGGAATGGTCTTTACAGGAGCAGGCCCGGATCGCCCGTCTGGCTGAAGACGCTGAAGCAAAAGCACGGCAATCGGGATATGAAGCTGGTTTGCAGCTGTTTGCCGAGGCAGGAAGCAAGCTCGATGCGGCGCGTGAAGCCCTCGCAGGCCGGGTCGAGCAACTGGTTGAACAATGCTTGCTGCAGGTGCTGGGCGGTATGCCGAAGGCCGATCTGTTTGAAGCAACCCTGACCTCAGTCCTGTCTGAGCTCCGGTCGGAAACGGCGCTGGTGGCGCGGGTGCACCCGGATCATGCCAGCGCCCTTGCGCAGGCGATCCATGCCGTCCGGAACAGTTTTGGCAGCCGCATTCAGATCAGTGCTGAATTTGATCAGTCGATGCCTGCAGACGACTGCATGATCTATACCGATACAGAGGTTATCAATGCCGGTGTCCCGGTGATGGTTGAGCAGCTGATTGACGCCTTTGTCGCGGCTGCAGACCGCGGAGGCGATGATGCAGTCTGACCCGAAGCCCCGCGCAGAGAGCAGGGAAGGTTCGGGTCCTGCGATCTTCAAAAGATATGGACGCGTTCAGAATGTGTCTGGGGCCGTGGTCCGTGCCACAGGCAACTACAGCATAGGTGAAATCTGTTCCATCACGCGCGCCAATCAGGAACCCATACTGGCGGAAGTGGTTGGTTTTGACGGGCCAGAAGCCCTGCTGACGCCTTACGGGTTTTCCAACGGAATGTCCTATAATTCGACAATCCGTCCCGTCATGCCAGAATTTCTGGTGCCCGTCGGCGAAGCGATGACAGGCCGGGTTGTAAACGGGCTGGGCAAGCCGATCGACGGCGGGCCGGAGATTGAGACGGATCAGTACTACCGGGGCATGCGCCCTCCCCCGGACCCGATGAGCCGACCGGTCATCGACAGGCCGTTTTCATTGGGTGTGCGCGCTTTGGACGGCACGCTGACCTGCGGCGACGGACAGCGGGTCGGGATTTTTGCTGCTGCAGGCGGCGGCAAGTCGACGCTGATGTCGATGCTGGTAAAATTTGCCGAATGCGACCGCTGCGTGATTGCCCTGATCGGCGAACGCGGCCGCGAGGTGCGGGAGTTTGTCGAGCATCAGCTGGGAGCGGAAGGCATGGCGAAATCCATCGTCATTGTTGCCACCTCAGACAGCCCGGCGATTGAACAGGTCAAAGCAGCCTATACCGCAACAGCCATTGCCGAATACCACCGGGACCGCGGCGAGCGGGTGCTGTTGCTGATGGACAGCCTGACACGGTTTGCCCGGGCGCAGCGTCAGATCGGCCTGTCCGCCGGCGAACCTCCGACCCGGCGGGGTTTCCCCCCTTCGGTTTTCGAACGGCTGCCATCATTGCTGGAGCGCACCGGCAAGAACGAACACGGGTCCATCACCGCACTTTACACCGTGCTGGTCGAAGGTGACGACATGAACGAACCCGTGGCAGACGAGGTCCGGTCGCTCTTGGACGGACATATTGTACTGTCGCGCAAACTGGCTGCCTCGGGTCACTATCCGGCAATTGACGTTCTAAACAGCGCCAGTCGGGTGCTTGGTGCCATAACCAGCGAGGACCATCAGGCACTGATCGGCAAGATGCGAGGGCTGCTGGCCAAGTATCAGGAAATCGAGCTTCTGGTCCGTATCGGCGAATACATTGAAGGAACAGATCCCGAAGCTGATGCGGCGATCCATTATAAGCCGCTGATTGAGTCCTTCCTGAAGCAGCGAACCAACGAGTTCTCCTCCTACGACGAGACACTGTCGCATCTGTATGAGATCCTGGGCCATGCGTGAATTTGCATCACTCGTGGCGGTTCGAAACCGCAAACTGGATCGGTTCAGAGCAGCAGAACAGCAGGTCAAGCGAGAACGGTTTCAGGCCGTGAAGGCGGTCGAAGAGGCGCGGGCCGCGGTGGAGGACTACCGAAAAGAGATCATGACGCTTGAACTTGACCTGCTGAACGAAGTGCTGAACACGCGGGTTACGGTGACTGATCTGACAGCGATCGAGCACACTCTGAAAGAGGCCGAAGAAAAGGCTCATGCGCTGATGGATGACGTCCGGCAGGCCGAAGACGCTTTGCTGGAGGCCGAAGAGACGCAGCGGCAGGCCAGCCTCGACAAACGGGCAGCCCAGGCCTCTCTGAACAAGAGCACTGAAATTCTGAATATTCTGAAGGAAGATCACAAAGCAGCGCTTGTGCAGGCTGAAGACGCGGAAATCGATGCCTTTGTCGAAGTCCGCTATGGCCGGGCCGGGGCGTCAAGATGAAGCCGTTTACAGGGCTGCCGAAAATACAGCCGGACGTGGCCGCGCTGTGCAATGTACTGGCCGGGCGGCAGTGGTTCTTTGAAGGTCAGTTCCGGGTATTCGGTTCTGAAACCAAAGTCGTGCCTTGTCCTGTGGCCATCGAATTCCATCCGCTTGAAACCTTGCCGGACCGCCTGACAGGTCTGTCGGCGGAAACCGCGTTTGGCAGTTTTGATGTCTTCGTCGAACCGGATTTCGTCCGGCAGATCAGCGATATCTGCCTGCCGGGCTGGGACCAGGAACCTGCCGCAGCTGTCAGGCCTGACTGGCTGGCGCTTTTTGCGCTGTCGCAAATCGCCGAGATGATCGGGATCGGACCGGAAATTGAAACGGCCTGGTCCCAGCGGGATTTTATGCGGCTCAGGCCAAACGATCTGACCGGCACGGTCAGCGGCACGCTGCATGTCAACGGTGCGGCGCATGTGTTTGTGATCAGAACCTGGTCGGTTCAGGCCGAAACGGTCGCCGCGTTGATCGGCAATTCAGCAGGTTGGCAAGCCGGCATGACCGACCCGGGCTTCTTGCTGGACGTTCGGCCTGCCACGCGGCCGGTGGCGTTGAACGATTTCAAACGCTTGTGTCCGGGCGACATTCTTTTGCTGCCGCAGACCGCGGACGGCCTGCCGGTGCAGGCCTGGCTTGGCCGGGAAATGTATTGGTCCGGGGTGCTGGATTTTGACGGCCGGGCGGTGATTCAGGGTAAAGCGAAAAGGGTATATGGCATGCATGATCAGGACTACTTTCCATCGGAAGTGTCTGAATTCGAAGACGGTCCAGACGGTTTTGCAGGGGGTGACGACGACGCCTGGCTAGAGGCTGAAGCTGCGGTTGCCGAGGCAGATTTCGAAGAACTGCAGGCCCCCACTTCAGACTTTCCTCTGGGACAGCTGCCGGTGCGCCTGGATTTCAAACTGGATGCAAAGACGCTGACCTTGGATGCCTTCAGCCGTCTGGGCGGAGGATCGGTTCTAGAGCTGGATTTTGACTTGGATGTTGCCCTGACAATTGAGGCAAACGGAACACCTGTCGGGACCGGCCAGCTGGTACAGATCGGTGACAGTGTCGGGCTGCAGATCATGAAATGGCATCCACGGAGCACG
Source organism: Leisingera sp. S232 (assembly GCF_049800895.1). Lineage (NCBI taxonomy): Bacteria > Pseudomonadati > Pseudomonadota > Alphaproteobacteria > Rhodobacterales > Roseobacteraceae > Leisingera > Leisingera sp. S232. Next base: position 117,936 of record NZ_JBNAFX010000007.1, on the reverse strand, counting down.
GCCGGCGATGAGTGAGGACCTGCCAGCCATCATCCCCACGGCGATTGCGATCATGGGGCTGACGTTTCTGCCATTTCTGGTGGTGATGGGCACGGCTTTTACCAAGATTTCCATCGTGCTGATGCTTCTGCGCAATGCTTTGGGGGTTCAGCAGGCACCCTCCGGCATGGTGATCAATTCCATCGCTCTGACCCTGACGGCCTTCATCATGGTGCCGGTTGGCGATGCCATACTGCGAGAGCTGCAGCAGCTGAACCTGACACTGTCTGACTGGGACAGCGCTATCCGTGTGTTTGACGTGATGACCAGCAACATGTCCGGCTACCTGACGCGCTTTGCCAACGAGCGCGAGCTGGAGTTTTTCATGGATGCGGCCCGGGCAATCTGGCCGGAAACGATGCATGGCTACATTACCGCAGACAACATCTTCCTGCTGCTGCCGGCGCATGTCACCTCGGAAATCACCAGAGCCTTTGAAATCGCCTTCCTGCTGTTTCTGCCCTTTGTGGTCGTGGATATGGTGGTGTCCAATATCCTGCTGGCGATGGGCGCGATGATGGTGCCGCCGATGCTGGTTTCACTGCCGATCAAAATTCTGCTGTTTGTGGCGGCAGACGGCTGGGCCCGCCTGCTGCACGGGCTGATCCTGAGCTATGTCTGACAGGAGCGATCATGTCCCCGAATGAAGTCATGCTGACTGCAAAAAATGCGGTTCTGATGGTTTTCTACCTGTCGATGCCGATCATCATTGCGGCCACGGTTGTCGGATTGATCATCGCGCTGCTGCAGACCTTGATCCAGCTGCAGGAGCAGACACTGGCCTTTGCCGCCAAACTGGCGGCGGTCATTGCGATGTTCTTCTTTACGGGCGGCTGGATGTCATATGAATTGCTCAAGCTGCTTGGACAGACGCTTGACCGCATCGGCGGTCAATAGGCGCGGACCGGATGGAGTTTGAACCCTTTGATACCGGTCTCATAGACTTTGCGATCTCCGGCACTTTGCTGGTTATGGCCCGGTTCACAGGTTACTTTGCGGTGTCCCCGTTTTTTAGCAAACGCGCCATGGGGCGGTCGGTCCGGCTTGGCTTTATCCTGGCAGCTGCCTTTATCTGTGCACCGCCTGTGGTGATGGAACTGCACAGCACACCAGAGCTTGGACGCAATCTGCATACTCTTGTCATCAAGGAATTTATCCTCGGATTCCTGCTGGGCGTTCTGACCTGGCTGCCGGTGCGGGGACTGGAATTTGCAGGTGTGGTCCTGGACACGCAGCGCGGCAGCACCCAGGCGCAGGATTACGATGTGATCTTTGCCGCACAAACAACCCCGACAGCGATCCTGCTGGCACAGACGTTCAGCGCCTATTTCTTCACCAGCGGTGGGCTGCTGATGGTCCTGACAATGCTGTTTGAAAGCACTCGCATCTGGCCGCCTGCGGCGCCGTTTCCGGAGATCTCAGCCAATTCTTCCGCCCTGCTCATCCAATTCGCAGGCATTCTGTTTGTCACGGCTCTTGCTGTCGCCATGCCGATTTCGGGCTTTATGATCATCGCGGATATCGTCATTGCCTTTCTGGCCCGCAGCGCCCAAAGTCTGAATGCCCTGACCTTTGGTATGCCGGTGAAATCTGGTATCATGCTGATCCTGCTCTTTTTCTACCTCGAGATCGTCTATCCGAAGATCATGATGACCTTTGGCGAGACGCTGGCCATGATGTCGAAAGTGCTGGTGCCATGAGCGGGGAAAAGACAGAGGAACCAACACAGAAGAAGCTTGATGACGCCCGCAAGGAAGGCCAGCTGCCGCAGCGCAAGAATGTGATCGAGGCGGTTTTTCTGACAGTCTCCATCCTGCTGCTGACCGGGCTAGCAGGCCGTATATCGGAGGCACTGCTGTCCATTCTCGACAACGTGCTTCTGGCGGTTCAATCCGGTTTCGACGATGGGCTGGGCTATGTGCTGATCAGCATCAAAGAGCTTGCCTCGGTCTTTCTGATTTTTCTGGGCGCCGCCTTTGCCTTCACGCTGCTTTTCGGCCTGTTCCTGAACAAGTTCAACTTTGCGCCCAAGGCGATGAGCCCCAAGTTTGAAAAGCTCAATCCGGTGAACGGGCTGAAATCCCTGTTCTCCAAGAACACGCTCTACAACTTCGGCCGCATCCTGACCTATTTCATAATTCTGTCTCTGCTCTTGTACTTCACGATCCGGAACAACTTCACCGAAGTCATCAACGCAAGTCACTGCGGGGCATACTGCCTGACGCCGCTGTTTCTGGGTTATCTCAAAACCCTGGTTGCGATCATTTTGGTTGTCTTGCTGATTTTGGCGGCGGCGGACTTCAAGGTGCAGAACGCACTGTTTCGCAAGCAGAACATGATGTCCAAGGACGACGTAAAGAATGAATTCAAAGGCCAGGAAGGGGATCCGCAGGTAAAGGGAGAGCGCAAATCCATCGCCATGCGCGAAGCAAATCTGCCAAGCCTCAAGGAGGCCACCCATGTCATCTACGGCGAACAGTTCATGGTTGCGATCATGTACTATCCAGGGGCAGAGACACCGCCTTTCATGGTGGCCAAGGCGCGGGGCGGTAGTATCGGAAAAACTCTGCGCCGCAGCCGCAGTTACGGCCTGCGGCTGTTCAATTTGCCAGGTGTTGCAAAAGAATTTCACAAAATGGCAGCACCAGGTTCGTATTTGCCTGCCCGCTCAGCCGCAGGTATACATAAGGTCATAAAGATGGAGCAGGCCCGCAATACTTCCTGAATGGTTTGATGGCGGCCACAAAAACAGCTCTGCGTTCATTGAGGAAAAGAGAGGCGCCATGGAAGTGATCGCGTCCCAGACAGCGTTCGGCCGGATTGCCCGGACCAATACTGGCAGATGCTTTGCTGTTGCAGCTTTGGCCGCTGCGCTGGGTCTTGCAGCCTGCGCGACGCCAAACAGCAACTTCACAAGCGTGTCATCTCAGATCCACGTGGCAGAGCAATTTGTCAAAAACGGTGAATACGGTCAGGGTCACGGGATCTATGATCAGGTTGCCGAACGCAACAGCAGGTCCAAACAGGCCTTTCTTGAACTGGGGGATTCCTACTTTCGGATCAATACTTTCCTGAAAGCGGAAACAAGCTACCGCAAGGCAATTGCCCTTGGTGCACAGGAAGAAGGCTATATTGGCCTGGGCCGGGTCGAACTGGTCCAGAACAAACCCCGGGACGCGGAAAATGCTTTCCGAGCTGCGCTGCAGAAGAACCCGGCAAACCTGGATGCCAAGAACGGCCTTGCGGTTGCATTCGACCTGCAGCGCCAGCACGGCAAGGCGCAGGAGATCTACCGGGAAATCCTCATTCAGGAGCCGGGGCATACCAAGACGCTCAACAACTTTGCTCTTTCGATGACTTTGAATGGTTCGCCAAGCCTGTCGAAACCTTTGTTTGCAGCTCTGGCGCGCTCAAACCCTGACAATGAAACCATCAGGCAGAATCTGGCCATTTCGCAATATCTTTCCGGCGAGCACCAGCAGGCGCAACGCACTGCAACGGTGGACTTGTCCGCTGCCGAGGCCAAAGAGAATTTCAGACTGCTGTCGCGGGCCCTTGTGATCGCCCGCTGATTTCCGGGCGCCAGTAATAGCATTTTACTATTTCGCATTCAGTTTTCACCGGGTGTTAATCTGCGTGAACAGGAGGTTGCGATGAAAATAGGATTTTCCCCAAAAGTTGCGGAAACTGACATGAAGCCGGCCCGGCCGCTTCCTGTTGCAAAACAGTCCCGGCAAAAGGCTTCGGGCCAGCCGATGACCGATGCGTCCCGGACCGCCAAGCCAAAGTCAGGGCTCAAGGGATTGTTCTCGGAAGCCGCCAAATTTCTCAAGAAAGACACGCTGACGCCTGAGCAGAAATCAGCCAAGCGGGAAATGAAGTCAGCCAAGGCTGATCTGGCTCAGGCCCGGAGTGTTGTTTCGGATCAGAAAGACCGGTTGAAGCGGGTCGAAAACAGCTTTGACAAGAATATCGCCCAGTTGAAGGACGAGCAGAAGCAAAGCAAAGTTGCCGCTGAACAGGCCAAGCTGAAGTTCGAGAATTTCAAGCTAAACTTCGCGAAGCTCAACAAGCCCGCGATCGAGGATCTGCAGAAAAATAAGGTCCGGCTCGCCCAGATGAAGAAGACTCCTCTTGCAAATCAAAGAGAGATCAAGAGTCTGGAAAAAAACATCTCTTTGATGACCAAAGCTCTGACCCTTCCCGTGAAGCGTCAGAAGCAGGAGATGGAGAACACGATCAAACAGGAATCACTGCGTCAGGCCTCTATTGCAGGGATCATCAAACGGGAGAAGCAGAACAGGGATTCCGCCCTGTCTGAACAGAGTGAGCGTCTTGAAGATACCCGTCACAACAAGCTGTTGGCGAAAGGACAATTGGCCATTGCCGAAGCGCAACTGGCCATGGCCCAGCTGAAGGCGAAGGCCTGAAGACCCAGGCTATTCTTCCTTCAGCTCCGAACGGAATGCTTCAATGAACCTGCGCACTGCCAGTGGCGCTTTGTCCCCATAGGGGTGAATTGCAGAGATACGGACCGGTGCCTGTTCCAGCTGCGGCAGCGCCCTGACGACTTCCTCGGACTCGACAAATTCCGTCATCACAAGATCGGGCAGCAAGGCCATGCCAAAGCCGTCCTTGACCAGGGAACGGGCCACCGCGGCTGTATTGCAATACACACATGTATCAAAAACAAGAGACGCGAGGTTGCCGTCTTCTTTGCGGTAACTGTGCTGGATCGGATTGCCTTGCCAGTTCTGCGCAATATAGCGGTATTCAGCCACTTGGGCAGGATCGCCAAGACCGTCGCGGCTGAACCCGTAGTAGTCCAGGTAATCCAGGCTCACCCACAGGGACGTCGGAAGATACCCGACTGTCTGAGTGCGATAATTGCTGTCTGGCAATTCCCCCAGCCGGATGGCCACATCGATCTTGTTGCTGATTAAATCCAGCCGGGAATCATCGATCAGAAGCCGCGGCATAACTTCAGGATAGTGCTCGCGAATATTCTTGAGCGCCGGAACAACCGCCCTGCAAACAGTCGAGAAGGGAGCGGTGATGATCAGATCCCCTGCAGGCGCCTCAAGCGCATTGCTGATTTCCTCCTCAGCCTCTTTTGCCATGGACAAAATCTTCAGGCACGCTTGGTAGTACTTGCTGCCAGTTCGGGTCAGGGATTGCTGGCGGGTGGTCCGGTTCAGGAGACGGGCGCCAAGAGAGTTTTCCAAATCCTTTAGGGACTGGCTGACACTCGACTTTGCAAGGGCAAGCTTTTCAGCCGCGGCTGTAATGGAACCGGCCTCAACAACTGCCACAAAGACTCGAACTTGGGGAGTGATCGTAATGCTCATTCTCTTGGGCCCTTGAATTTCCTTACCGGTATCGAGCAGTTGCTGCGATCCCAAGCTTCTTCAGTTCCGCTGCTTCAAACCAATGAAACCCAGGCCGAGCGGAGCTCACCCTGCAGGGTACCAGTATAACTATTATCTATACCTTAATTGAGCAGTCAGCCTCCACAATCATAGGGTGAAGTAGAAGAAGTTAGGACATTCAGCAGATGCCAAGCTTTCCAAAAAGCTTGGGTTAGAGAGGAATATTACGGTGCCCGGTATTGGATCAAATCAGCCTGTGCAATCGCAAAATTCGCAACGCCAGAAAGAAGTAGCCACTCCACCTCAAAGCCAGCGGGCAAGAGGTGAGAATGCGACAAATGCCGAAAGAAATGCGCAGCCCCAGCAGCAGGAAGCCGCGAATCGCATTCCGGCCCAGCAGGTCTTTGCTGCTGCCTCCCCTGCAACAGAGACCGAGTCTTCAGAAGCACGCTCAGATCAGTTTGTCCGAAGCGGTTTTGGTCGCACAACCAGGCGCGGAGGAACAGCGCCGGGAGCGAAACCCAAGGTCACCGAACAGAATGTTTACCAAGACCTCAAAAGCAAAAGCAAAGTTGCACGGGCGTTCATGGCACTAAAGCCGACTTTGATTGCAGGAAAAGTCCGCGCAAACACCAAGGTTGAGCATCAGGGAACTGAGACCAAATCCAAAGCTGAGAAGGCAAAGGCGGCGGCCAGGAAAGAAGGCCAGCAATGGGCAATGATCGGCAAAACCGCCGGCAAGCTGGCAGCCCTAGCAGTACGCAATGAGAAAGGCAAAGAAGCCGGCAAATACGGCACTGATCCGACCGCACAGCTGAACAAATCATCACCCGGCCGCTGGTTGGCAAAGTCCAGTTTGAACAAAGTCTTTAACACCGAGTCCAGGGAAGATCTGAAAAAGTCTTTTACGGCGTACCTTGACAGTACCCGGCCGGGCTCCTCCGTCGATGTTGGCATGGCGACAAACGTCAAATGGGGCCCCCGTATTCCAATTGGATCAATCTTGGCCTTACCTGTTGGACCAACAATTGGGCTGGATGTGAATCATGATCGGACGACCGGCTTCAAAATTGAACGGCAAGACGATGGAAATTTCTCCATCAAACTGAAGTACGAACAGGCCGATGGAGCCGGTCTTAGGGCCAGCATCGCCCCTGGGATAGGCGATGTCGCAGATCCTGCTGAAAACACATTTGCTTTGGCCGCTGTGAGCGCTGGCGGCAGCCACAAAGAAGAGCACAGCGTCACCATCAAGGATCAATCCCTTGAACGCACAGCAGAGTTCTTCAAACTCTACATCGATCACGACATTTCTGAAGATCACGGAGATGACGCTGTTCATGGCAAGAAGTCGACCAACAAATTCTCAGCATGGATTGCAGCTGGACCGGGTGTCTATGCGGACTCCATAGGCGAAGCCAACGTCGGCGGCTTCGCGACGCTCAGTGTCAAGAAAGAGCTGGGCGGCACGGACAAGACTTACAAACTTCAGGACTCCCCCACAGGTGACGGAACGAAGGTCAAAGTGGACATCAAGAAGGAAAAAGTTGAATCCGAACCGGTGTTCTGGAATGGCGATGCATCAACAGACGCGGGTCTTGGTTGGGGGTTGTCCCAGGTCAGAGATGGCATTGACCTCAACCCGGCGATTGAACCGGCCCCCGCTGCAGCAGCCGGTGCACCCGCTCCGGAAGTCGGAGACGTAACCGGTAGCTTTAATGTCGCGGCCCGGCACCAGAATGTTGCCGGCGAAGGGGCCGCGCTGACACGATCAAAAGAAGGCAGTAACCCAAAAGATAAAAAGGTTTCCGAGCGGCAGGCAAATGCGCCGCTGAGCGAAATGACAGCCAAACGTTCAGTCATTCCCACCCGTAGGGAACGCTGGGCAGCAGAAGGCGGTTCCGGCCTCAAACCCGAAGCCCTGTTTGGCAAGGAACGGGCCGCCAAGATCATGAACCGAGCAATCTCTACGCTCAAGGACTCGACAGGTCAGGACTATGATGTCCGCAAGCGGAACCTGAAGTTTGACGCCAAAATGACGGTGAAACCCGAAGCGTTTGAAGAACTTGAAAAGGCTGCAAAGCGGGAAGCCCCTGACAATCACGAGGCGGTTCTGGCTGACAAGCTGAAATCGATCCTTAAAAACCCCAAGATGTTCAAAGACCGCATCGATTTTGATGTGTCTGTGACCGAAAGCAAAACCTACGGACAGGGTGCCAAATTCGGCGTTCCGTTTATTGCCGGTGTCGTGGAGAAGGCCGACATCACTTTCGAGCGCACGTTCGATCTCGGAAATGTCGATAATGAAAACACCCTCTTTTACAGCCGCCAGGAGTTCGAGGAAACTTATGGTGCTCCCAAAAAGCAAATTCCAAGCGGGGTTGAGCTGCCGGAGAGAAACACCGTGAGCACACCTCCTGGATTGGCGACAATTCAGGAAGAAGAAGAAAGCATCGAGGAGAATGCCGCCCCGGCCAATGAAGCTCCCGCGTCTGTCACAACCTTCACGCAACAGGATCTGGATGACATACTTGCGCCGACGAACAGGCGGGACTGACCGGTAGAACTGCGCGCATTTGCGGCAACAGATCATCCAGAAAGGCGCGCGGGTACAGCCATCGCTGTTCGGCTCTTTGGCAATTAACTTGCGAAACCAGCGGTCGTTTTGAAAACCGGCCGCTGGTTCATCGCATCAGCTGTTTGCTGTCTTGGGCGGCGTCATCGCAGCCACATCATCCGCTGTATAATCGATCGAGCCTGCCAGCAGATCTCTCTTGCTCAGCACGTCCTTGACAGAGGGCCTTTCGGCGCCGTCCTCTGTCTCTGCAAAGCCGCGCTGGACCAGGCGTTTGATGTGCTGGCCGTCGCTTGCGTCCAGATCGCTGGCAAGCTTGATCTTGCGCTCGATGCTGAAGCCGGTTTCATGCGTTGTCTTGGCCAGCCCTCCGACACCTGCTGAAATTTTAGATGCGACAGGAATTGCCGTTTTGGCATGGATCGTGAACTTGAGCAGATCCTTGTAATGAACGGGATCTTTCAGGAACTCTTTCAGATGATCCTGGGCGATCTGTTCAATAGAATTTTGGTCGGCTGACGGGTTGTCCTCTTGTGCGATCCGTTCTGCAAAAGCTTTGGCATCGGGTCTCAGCTTGTATTCCAGAACCACCCGCGACACCTGATCATGGGCCGCACCGCGACCCTGCGCCGCCAAAGCATCCCGGGCGCGATCGATGATGTACTGACCCGCCTTCTTGCCAAAAATCTGCTGCACTTCGTCGCCATTGAACGGCAGTCCTGCCAGGCTTTTCAGATCCTTCTGGCGCTTGCTCAGCGGCATTTCCAGTTCAAATTTCTGCCCCTCCAGGGGGCTCAGGCTCTGAACTTCGTCATATTGTTTCAGCTTGCGCCGGTCCCTGACATCACCAACCCCCGCACCCGCCGAGGCATCCCGCGTAACATCGTCTGTTCCCATGTCCAACCTTGCACTTGCCGACAAAGGGCTGGCAGAGAGTCTCGGTGCATCCCCCAAGGTGCCGGATTTGGCTTTCTTTCGCCCCTCAGCTCCCCCGGTCTCGACGAATTTACCGACATTCACCTCTGTGCGGGTCTTCTTGCCGATAACACCGGTTGAAATTGTGGCACTGGTCCCGCCCTGAGCGCCGTGTTCGGTGTCCCCGGTGAATTTCTCCGATGCCAGCACCGCAGCGCGGGCGGCAAATTTCATGCCGAATGCCGAATTTGTCTTGAAGGACTTGAAATCCTTTGCCGTGGCTTCGCCCTGCAGAATCTTGCCGACCATTTTGCCAACGCCCTCCAGATCCAAGGCTGGGGATTCCCATTCCTTGACCTGGTTCTTCGCGACACCGCCCTGCAATCCGATACTGGGCCCGACCGGCCCGGGCGCAGGTTTGACGCGCCCTCTCACACCGGCATCCCATTGGTCCTGAACCTGAAGTGTCACACGATAGGTACCATCGCTTTTACGGCCGATTTCAAGGGCGGTCTGTTCCTTCCCTTTGCGGCCAATTCCAGCAGTCGCGCCGACTGGTCCGGTAACCTCCTTGGGCACTGACAGGCCAAAATCGCTGCCTTGGGATACTTTGATTTTGACCTTGTCCTGAGTGCTGCCATTGCCTTCAAAGGTTTCGGCAACATCCTGGATGATCGCAGTCACGTCTGTGTCCGTAAGCGCAAGTTTCTCCGTTTCTGCCATCCGGCTTTGATCCAGAACCGACTTCGCAAAGCCGTGCAGCGCTCGCTCTATAAACTTGGAATGCTGGATGTCCTCCAATGTGCTGATCATCCCATGTTTGTCCAAACGGGAATATGCCGGCCCGAAACTACCCTGAAGCTCATGCAGCGGCTTGCCTTCCCTTGCATCCTTTCTGCTATGCAGCTTGTTGGCATAGTAAAGCTTTTCTGTTGTTGCCGCCTTCTTGTAGCCTTTTGCAAAATCTTTCAGATGATCCTTGACGGTGTCCACCGGGTCGCGCCTGAACGTCGGACGGTCCTGGCCCGGCGCCTTGACAGTGTAGGATGTCGCCGCATTGAAGAAAGGGACAGCAGCCTGAGCCAGGCTTCGCTTGGCGCTTTTGGGGCTGTAGATATCCATCAACTGGGAAAACCTGTGCAACGGCATTCCCGATCGTGTGCCTTTTTGGTCAGCCGGAGCCATTTCCTCGGGAGCGGCTGTTTGCGCTGGGGCACCGGCGCCGGAGGGCCACTGCGAGACAGGTTTGCTGCGCTTTTTCGCTGCGCGGCCCGCACCGCCGCGAACAAAGGCGCCGGGGTCTGCCTCTGTCTCACTGTCCGCCACATCCCCGGCCCCGCTTGCTGAGGTTTCCTGCAGCAGCCGGGTCAGGCTCGGCCTTTCTGCACTGTCAATGCCGCGTCGTCGCAGTTCTTCTGTCACTTCGTCCTGAAGCTTTGGGCCTTTACGGCCCCACACCTTGAATTCGTCATCAGTATGCTGCTCCCGGGCAGCCATGCTTGCCACAGAAGAGGATATTTTCAGATTGTTTGATTCAGCCACGCACTGCCCTCCATCTGCAGGCAAAGCTAGTGCGAATCTGTAACAACTATTTGTAATTCAACGGAAAACTCTTCACTAAACGAGTCGAGCGGTTTTTGTTGAAAGTTTAAGCCGCGTCCTCGGCCGTCTCGGGCGACAGGAAACCGATCGGGTAAATAATCGTGTCGGGATGGATTTCCTGGTAGGCCAGCACCGGCAGGTAAATGCCATGTTTTGCAAGAATCGTATACAGCGGGAATCTCACATCCTGCTGGGTGATCAGCGCCGGATCCTGCCCGCGGTGGAATTCGCCAGCAACAAAGCTTTTGGCCTGTTCGGCAATATGCGCGGACACCTCTGGCGCCAGAATGAGATAGGATCCTTCATCGGTTTCCCGCATCCCCTCCCGGATGAAGTTTTCCAGCGTCGGCGCCGTGACGATCACCGGCAAGTATCCCTCCGGTGCAAATCGTTTGGTGATGAACTCGGACATCGATGTGCGCACCTTTTGCAGCACTTTCTCCGGCTCGGAACGGATCTGCGATGCCTTGGCAATGGCCTCAAGAATGCGGACTGTGCTGGTAATCGGAATGCGCTCTCGCAGCAGCATGCCCAGAACACTGCTGATCTGATTGTTCGACAGATCTTCACGCAAGTCAGCAACCAGATTGGGATTGCTGCGCCCGACCATGTCCAGAAGGTTTGACGCGGCCTGAAGGCCCGCAAAATCGCCAAGGTGCTCGATGACCGCCTTTTTGACGTGCATCAGCAACTGCTCCAGCGGACCCCAGTACTGAATGTTCTCTTCTTCCAGTCGGGGAATTTCTGATAGCTCGACCAAGGCACCTTCCTGGGCGCCGAACCGGGGGATGCAGGGGATGCCAAGACTGTTCAGATAGCTCGAATTTGCCTTTACGAACACCGTGTTCATGTCCAAATGCCCGGACGCGACCCGTTCTTCCTTGATGTAGATCTCGTAGACGTCCAGGTCATCGCTCAGGCGGTAACGCCAGTAGCCCATCGGCACGCCAAAATCAGCTTCGTTTGATGTCCGCACACCTTCCAGCGTGTTGTTGAAAACCTCCGGGTTGATCATTTTGGTGACCCTGCGCGGCAAGACAACCTTCAGGGTTTCATCTGACCCGGTGCGGGCCTTGATATCATCCCAGCTCAGCTCAAGCCGCTGGATCATAAGATCCCAGTCGCTCCACTGGGCCTCAATGGCTTTTGCGTATTTCTTGATCCCGAAATACACGCTGCCGGACAGCGACAACCCTAGCGTCGCAAAAATTGCCGTCGGAAAACCCGGAATGAACCCGAACAGCGCAATCACCAGCCCGGCAATAATGATTGTGCGGCGGTTGGCCATCACCTGCTGGCCAATCTCGGTTCCCAGATCCATGCCCTGGGGATTGGTCACCCGGGTCACCATCGTGCCGGCTGCGACCGAAATCAGCAGCGCCGGGATCTGGGACACCAGCCCGTCCCCGACCGTCATCAGCGCATAAAGCTGGATCGCCTCGCCAAAGGGCAAGCCGCGCTGCGCCATGCCGATTGCGACACCGCCCAACAGGTTGATTGCGGTAATCACCAGACCCGCAGTTGCATCGCCCTTGACGAATTTCATGGCCCCGTCCATGGAGCCGAACAGCTTGGCTTCGCGCTCAAGTGTCTGGCGGGCGGTGCGGGCGTCCACATGATCCATATTGCCGGCACGCACGTCGGCGTCGACGCTCATCTGCTTGCCCGGCATGCCATCCAGAGTGAAACGGGCACCAACTTCCGCGACACGGTCCGCGCCTTTGGTGATTACCAGGAACTGCACAACGGTGATGATCAGAAAGATAACCAGCCCGACCACCAGATTGCCGCCGACAACAACCGTACCAAAGGTCTCAACGATTTTGCCTGCGTTGCCTTCGATCAGGATCAGACGTGTTGTCGAAATCGAAATCGCCAGACGGAACAGGGTTGTCACCAACAGCAGCGAAGGAAACGTGGAGAACTGAACCGGACTGTGCAGATGCAGCGCCATCAGCATGATGATGATGGCCGCACTCATGTTCAGCGTGATCAATACATCCATCAACACCGTCGGAAGCGGCAGGATCATCATCATCAGGATGAGCGCAAAGACAGCAATCAGCATGACGTCTTTTTGACGTCCAAGACCCGCTATGGCGTTCAGTATCTGCATTGCCCCCTGCCCTCTGGTCCTACTGGCCCGGAGTTTCGATGTCCGGTGAGTCCAGGGATGTCAGGTCCGGTCCGGAAATCTCGGCGCCGCGAACGACATGCAGATCGTTTTTGTCTGCTTCCTCGATCGCATCCACAGCCTTTTTCACAAGCTCGACATATGACGTCGGCCCGGACACAAGGAACACCCTGCGTTTGGGATCTGACGCATGCACGAACTTTTCCTGATAAATCCCAAGTTGGGACAGAACATCCAGAACCGTTCCGCCATCATTGTTCTGAAGCGGAATGATCTCTGTCTGCACAGTGGCAACACTTGAGATATGCAGCATCACACCATCGTAGAACCACAACAGGCCAAACTCATTCGAAAGCCGGTCCAGATAGTCCTGTCTGGACATGCGCTGTTCGATGCTTACAGACCGGTCATTGGTGATTTCTTCGTCTATGTTCACCGCCACCCTGACGTTGCGGCCAAAGGTTTCCAGCGTCGATCTAAGCCCCTGGTTCTTGCCAAGGAACGGGTATTCTTCCCCTGCCTGTGGCAGCTGCCAACGGGTTACCGGTGTCTCTCCCTGCGCATGCGCCGCCTGGTGGGGGGCAAGCAGCAAAAACAAAGCCGTGCTGCAAGCAAAAGAGAAGGAGGGCAATTGCAGAAGCTTCATAACCGTTCGTCAGTACAGGAAACCGGCAGGACCGTGGACTTCGACTTTTCCGATGCTGCCTGCCTTGCTGGCATATTGGGACAGAATATGCTCAAGATTTGACATCGGACGGGCCAGGATCTGTTCAACCGGCCGCCGTTCAAGGTTACCAAAGCGGGGCGTGATAACCGCGATCAATTCGCGTTTCGAAGAGCTGATGCTGTCGCTGCCCAACAGCCTGCGCATTGTGGATGCAAAAATGGTATCACTTTCTCCGGTCGCAGTGTTTCTGGTTTCCTGACGGCTCAGCCCGGCGATTACGAAACTCTGATTGTCGCGAAGCTCGACATTTGTTGCAAACCTGCGGGTCGATAAATTCGGAAAGGCATTGCCGTTGATAGTTGTCGTTGCCGGCTGCAGACCGGAAATGACGGAATTCACTTCCAGACGGAGTTTGCTGCCCGGAAGCATTTGCGGTTTGAATTTCACATTCATTCCAACAAATTTATAATCAATGCTGAAGTTTCCGTTTGCAGGGTCCGTTTGCCCTGAAAAGGTAGGAATTGCGATTTCCTCGCCGACGGAAAAATCAGCGTCCTTGCCGGAAACAGTTGTCAGCGAAGATTGGGTAACAAGCGTTGCAATGCCACTGTCTACAAGCAGATCAACGGTTGCATCCACCGAAGTCGCCGGATCGGTTTCATCATATCCAAAGCTGATAACGCCGCTGTTTCCGCTTTGCGCCCCGACCGAAAATCCGCTGGAGGCAACCAGGCCGTTCCAATCGATCCCATAGTTCTCAGCCTGATCTACGCTGATTTCCATCAGCCTGACTTCCAGCTGGATCAACTGGCTGTCCCGCACCACCAGTTCATCAATCAAGGCGCTGCTGGGGACGCTGTTGCGCAGGGTTTCAAGGACATTTTCGTGAACCCGTTCGGTGGAAACAACGCCGGAAACAAAAATGCTGCCGCGCGCAGACGCCAGTGAGATCGCCTCGCCGGGAAACCGCTGCGACAGGGTTGCGCGCAGCCCGCGCAAATTATGTGTCACCGAGACAGCAATTTCAAACAGGATTTCACCGTTAGTCCCGGTTGCAATCAGCGTGGTGTCACCAACCGCCTTGCCAAAGATGTAGGCTGCTTCTCCCGGAGAGGTTGATACATCTGCAACCGATGTGTCTGCCACAAAAATGGATTCCGCCTGCCCCAGGTTCGAAAGACTTTTGCCTTTGCCCTCTTCAACCACCATTCGCTGGGTTACCTGTGCATCCGCCGGCATGGGGGCAAAAGACAATAAGCCCAAAATCAGAATTGAAAGGGTGTATAGAAGTCCCTTGAAACCGGCATTCACGGATTCGTGATGTTTCATGGCAAGCCTGACCTAACGTAACTGCTCTTGTTTCACGGGTTTTATCCAACCGCCCGCATTTGCTTTTTAACAACATCAGTATCAGCCTCAGGATTCCGTTGCCAATGTTTTTCCGACAGAATGCGTTCCAGGCCGGCAAAACCGCGCAGGCTGACATGGCTTGCAACTTCAGAAGCTTTCATTTGGCTGGAAGCAAGCATCAGCTGATCATGCTTTGCTCCGATAGGTGCCGTATCAACAGCTGCAGCCCGTGAAACCCCGCGGGCCGCATTGGCTTCGTCTGCCTGCTGTTTCTTGCGCAGCCCCTTGAGCATCTCCGAAGACTGTGGATCATGCTGGGGTTTGGCAACTGCGGGCTTGGCCTGCCGCAGTTTTCTGGCCCGCTGGACGCTCGGATCACTGTCCTGTTCGCCGTTTTCCTTGTTCGAACCGCTATGGGCCCGCTGCGTAGCGCTGTAGGCTTCGTCGACGCCGCCATCCTGCGCATCCTTGAGCATGGCTGCATAGGACGTCTGACTCTCGATCTTCTCCTTCGGCGCGTTCTGTTTCCGCTGCTGCTCGGCAGCGGCGGCCTGCTGTTGCTGCTGTTGGCGCCGCGGAGCAACCGGCTGCACAAGAGACTGCTGAGGTCTCTCGGAACCTCCTGGCCGGATCGAATTGCTCATGCCTGTCCTCCTCTCAGAAAGCTGCGGACAGCCTCGGATCTGGCGGCGTCAGAGCTGCCAGTCAGCATTTCCAGCCGTGCCTTCACATAGGCAAAATTCCTTGACGGACGTCTCGCATCGCCAAGAACGCTGGAAAGCTCACTGAATTTCTGATTCAGCAACAGCGCATAGGCGTACATTTCCCGTATCCGGTCATCTTCGGGAAACATAGCCAAGCCAAGCCGCCCATAGGTTTCCGCCTTCCACAGCAATCCGGATCGGATGCTGAAAGACGTAAAAATCAAGAGCGTATCGGCACAGGAAATCATCTTGCCACCCGGTTCCGGTCAGGACTGGCGGCACAATCCCGCAGGCCACGCTGCTGTAAGGACGGGCGCTTTCTCATTCCGCAGCTCTGACTGCAGCTGCACTGGGCATTTTTTTGAAATACCCGATATCAGCCACTTCAAAGCCCAGGCGCTCCAGCGCCGGCGTCGGCTCTGGCATTGTCAGAAACACATATTCCACATTCTTGCCTTCGGCCCACCTCATGAACGCGCGGTACAGCGCAAACCCTCTGCCCCGGGAGTCCGGCTTGGTGTACCAGACAAGCTCGTTTGCAACAGGAATTGGCGCATATGGCGTGGCACTGATTGCCGCCACAAAGAACCCTGCCCCTTCATCAAGGATCAGGACCAGCATCTCATCAGAACCGATTGCCGCACCCAGCGCTTCCAACCAGGCGGCTTCGTCATACGGCAACTGCATCCCCTGCTTATGGGCGGCCCGGAATTCCGCGCTCAGCTCTTTCAGAAGCGGAAGATCATCTTGTGTTGCGTGGCGAACTGCCATTTCGGTCTCCTTGACGTTCTGTTGACGGCTGACAGCGCTTCACCCCATGCTTTGCTGGATCTTGGAAATCAGGCTGAACTTCCCTGACAGAGAACTCATCACGCGCTGCGCCTCCTGATTGGCCATGGCGCGCTCAGCTTGATACTTCGATGCTTGCATCGAATAGATATCCAGCTTGTTTTTGACTTCCTGATATAGCCGCTTGGTTCTATGCGCTTTGTGATTGCTAAGAGCCTGCGACTGTTCGGTCAGGGCCTGCATCAGCTGCAACGAGGAAAACCCCGGACTGCTGCCATTCTGTAGAGGGCCTGGAAGTTCATTCATTGTTCAGCTCTTCAATTCCGGCAGGTCCGCACTTTCCGACAAGAGATATCGAAAGGCGGAACTTGCCGTTTTTGCCCTTAGGCGCCGGCCGCTTGCGACAGCTGCTGGGTGGTGTTCTTGGATTGCGCCATCGAGTCTGCCTGCGCGTGGCGGGACCGTTCCTGCTGGTCGTTGTCGATCCGGCGCTGGTGCTCCTGCTGCGCACTCATCTGCTGCTGTGCGAACTGTTCGCGTGAATTCGCCTGCTGCTGCTGGTGGTTCATCAGCATTTGCTGCTGGGATTGCAGTTCCTGCTGCTTGGTCAGGGCCTGGGAAAGAGCCAAGGATGTGGACATGCGAGTTTCCTTTCAAGTTCAGTTGCTAGGTTTGGTTTGTCGGCCTGATTACAGGCCGACGGTCACACGTGACGCTTCAACCTCAATGGTACTTCATACCGCCGGTATCAGGCGCACCCTTGCTGCTGTCGCCCATATGGATGTGGATCTCGATATCCCGATCATCCATACCGCTGCCAAAGCTGTTCGGCCCCTGCGCACCGCCCAGACCGCCATTGTTGCTGCCCTGACCCATGCTGCCTTGCGCCTGGTTGCTGTTGCCGCACTGGTGACCGGCTTGCTGACTGCCTTGCTGCCCCCCAATATTGTTGTCCTTCATCATCTGCTGAATCAGTTCGGACTGCTTTTCGTTCTTTTCCTCCATCTTCTTCAGCTGATCTTTGAAGTCGTTGCCCTGCTCTTTGATTTCATCCTGCAGATCATTGGTCTGACCCATCATCTGCTGATTCATCTTGTTCATCTGGGCTTGCTGCATCAAGTTCATCATCATTGAAACAATCATAGAATTTCTCCAATTCGGTTCGTTTCTACAAAGGCGGCCAAGGTGGGAACCGAGCTATTGGTCGTCTCATCATCTTCGGATCAGCACTTTGTGCCTTACAATTGCCAGATTTCAGCAAGCCCGACAGATAAGGTCATAGAAATTACTTATAGCGCCTGAATTTTATTAAAATTGGCCTGTTTACACGTGGTTACACGCAACAAATGAAGCCGGATTTCCAAGGGCAACGCATAGATGGCGCAGGGGTTATGCTAATAGCATTAACCATTATGGCAAAAACGGGAATCGCTATCGGGTCGGCCTGCTGCCAATCCGTTCTGAAGCCGCCACAGATCTGCATAGGCATACTGGCGGCATAGTCCGGGCCTGGTAAGTGCCGATGAGACGCCCTGCAGAACCCGCAGGTGGGTGAAGGGTCATGCGCACTGCTCAGGTGTTGCTGGGATCGTTGGAGCCGAGCGGGACCACCCTCACCGGATAGATGCATGAGACGCAAACAGGCCCCTCGCAAGCGGGGGCCTGTTTTGTGGTTTGCTATAGACGTTGAACGTCAAGCTTTGCGGCTGTCTGCAGGCCCGGACCGCAAGTGTTTTTGATAATAGACCGCGTAGTCATCATCAAAACTTGGGTCTGTTACCGGCAGCTCCAGTGCTGCCCGCAGTTTGTTGGCAATATGGCGGCGGGACCAGTTTACAGCGGCAAGGCCTGAGCCATGGCTGTCCTCCAGATCGGCCAGCAAGGACAGGATTCTGGTGTTCAGATCTTCCATTGCAGGTTCTTGTGCCGCTGCAACCACAGGGGTCAGTGAGGTCAAAGTTATACCGCTGCCTGCGGCTAGAAACTTCCGCCGCGTGGTGCCGGTTTTCGATGAACTATGTGTCATGAGAGGTTTCCTTGACTGTAACGCTCTGCCGGGCCCGCAGGCCCGGTCGCCTGATGTGTCAGATACCGGCAACATCCTTGAGATCGATTCCAAGTGCTTTCGCGATGCCCTCGGCGTAGCCGGGATCAGCGTGATGGCAGTTTTGGATGTGACGGTGCTGAATTTCCGTCCGGGCCGGTGAAATGGCGCGAGCGGTGTTTTCAAACAGCTGTGCCTTCTGGTCCGCAGTCATGAGCCGGAACAATTCGCCGGGCTGCGAATAATAGTCTTCATCTTCGCGGTGGTTCCAGTGATCCGCTGCACCTTCCAAAGACAGCGGAGGCTCCGAGTAATCCGGCTGCTCCTGCCATTCCCCGAACATGTTCGGCTCATACCCGAGCGTCGATCCAAAGTTCCCATCCACCCGCATCGCACCGTCACGGTGGTAGGAATGGAAGGGGCAGCGGGGAGCGTTCACAGGGATCTGAGAATGGTTAACCCCAAGGCGGTAGCGGGCCGCATCCCCATAGGAGAACAGCCGGCCCTGCAGCATCTTGTCCGGCGAAAAACCGATACCAGGAACAACCGTAGAGGGCGCAAATGAGGCCTGTTCAACTTCCGCATAGTAGTTATCTGGGTTTTTGTTGAGCTCGAACTCGCCGACTTCGATCAGCGGGTAATCCTCTTTTGGCCAGACCTTGGTGAGATCAAATGGGTTGATATGGTAGCTGCCGGCTTCCTGCTCAGGCATAATCTGAACAAACATCTTCCACTTCGGGAAATCGCCGTTTTCGATGCTGTCGTAGAGATCACGCTGATGGCTTTCCCGGTCGCCTGCAACAATCTCCGCGGCTTCCGCATCGGTCAGGTTCTTGATCCCCTGCTGGGTTTTGAAGTGAAACTTCACCCAGAAACGTTCGTTATCGGCATTTATCAAACTGAAAGTATGGCTGCCGAACCCATCCATGTGCCGGTAGGTGGCAGGCAAACCGCGGTCCGACATCACAATGGTAACCTGGTGGAGCGCTTCGGGCAGATTGGTCCAGAAATCCCAGTTGTTGTCGGCACTGCGCAGGTTTGTCCGCGGGTCGCGTTTGACCGCGTGATTAAGGTCCGGGAATTTCAAAGGGTCGCGCAGGAAAAAGACCGGAGTGTTGTTTCCGACCAGATCCCAATTGCCTTCCTCGGTGTAGAACTTGATCGCAAAGCCGCGGATGTCCCGTTCTGCATCCGCTGCACCGCGTTCTCCGGCAACAGTAGAGAACCTGACAAAGAGATCCGTTGTCTTGCCGATTTCAGAAAATATCTTGGCGCGGGTGAACTTGGTGATGTCATGGGTGACCCGGAAAGTACCATAGGCGCCGGATCCTTTGGCATGCATACGGCGCTCGGGAATCACCTCCCGGTCAAAGTGGGCCATTTTCTCCAGGAACCAGACGTCCTGCAGTAATGCAGGCCCCCGCCGTCCGGCTGTCTGGATGTTTTGATTGTCAGGCACCGGGGCGCCGAAAGCTGTGGTCAGCTTAGGTTTGGACGTCATGAAATTCACTCCATTTCTAGAATGAATTAACGCTACCCTCCAAAAATAATTGCGCAACCATTAGGCGTATTGGGATTGGTAAATTACACTCAAGATTGCGTGATGGAAATAATTCCCGCAAAGATTGCAGCGCTTCAGATTTCAGGCTCCGAAACCTATGGGATACTGCATGAGAACACGGGTGACCGGAAACATCTCTAATTGGTCTTGACGCAAGACAGATACTCTTGGCTGATCTTGCAAACCCTTTACGGCACAGACAGCGGCTCGCCACAAGGCGACGACCGGCTGACAATACCAACCATCACGCTTCCTCAAAGACAGATGCCAGCTGGCTCGCAAGTTTCCGCACGCCGGCCGGGGAATGTGGATTGCAGACCACGTGAAAATCAATCTGTCCAAGTTCCGGAAGATGACTTTCCAGCACTTTGACCGAGTAGGGGTTTCTGTTCGTCCGCAGGAAGGAATCCACGGTAAAACCCACGCCATAGCCACGCCGGATGGCATCAAAGTAGGAAGTCAGGGACGAGGTTTCAAAGACCACCCTGTGCGCCCGGTTGCTGCTTTCCAATATTTCGTCCGCAGACGGGCCCCGGCTGACATTGCCACGCCAGATCACCACTGGAACTTCGGCATTATCTGCCAGGGTGCTCTCATCAAACTGCGGCCCGCAGATCCAGCTCAATTTGCAGTGTTTGGAGAAAATACTATGTTCCGGTTCGCCAAGCCGGCTGCAGACCACGGCTATCTCAATTTGCCCCAGCGCGACCTTTCTCAGAAGGTTGTCTTCGCTGTCGGTTACAATTTCCAGCTTTGGCCCGGTGCCCGGTGTATCCAGCTTCCAGATCATTTCAGGGCCAAAGAAAAATTCAATCGCAGGAAGAACCCCGATCCGCGACCGGGCAAAGGTGGTCCCCTCGACCAACCTGTCGATCTTGCCGAGTTCGTCTACAATTCTCTGGGTGATTTCATACAGCTGCTGGGCCTCATCCGTCAGGCCCAGATGTGGGTTCCGGTCAATGAAAAGCGGAAACTGCACAGCATCCTCCAACCGCTTGATACGGTTGCTGATCGCAGGCTGCGACAAGTTCAATTTCTTCGAACACGCGGTGTAAGATTTAAGCTGCGCGAGTTCAAAGAACGTCCGCAAAAGGTCGATGCTGACCTGGCTCATATACGCCAATCCTGTTTTTCGGGATCGTTACCTGTCAGCATAAGATTACTCTTCTTAACAACTAATCACAAATGACTATAACTGCCGCCACGGAAGCCTACCGCTTGCGGCAAGGGCGTCCGTTTCTCAAAGCGTTCACCTGGCACTTAAGCCCCCCAGTCGTGCATCATAGGTCAGCACGACGCTGCCGCCTGCGCTGGCTGAACAGGCCGCAGTATTTCCGAATGCTCGTGGAATGTCAGATGTCACCTGCACTGCGCAGGCGCGGTCTGACCCCTGCCCTAAAACGCGCAGGCCCGCAGCCGGACACCCTGGACGATCGAGTCTGCCAAAGGCTGGGGAAACCCGTCTGGAAGACTGTTCCGAGTGGTTTCCAAAGCAGGTTCAAGCTGCATCAGAATTTCCGACAGCACCTCTTGCGCCAGCCCAGGGCCATAGCCCGCCATCTTGGCGGCCTGCAGGAAATGCCGCGGTACAACCTCATTGATCCGGTAATGCCCCTCTACCGCCATGGCAAGACGCATGCGGTTCTGGCGGATCTGCCCGTCGTCAACTGCCTTCTGTGCGCTCAGCACATCATAAAGCGGCGTCATCCGGAAACCGCCGGGGCGCAATGCGATGCTGAAGTTCTTGGCGTGCCCGTCCGTCGCCCCCAACAGCCAGAACAGAACTTGCGCGCGAAAGAATGCGCGCTGATCAGCCTCTGGGTCGTCGCTGCCCGCCAGCAGGCCAATCCCCTCGGCAATCCCCGGTCCGCCATCCATTTGATACTTCTGGCTGGGTGGCACACCCTGCGCCTGGCAGAAATCCTCCTGCGGCAGGCGGATCAGTCGGCCATCCCGGGTCCACGCCCTGTCAAACCGCGTCACGGCAAGGCTCCGCACATCCTCGAAATCAATGATCTCCACCTCAGCCGTATCCATGCCCATGGCACGGCAAAAGCGCATGCAGAAGAACTCGTTCTCGACGCTGTCGGACAGATCGATGCCTGCAGGCAGCACACCAAGCTGCGTCTTGAGGATATGGGTCGTCGGCGCCGCACCCGAAGGCCGGATCCACGCGCCCTCATGCCTAAGCAGCGCGGTTTTTTCCTGTGCGCCTGCAATGGAAATGCGAAAGTCGTCTTCCTCATCCAGTCCCAAAGGGGCACTTGCCAGGTTGCGCAGCAGCGCGGCGATCTGGGCGTCCGTCACCGGTTCACCTTCAAGGGCGCCGACCGCAGAGGCCCCTTCCGAGACAAATTGCAACGCCCCGACGCAATCGCGCCCGATCTTCTCCAGCATATGCCAGGCGTCCGTCCCCCCCGCGCGCACCCGGGCCGCGACACGTTCCCGGATTGCCTGATTGTCCGGCAGCAGGTTTTCCAGATATGCGATAACCGGCCCGCCCTGATGCGCATCTTCGCGCAGCGGCAGGGACAACGAAATCGGCATCGCATGTTCCCATTCCAGCCAGCCAGGATCATAGGCAAAACTGATTGCACCCGAGCCTGCAAGGCGCAGCGCCCCGACCTGCCGCCCGTTCAAAAGCACCTGCATCACGCCGCTGCGACCGTGTCTTGCCATCAGAAGATGTCCTCGATGTCCACCGAACCGCCGCGTTCGGCCAGCTGGAACTCAAGCCCGAGCGCAGCCATGACTGTCAGCACGGTGGCCAGCTTGGTGCCGGCATCGCCGTTTTCAAGCGATGAAATCGTGGCGACACGCAGATTGGTGCGGGCGCTGATATCGCCCTGGGTCCAGCCGCGCGCCTTGCGGGTCCGGCGCAGCGCCTCGCCAAGCTGTCCTGCTGTCCGTGCTGTGAGCTTCATGATCCGGCCCCCTTTACGCCACAGCGTAAATCAAACAAACTTACGCTGCAACGTAAAATTCCAAATATTACGCCATAGCGTAATTTCATGAAAATAGACGGCCGCTGGCTCTGTACTGGACGCGGGCGATCAGCTGCAGAAGGCTTTGCACGAACCCGGTCGTTTGCCGAAGCGGCATCCCGAACAGCGCTTTCATCGTCAGGCAAGTCTGGATCGCAGAGCCGCTGAAACGCTGCTGGCGACATCGCGTGCTGCTCGGTGGTGGCTCCCAGATCCTCTCCGGGTCAAACCAGATCGACAGAGATCCGCGCGGCTTCAATGCTGCGGTATACTGAAGGCTAGTTCCTGGTCTTCTCCTTCAGCGGGGCCAAACTGCTCATGCTTCCCTGCTATCCCTTTGGATGCACGAAATGAATCCCTCGCGGGATTTTTGCAACAAAGTCCTATGAGAGCCCTATGACGACAATACATCAAGCCGCCTATGGCCACGCCATCCGTCGACCTGAACTAAAGCCCAAGTTTTGAGCGCGTCTCCTCAACATTGGAATGGAATTTGTAGCCTTTTTTCATCCCGGAGTATTTTTTGATCCCAGAGTGTTTTCCAGACAGGGGCCACCATTCCGTATCATTCGGCCAGCTACGCCAAACTGTTCCCCAGCGGTCGACAACATGGGAAATACATGCCTGGTCGCCAAGGCTCTTTCCTGCCCGGCTGTTGTTGGGCCAATACCAAGACAGTTGATGGCACAAACGGCCTTGCGAATCGACATTCCATTCCCCGGCGCCAAGGCTGTCACTGTTGTCGCTGCACCAGGCGCGGGCTTGCTGATTAGGCGAATAGTAAATGCCGCCATTGCATCCTTGGGCCCAGAGATCGGTATTCCCAGCATAGATTTTCGATACAAGTTGCGGAGACGCAGGCTTGGCGCTGCGAGGCTTCGGGTCCGCCAGGACAAGAGATGGAATGGCGCCCAAAAGAACAGCGGCCATCAGTTTTACAGATATCTTCATGTGAACCCCACTAAACGCTCTTGCCCAAACTTGGATTTTCATTCGGTTGAAAACCCCTTGGGTAAAAGGTGATAGAACGCTTCCAAAGAGAAACAATACCTTTTTGTAGAAACTGAATCAAACCTCGCACGTCCCGCCGGATCTATCATGCAATCCCGGCAATCATCAGCTATTGTCTCTGCGTCAGCAACAGTTTGTGCCCGCACGGCGCCGGCCTCTTGTGGGAATTTGATTCTATGGATGTCCACGGTTCTAGACTGACTCCGGTGCAGCTGTACTTAAAGCGGCTTGTGGCAACAGTGCCTCCCAAAGCCATGGAATTGTCGCTTGAACTCGAGGTCCAAAAGGGAATTTCGGCTAAAATTTGAAGAAATTTTGACAAGCCCTCCTTCAATGGGGGAGTTTGATGCCATGTAGTCTGGTCTGCTTGTCAAGCGTGGAAGCCTGTGGGGACAGGAATCGCGCAGTTTTGACGGGAGTGCTGGCCTGCAAGGGGGGCGGGGAGCCGTGGCTGACAACAGTTTTGACTTTTGCTTTGCGGGTGTGTGCCTTGCAACTTTCGAAGTGCAGTACGACTGCATTCGGAGGGTGGCGGTTTGAGGCGGTTTTCCTTTCATCAGGACAGGCTTGAAACCGTTGCGTCATCTGGCAGGGTTTTTGCCGATCCCAAAAGGGTCCGCGTTCGCCGGGTAAGGGCTGTTTTCTGGGCCTTTTTGACGGCTGTCATTTGCTGGGCTGTGCTGTTTCTTGATGGGTCTTTCTCTTTGCAGTCTGCACTGCGGGAGCTGAACCCCTTTTACGATGACAAACCTACTCATGCGTCCTCTACGGCGAACGGTTCCGGTCATCACGACCAGGTCCATTTGGCTTCGGCCGTTTCGGTATCAGAAGCAGAAAACTCCTGTGGAGATGGGCACAAACAGCCTCTTTTTTCGGCACTGGCAAACACGGCAGCTCCTATGGTCTTTGGTCATGTGCCTGTGACATCTGAAGAAGCATTTTTGTCGCTGGATGACAGTTGCGGCCAAATCAGCGTGATCGTGCCTGAGTGGATCAGCATTGTCGAGAAAAGCGGTCGCCCTGCAATATCCGTTATCAGCAAGGATACCCGGATTGCTGTTGAAGAGTACATTGCAAAGACCGCTTTGCGTCCGCAGCTCTTGCCAGTCATTTTGCTGGGTGAGGCACGGCAGAAAGAGGTCTTTCTCGATAGCCTGACAGATGCAGAGCGCGTGGCAGCACTTAGCGAAGATATGGCCACCACTGTAGTGGCTTTGAATGCCCAAGGTGCTTGCTTGGACTTCTCCGGTTTGAAACCAGATGCGTTCCGTCGCCTTAAGCCGCTGATGTCGGGTTTCTCAAATGCACTTCGTTCCCGAGGGCTGAAAGCCTGTACTATCCTTGCGGGTCAGCAACCCCATTGGAAAGAGCCGGATCTGACTGATCTGTTTGACCAGATCATCCTGAAGCTCTTTCAGCAGCCTTGGGTGGAATCCGTCCCAGGCCCGCTTGCACCTTTCAACTGGGCTGCAGAATTGTCGGCCGAGGCAGTCCAAGCTGTCGGAGCAGACAAGCTAGTTGTTGCGCTCGGCAATTTCTCCGTTGAGTGGACCTCTGGTGCATCAAAACCTGAAGTCCTTTCTTACGCGCAAGCCATGCAGAGAATAAGCTCCTCCGAAGGAGGATTGCAATTCAGCGCCAAAGTCCACAATAGCTTTAGCCGCTACCGTGACGCCCAAGGGCGTCAGCGCAAGATCTGGATGCTGGATGCCGCGTCGGCTCACAATCAACTTGTCCGCATAAAGGAACTTGGCATTGCCAATGTTGCCATATGGTCCCTTGGGCAAGAGGATCCTGGGATCTGGAAAGTCCTGCAGCATCAAGATGCCCCCAAAAAAGTTCTAAACGAAGACCTTCGTGTCGTAGAGCTTAACAACTTTGTAGATTACAGGGGGCAAGGCGCGTTTATCCGAATAGACCAGCGCGCATCTGCAGGAAGCCGTCAGCTTTTTTTCGAGGCGGAGACGGGCTTGGTCAACAACCAGATCTATAGCCATTTGCCGAAACCATACACGATAGAGCTGTATGGCAAACCGGATAGGCGCAAGGTGGTTCTGACCTTTGATGACGGTCCACATGAGATTTACACCAAGGAAATCCTGGATATTCTGCAGGAAGAGAATGTTCCGGGGTCCTTCTTTGTTGTTGGCACCAGTGTCATGGATTCTCCTGACCTGGTTACCCGAATGGTTGACGAAGGGCACGAAGTCGGTGCGCACAGCTTCTCCCATCCCAGAATGGACCAGATTTCCAATACACGTGTTGATCTGGAGTTTTCGCTGTCAGCCAAGATCCTGGCTGGATCCGCTGGCCGCAAGACCTTGCTCTACCGTGAACCCTTTCAGCGTAGCGGCGGCCCGATCAGCGCAGAGCGGGTGGCCTCACTGGAGGCAGCTGAAGCCCGAGGGTTCGCGATTGCGGGTATGGAAATTGTTCCCAAGGACTGGGAAGGCTGGGACAGCGGGGAAATCGCAAATTATGTAATAGACCAGGTGGAACAGGGGAGCGGCAATGTCATTCTTTTGCATGACGGTGGCCAGGACCGTACTGCCACAGTAGACGCAGTGCGCCCGATAATCCGATCGCTGCGGGCAAAAGGCTATGAGTTTACGACTTTGGCGGACCTTCTTGGCACGAACCGGGCGGCGTTGATGCCTGTTGCCGAGGGCGGATCCCCGGTCTTTGACAGAGTCTCCTTCTCCATTGTCTGGATGGCGCAGCAAGCTGTCGTTTTTGTTTTCTGGACGGTGCTCGCCATTGGCATAGTTCGCTCAGTCGGCATTCTGGCTCTGGCGCTATTGAACCGCCGTGAAAGATTTACACCCTTGCAAAGACAGCCGAAGGTTGCGGTGATAATCCCCGCCCACAATGAGGCAAAGGTGATCTCTCAGAGCATCGAAAGCGTGCGTGCCAGCGGTTACAGAAACCTGGAAGTCATCGTGGTGGACGACGGCTCCACCGATGACACACTCATTGAGGTTCTCAAGTTCGGCCACAAGAGCGAAGTCCGCCTCATCTCGCAACCAAATCAAGGGAAGTGGAGTGCGCTCAACAGGGCCATTTTGAGCACTGATGCCGAGTTTGTTGTTTGCATCGATGCGGATACGCAAATTTGCAAAAATGCAATTACACATCTCGTCAGGCACTTTGCAGACCCGAAGACCGGTGCGGTGGCAGGTAAAATTATCGCAGGCAATCGCGTGAACCTACTGACCCGGCTTCAGGCCTTCGAGTACGCAACCTCCCAAAACGTTGAAAGGAGGGCGTTTGACCTGATCAATGGCATTCTGGTCGTTCCGGGGGCCATCGGGGCGTGGCGGGTTGACGCTTTGAAAAAAGCGGGATTGTTCAGCGACGAAACTCTGACCGAGGACACCGACCTGACGATCCAAGTGAATCGGGCAGGGTATAAAATTGTCTTCGAGCCAAAGGCCAAAGCGTTTACCGAAGTGCCGGAAAAGGTGGGGCAGCTTCTGAAACAGAGACTTCGCTGGTCCTTTGGAATGTTCCAAGGTGCCTGGAAGCATAAACGAGCGATCATTGAGAGACGTTCGGTTGGCCTGGTATCAATTTCCGACATGTTTGTATTCGGCTATGTGTTCCCGCTGTTGGCCCCAATTGCAGATCTGTTTGTGATCTTGATGCTGTACAATCTGATGGCAGGCGGCTGGGCTGGCGAAGTAGGAAGTTCCCAGCACACAAATACTGCTCAGTACCTGTGGGCCTATTTGGCCCTACCGGCATTGGAGCTCCTAATTGCCGCTATTGCGATCACGTCTGATGAAGACGAAAGCAAATGGTCCTTGCTGCTGTTCCCGCTACAGCGCCTCGTTTACCGTCCACTTATGTATTTTTCGGTGATGCGCTCGGTTTTACGTGCCGTAACTGGACGTTTGGCCAGTTGGGGAAGCATAAAGCGTCAGGGGCGAGACTACGGTTTGGTGGCTAGAAGCACATGAGGCGTAGAGGATTTCTTAAATCGGCCGCAGCGGGCCTGGCTTTGTTTCCAAGTTTCGGCTCGGCTGCAGTGATTGGAAAGCACCCTGTGCAAACTTTTGCCGCAGTGACCGATATCAACGAAGACGTTTCAATCCCGCATCTTATTGCGGTGATTGATGCTTTTGTTGACCGGAACATACCGCTGGCCTGCATTGTGAATCCTTTTGACAGACATGGCCGTGCGCATAGTCCAAGAAGCAAGCTGGCACAGGTTCTGAACGGCTATTTGATTGGCAGCAGCGGGCTGGATGTTGTTCCTTACGTTCCGGATCTGCAGTCCCTGTCCGAATATTTCCAAGCCAGGGCAGCTCATGACGCCGTCTCTGCCATGCAAAAGATGCTGTGGTCGGGGGGCACCGCCGGACAATCGGCCAGTGTACCGCAGGTAATCGCCTGTGCGGATCTGGAAAATCCTGCTGCGCCACGCGGTGTGCGTTCTGCGGGTATTCACAATCTCCTGTCGATTCCGGCGCGGTCAGCCCCGGTCAGAACCGAAACTTGGGACAATGGTGTCGTGAGGCTGTATGGTGGCAAGCTGCTGTCCCTGAATGATTTTGACGGGAATGCCCAAGCCGCCGCACCTTCTGCCAGCCAGAATATAGTCTACATCTCAGCGAAAGATTTTTCCGGGATGGGTGTGAAAAAGCTGAAGGCAGCGTCAGATTGGTTTGCCAACGCGCTGTCGCAACAGGAACTGGATGGAGATGCGTCGCTATTGCCGATGACGGACATTCAACTGCGCGACGCCTACGGCTTCAAACGGACAGTTTGCCTGCATGTTCTGAAGCCGCTGCAGAATGATCGGGATCAACTTTCCGGGTATTCAGCATTTACAGAGTTTCTCCAGACCGCCGGAATCCCCCATTCCACCGGAAACCAGTTTGCGGGAGGAACCGACAACGGCTTATGGGTGCCAACCGACTTTCACCAAAAGCACGCTGGAGCCGGTGCCGCAGAACACAGCATGCTCCCAGTGGAAATTGAAAACCAGAGTGGGGTGAAAATCCGGACGGTCAGGCCGTTGAAGCCTGGAATTGGCGTTGCCTTTTTCGCAGAAACAGGCGCCGTTCAAGGGTTGGAGGGCGCGGGTTTCCTGCACTTCCCGCAACGGGTTGTCAGCGATGGCGCTGCGGCGGAACAATTTGTGTCAGCCACGGCGGGAACCGGGGATGTGGTGGTTTTTATACAGCCAGAGTCGATTGCCTTTCCGCCTGAGCGGCGGGCATTGCAAAACCTTTTAAAGGACATGCTCAGGTCTGAGGGGACAAAGTTTCTCCATCTTGA
This sequence comes from Leisingera sp. S232, assembly GCF_049800895.1. Classification (NCBI taxonomy): domain Bacteria; kingdom Pseudomonadati; phylum Pseudomonadota; class Alphaproteobacteria; order Rhodobacterales; family Roseobacteraceae; genus Leisingera; species Leisingera sp. S232. Next base: position 88,909 of record NZ_JBNAFX010000007.1, on the reverse strand, counting down.
AAACTTCGCACGAACCGTTGCCCCGGCAGGGCCGCTGCCGGCCCGCTGGAGGAAGACAGCTGCCGCCGCGCCGGAGTTGAAAAAACCACGACAAAACCTTTCGGATGCCTGGCGGCGAGAGCTTTTGGAAGATGCCCGTGTTGCTTGGCAGTATTTCGAAAAATTCACTGATCCCAGGACCGGATTGTGCCCGGCGACAGTGGACTTTGCGCCGGGGGGGCGGAAACACGAGGCTGTCACGATGTGGGATGTTGGCAGTCACATCAACGGCTTAGTGGCTGCTGTGCAGATTGGCCTGATAAGCCAGCCGGACTTTGAAACTGCTATCCAGAAAATCCTACCCAATATCACGGGCAGGACCTTCAAGGGGCGTCATTTGCCGCAGGGATGGATTCGGACGGATCGCCACAAATGGGGCAACAGGGACTTTGACGGTTCCGACGCAGGTCGCCTGCTTGCTGCCTTGGACAACCTGCGCCGGCACAGCAATTTCGGAGAACAACTGGCTAAGCTGGTCTCTTCCTGGGACCTTCGGAAGGTCATCCTTGAGGGCGAAATTCACTCGGTCACAAATGGAGAACTTGAAACTTCATATGTGTCACATAGTGCCCATTATTCGGCATTGGCCTTTCGGCGGTGGGGGATCGCTGCAAGATCCCCATATGAAGTCTTTACAAGCCGGTCGGCAGCCGATGGGCAAATGGCTCTGCTGGAAGCCGCAGCCAAAATCGGACCATTTGGCGCAGAACCCCTGTTGCTTGAAGCAATGGAAATGGGGATGTCAAAGGAAAGCGCCTATCTGGCGGATGTCCTGTTTGCCGCTCAGCTAGAGGACTTTCGCGAGACTGGCCGGCTCATCTGCGTTTCGGAAGGGCCAATCGACAAGTCGCCCTGGTTCCTCTATCAGGGGCTGCAACTGGATGCAAAGAAACGGACCTGGGCCTTTGACACGGTTGGGCAGGAGCCTGAATACAGAACGCCGGAGTTTCGCGAGGAAAATCTGGTTCTCAGCAGTAAGGCTGCATTTCTCTGGTCAGCTTATCAGCCACATGAATACTCTGAGAAACTATTCAGGTTCACAAGAAATGCCGCCAGAACAAAAAACGGGTTTGCGTCGAGCATCTATCTGAAGACCGGGCGGACGACCGAAGCCTACACAGACTTGAATACAAACGGTGTTATTCTTCAGGCTATTGCCCATCGTCTTGCCGGCTCCAACTGACAGGCTTAGGCCGACAAGACATGGATTAACTACAGCTTCGCATTAAAGGGTGGCACACCCGCTGGCTGCAATTTCCCCTGGCGCAACCAGATAGCCAGGGCCGGGGTTAAGAATTACCTGCTGAATTCCTGTGATACGGTTCATGCAGCGATCGACCCAATTTTCGTCGAGACCTTGGCCACCAACGTAGATATCCAGCCAATCGTGCCCCTGGTAGCCACTGTGGCAGGGGCCCGTTTGAGGTTTTGGCCCGTCGCCGCAAAGATCCTCAACGATTGCGTATTTCTGCAGATTTTTGACGTAGAATTTCGTGCCTGCAGGGTAGTCCATGTAGCTGCGGCCGTTTCGTTTTTCATGCCCAACTGCAAGAGTGATTGGGTCCTCGTAGGTTCCTGTTCCGCCAGCCTGCTGGTGGATCACAGGCCGGGCAATCTGCGCCGATCCGCGGGGCGTGTTGTCCCAGTAGCTGTAGCCAGTCAGAAAAACGTTCATGGTTTGTTCTCCGCTATATGCAGAGCTAATTTCACTAGGCATTCCTTCGTCAACTAGGAGGCGGGTGCTTTGCGCTCCGTTGAGACTGCCATTGGAATTTCCACTCACACTACAAGCAGCTGTTGAAAGTATTGCACCTGTTAAGAGTATAATTCTGGAAACTTTGTAGGTCATACTGCCATCCTGTTTAACTGAGAACTCAGGAAGCCACAGCGCACTTGGACATTGCAGCCACCAACGTCGGCAATATGCATGATGGATGGTAATAACGTATTAAAATTATAAGGAGAATTTTAAATCTTCCAATCCTTGAAAGTGAATAACCGCTAACGATTCAAACATCTCGAACGGCGGCATCTGAACATAGTCGGGATCAACCGCATAGAATGCCTGATTGCCACCATGGCGAATATCGGGCTTCGGCTCAGACTCCTCGTAGTAGGTCTCTGGCAGCCCCTCGATCTGATCGACGTTGAAAACCGTGTAGCCCTTGATGAAAGGAATCTCGACTTCGCGGTCTTGACCCGCATCATCGGTCTCAGTCTTGAAAACCTTCGCATGCTTCCAGCGTTCAATTCTACGGCGTTCTTCTATGCTCGGTTGCGAATATACGGCGCCCATGCCAGCCTCTACTCATTAGATAACCCTTTGGTTTCTAATAGAAGTCGTAGTTGGGTGTGGCGCGCACCCGGCTACAACATGTTGCAACCAAACGGATTCACAAGCGAAATTTTATAAAATCCTTCCGAAAGAATAACGTCTGCTGCAGACTGAAGGTGAACTCCAGCCTGCTAGACGTTTTTATGCGCTCAGGCGTTTCTGGTCTGTGGCAAAGTCCGAACCACCACTGTCGCCGCCTAAATCGAAACGGCCCACGATATCCGCCAGGCTTTGCGATTCATGCTGCAGCAGCTGGCTGGCGGCGGCGGCTTCTTCGGACATGGCGGCGTTCTGCTGTGTCATACTGTCCAGCTGATGCATGGCGCCGTCGATTTTCTCCAGCCCATCCGACTGCGCGCGCACGCCGTCGGCGATTTCGGTGACCAGCCCGGACACGGCCGAAACCTGATCAATGATGCGGGTCAGCGCGTCGCCTGCGCGGCCCACCATGGCGACGCCATTTGCCACATGCTCCTCGCTGGCGGAGGTCAGGCCTTTGATCTGGCCGGCGGCATTGGAGGCACGCTGCGCCAGCGCCCGCACCTCGGAGGCGACCACTGCAAAACCGGCGCCTGCCGGGCCAGCGCGGGCAGCTTCAACGCCTGCGTTCAGCGCCAGCAGGTTGGTCTGAAAAGCAATGTCGTCAATCATGTTGATGATCTTGGAAATCTCCGATGAGGCTTCCTGGATTTGGTCCATGGCCGCCACGGCGGAGGTTACGACATCGGTGCTTTGCTCAGCTTCGCTGCGGGCGCCCTGCATGGTTTCATCCATCTGGCCTGCCCGCCCGGCAGTTTCGCGGATGCCACCGGTCAGTTCGCGGATGGACCCGGCGGTTTCTTCCAGTGTCGCGGCCTGGCTTTCGGTGCGATGCGCCATTTCGGTTGCCGCGCCACGCTGTTCTTCTGAGAAACGGTCCACATTTCCCGCCGCGCCAACCACCTCGGCCATGGAGCCGCGCAAACGTTCCAGGCTGCGGTTGAAGTTTTCCCGCAGGGCTTCGTAATGGCCGCCAAAGGGCGCCCGGATGTCGCAGGCCAGGTTGCCGCGCTGCAGTTCGGACAGGGCTGCGCTCATGCTCTCGACCACGGCGGCGGCGTGGCGGGCGGCCTCGACTTCGCGGGCGGCGGCCTCATCCGCCTCTTTCAGCTTGCCGCGGAAGGTGTCGAGGCTACGGGCCAGATCGCCCAGTTCATCGCCGCGGGCCAGGCCTCGGATTTCCGCATTGTAGTTGGCATCGGCCAGCGCATTGGTGGCCTCGCGCAGGGCGTGGACCGGGCGGGTGACGCTGCGCGCCGCCAGCCAGGACACGCCAATGGCTGCCAGCAGCGCGGCGCCGATCATTGCAGCAGCAATCAGGCGGATACGCTCTACCACCGCAAAGGCGGTGTGTTCACCGGTTTCCAGTACCAGCGACCAATCAAAACCGGGCAGATCCAGTGGCATGACCAGGGCAATGGCGCGCTCGCCGAGCGAGGAGTCGACGCCTTTGAACTGGGTGGCGTGCCGGGATTTTGCTGCCTGGATCTGCGGTGTGCCGGGCAGCGTCTGAAGCGCGGGGAACAGGCCCGCGGCTGAGGATGGGCTGCGCGCCACACCATCAGTGCTGACCACATAGATGTTCTGGTGGGTGCCGCCAGCCAGATTGCTGGTCAAAGCGCTGACCACTCCGGAAGTGCCGATCTGGATGGCGATCACGCCCGCGATACCGCCGCGTTTGGTGAACACCGGTGCGGCCATAAAGGCAGCGGCGTCAGGACTGTGGCTGTAGGTGGAAAAATCCGCTGCGGCCACAGTGCCGGCTTCTGCTGCCAGTGCGGCCTGAAACACCCGGGCCAGGCCGCTGTCCGGTGTCTCATCCACATTGGTCAGGAAATCCCCCTTCTTCTTCACGGAATAGACCACCTGCCCTGCGGGCGTGATCAGATAAAGATCCTTGTATCCATTCAGGCGCAGGCTTTGCAGGAAAGTGGGGTGATAGGTGACATGCGACTGATTGTAGTAAGACCCGTCGCCGGCGTCTGTCAGTTCCTCCCGCTGGTCCGCCGGATTTGGGTTTTCGGTGGCATAGGTCTGTTTCAGATAGGCGATGGGGTCGTCTTCCTCGACCATGCCGATTACCCGCTCAAAGTTGCTGATGGCCCGGAACACCGCGGGCTGGCCTGCCAGGCTGGAGACATCGGACCGCGCCGCCTTGATCAGGAACCCAAGCGCCTGAGCACCTGATTTGGCTTCGATCCTCTGGGTGGCAAAGGCGTTTTCTCGGATGCTACGTTCTGCCATGGAATACACCAGCAGCGATACGGTGACGAGGAAGACACCAGTCAATGCCACCATGATCAGCGGCAGTTTCAGTGGCAGTTTGGTTAGTCGGGGCAATGGTCAGCGTCTCCTGCGGTCTGCGGCACCCGGGCAGACCGGGTTCGGGAGGAGACATAAGCCGCAAAATCCTGATAAAGTGTGTATCGTAAGGGTATCCCAAATGAAGTTTTCCGGAATTTCCGGGGTAGAGATGTCGCAAAATCGACATTTGCCGTCTGAGGCTTGAGGGAATGTGATTTTTCTCTGATTTTTATGGATAAATGGGCTGCCGGGAACGCAGAAACAGTGGAAAACGTGACGCAAAACGTCATATGGACGGTTAAATCTATTCAGTGTTTTCGCATGAGAGGGCCAGAACACCCGCCTTGGGCAGGAAACGGCCAGATTTTAAGTTGTCATTCCCGCTGAACCGGATCAAAAATCCGTTATGGATAATAAAGACCACGAAATTCTGCGGCTGATCCAGTCAAACGCTCAGTTGACCGCCGAAGCGATCAGCCAGGAGGTTGGCCTGTCGGCGCCGGCAGTGCAGAAACGGCTGAAGAAGCTGCGCGATACAGGGGTGGTTGAAAGAGATATCGCGGTCCTGTCGCCGTCCCGGCTGGGCCGAGAAATGACAGTGATCGTGCAGGTGGTGCTGGAACGGGAAAGCCGGATACACCTGGATTCTTTCAAGCGCAAGATGCACCAGGCGCCGCAGGTGCAGCAGTGCTATTACACCACGGGTGAGGCGGATTTCATCCTGATCATCATCGTCAAGGACATCAAGGAATACGAGGCTTTCACTCAGGAGTATTTCTTTGATGAATCCAATGTCAGCCGGTTTACATCGTCTGTTGTAATGGACCGGGTGAAAGTGTCGTTGGACATACTGTAGCTGCAGCCGTGAACCAGCTGCACCCGGCGGATGCTAGAGTGTCACTGTAGCGCCGGAGTGTGCTGCGACCAGAGTTTTCAGAAACAGCTTTGTTATTCGGGTTGCTGCAGGGCGTTTGCGGGTGACCGCTGCAAACTGGCTGCGATAGCAGGCTTCTCTTGGCAGCACCTTGCGCATCAGCCCGCTGCCAACAAAACCAGCAGCCAGATGGTCGGGAAGAAAGCCCAGATAGCTGCCGGACATGATGAGAATGGCAAGAGCTTGTTCGTTTTGAACCTTGGCCGCGCGGCGGAAGCCGAGTGTCTGGCCGACATGCAGATTCGGAGAGCTGACCCGGATGCCGGCGTAATTCATCGCCTGAACATCTGCCAGGGTGAGCCCACTATGGTCGAGGTCAAAGAAAGGGTGGCCCTTGCCGCAGTAGAGAAACATGTTTTCCCCGTATAGCGGCATGTACTCCAGACTGGGCGACGGGCGGTGCAGGGCCAGAATGCCGATGTCAAGTTCACCGCCGATCACCATGGATTCGATCACGTTCGGTGGTTCCAGCGACAGATCGATTTCGACAGAGGGCGCCGCCTTGTTGAAGGTCCGGATGGCGCCGGCCAGAAAGGCTTCGGGATTGGAGGCGCATTGATCGAACAGAGCGATTCTAATGGTGCCTGCCAGCTGCTGCTTGATTTCATTCACTTCGGCGCGGAAATCAGAAACCGAGTTCAACAGATCCTCAGCAGACTTCAGCACCTTCACACCGTCATCCGTGAGAGAGAACCCGGCTGGACCCCGGTTGCACAGTTTGAGGTCCAGACGCAGTTCCAGATCGGCGATATATTTGGAAATTGTTGATTTACCTATATTTAATTCTGTTTCTGCCGCTGCTAGACCACCGCTCTCTGCGACGGCCTTGAAGACTCGGAGCAATTTCAGGTCGGCGTCGGCGATATGTTTGACACGGGATGCACGGTTCATTTGAAGGTTCGATATATGTGAAACTTTGCTTTCATAAGTTTACATTCTAGAAACATTAAGTGCAATGTAGCGTCCCGCCAGCCAAGGAATGATCTGACCGGGAGAGTGGTCAGAGAATGTTCCGGCGCAAGTTTTGGCTCAAGATTGACAATACGGGAGGAAGTTATGTCATTTCTCAAGAAAGTCTGCACACTGACTGCGGCCGTTTCCGCTGCTGCGATGCTGACAACTGGTGCTGTATCTGCAAAGAATTTCAAGATTGCCGTGGGCGACGGCGCCGGCAGTTCACAGGAAGGTACCGGCAAATTCTTCATTGAAGCGCTGGAAGAAAAGTCCGACGGCAAGCACACAGCAACCATGTTCCTGAATGGTCAGCTGGGGTCCGAGCAGGACACCGTCAACGAAGCGGCAATCGGCACCTTGGATATGTCGCTGCTGGCGATCAACAATGTGACCCCATTCTCGCCGACCGTTGGCGTGTTCACCCTGCCCTACGTTATCCTGTCTCTGGAAGACGCAGAAAAGCTGACCCAGGGCCCGATCGGCCAGGAGCTGACGGAAAACACTATCCGTGACGCCGGCGTGCGCATTCTGGCCTGGACCTACACCGGTTTCCGCCGCCTGACCAACTCCAAAAAGCCGGTCACCACGGTTGCCGACCTGCAGGACCTGGTCATCCGCGTTCCCAAGAACGAAATCATGATCGAGACCTACAAGTCCTGGGGCATCAACCCGACTCCGATGGCCTGGTCCGAGACCTTCACCGGTCTGCAGACCAAAGTTGTCGATGGTCAGGACAACCCCTACACCACCATCAACGCGATGAAGTTCTATGAAGTGCAGGAATATGTGACCAACCTGCGTTACATCTTCTCGATCGAACCGCTGATCGTCTCTGAGGCCGTGTTCCAGGACCTGTCCGAAGAAGACCAGCAGATCCTGATCGAAGCGGGCCAGGAGGCGACCGTGAAATCGGCGCAGTACCTGCGCGACATCGAAGCCGAGATCAAGGAAGGTCTGCTCGCCAAGGGTATGAAGATCGACGATCCGGCAAATGATGAGGCCGAGTTCATCAAGCTGGCAACCGAAGCCGTCTGGCCGCAGTTCTATGACTCCATCGGTGGTGTCGAAAAGCTGAACACCGTGCTGACCACCATTGGTCGTGACCCGGTCCAGTAAGCCTCTGGTAAATATATAAAAATAACAAAGCAGCGCCACGTGCGCTGCTTTGCACAGGGGAGGAGTACATTATGTTCTGGAAATTCCTGGACAATATAGAAAGCTATATCTGCCGCCTATTGCTGTCCGGCTTTGTCATTCTGCTGTTTGTGCAGATCGTCTCGCGCGAGGCATTTGGCCATTCGTTTTCCTGGATCGAAGAACTGTCGGTCTACATGTTCGTCTGGTTTGTCTATTTTGGGGCCAGTTACGCGGCACTGAAGGGTGCGCATAACCGCGTCACCTTCCAGTTCAAATTCCTGCCTGCCGGCTGGATCAAATACATCGAAGCCTTTGCCGACCTCTTCTGGCTGTTCTTCAACTGCTATTTCCTGTGGCTGGCGACCGATTTCGTCTTCAACAAGATGAACAAGTTCTGGAAGTCACAGACCTTGGGCATCGAGATGAAATATATCTATATCGTGCTGCCCATCGCCTTTGCGCTGATGACGATCCGCATTCTGCAGGTGAATTACCGCAAGCTGATCCGCGGCGAAGATATCCACGATCCCGACCAGATCGACCTTGATGAAATCAAGGCCGCCGCTGACGCCGAAAAGAACTCATAGAAGGGAGGGATAGCATAATGGAAACTGAAATCGTCACGATCCTGTTCGGATCATTCTTGCTGCTTTTGCTGATTGGCGCACCGATCACGGTTGCCCTGGGCGTTTCATCGCTGATCTCCTTCCTGTATCTGGATGAAAATCCGATCAAGTTTGTGCAGATCGCCTTTACCTCGGTTGGGTCGTTCCCGCTGATGGCGCTGCCCGCCTTTATTCTGGCCGGTGCGCTGATGGAGGCCGCGGGGATCTCCAAGCGGCTGATCAATGTGGCTGAAAGCCTGGCCGGACCGTTTACCGGCGGCATTTCAGCTGCAACCGTGATGGCCTGTCTGTTCTTTGGCGCGATCTCTGGCTCTGGCCCGGCCACCACGGCGGCCGTTGGCATGCTGATGATCCCGGCCATGATCAACCGCGGCTATGAAAAGGGCTATGCCTCTGCGGTCACGGCCTCCTCTGGCGGCCTGGGCATCATCATCCCGCCATCGATTCCGATGGTGATCTTCGGCATTGCAGCCCTTGGCATGGCACCGCCGCCGGAAGCGGTCGAGAAATTCGGCACATTCCAGTCGGTGTCGATCTCCAAGCTGTTCATCGCTGGCTTCATGCCCGCCTTCCTGATTGCCACCAGCCTTTTGATCCTGAACTATTTCATGTCAAAAAAACGCGGCTACAAGGGCGTGGCCGAAGGCTGGTCGATCCGCAATGTCGGCTGTGAGATGTACCGGGGCTTCTGGTCGCTGATGGCACCGCTGGTGATCCTGGGCGGGATCTATACCGGTTTCTTCACCCCGACCGAAGCAGCCATTGTGGCCATTTTCTATACTCTTGTGGTTGGTGTCTTCATCTACCGCGAGCTGACCTGGTCTTCGCTGTTCCAGTCGCTGGAAGCCACCACCTGGCTGACTGGCCGCGTGCTGCTGATCCTGTTCACCGCAACTGTGTTCGGCCGCCTGCTGGTGGAAAACCAGATCCCGGCATTGATCGCAGACAGCATGCTGAGCTTTACTCAGAACCTCTATGTGATCTGGGCGCTGATCATCTTCTTCCTGCTGTTTGTCGGCATGTTCATGGAAACGCTGGCCACCATCCTGATCCTGGTGCCGGTGATGCTGCCAGTGGCCTATTCTGTGGGCATCGACCCGATCCATTTCGGTGTCGTCATGGTCTGTACGCTGGGCATCGGTTTCCAGACGCCGCCCCTGGGAGAGAACTTGTTCATCGCGTCAGGCATCTCGAACATCTCAATCGAGGAGATCTCGCTGCGTGCTCTGCCCTTTGCGGCGGTGAACACCATCGCGATCTTTGTTATCGCGTTCTTCCCGGAAATCTCGCTGTGGCTGCCGCGGCTGTTCGGCTATTGATCTGAAAGGGGACTGTTATGAAACCGATGGTAACAAAAATCCTGTTTGCCACTGATCTGTCGCAGAATTCGCCATATGCCATGCGCCACGCGGCCAGCCTGGCGCAGGCGACTGGAGCGGAAATCCACGTGCTGCATGTGAATGAGCCGATTTCCGAGGATGCGCGCATCACCTTTGAAATGTTCGTGCTGAACGATGAGACCCGTAAATCGGCGGCCAAACGGCGGCACGAGATGGTCAAGCAGGTGCTGGCCGAACGGCAAGCCCGGTTCTGGGCTGCGTTTGAAGGCGATGATGCCAAGATCCGCGACCAGGTTGCCTCGGTCGAAGTGACTGATGGCCATCCGGCTGAGGTGATCCTGCGTCGTTCGGTAGAGCTGGGCTGCGACCTGATTGTGCTGGGCGCCCATGACCACGGGTTTTCCCACACGTTCCTGGGCACGGTTGCCAAGCGGGTTCTGCGCCGTTCGCAGATCCCGACTTTGGTGGTGCCCTACCAGAACGACGAGAGCTGACCACAACGAGCAGCCCGCTGCATCTGCGGCGGGCTGCCATTGCGACCCAGATGGTCAGCGGCTGGTTTCCTGCAGCTCGCTGGTCTCACTTTCGGGCATATCCTCGATAAGCCGTGTCTCCAGCAGCTGGCCGTTCTGATAGAGGACAGGATTGGCCACGGCAGCGATATGGCTGTTGAATTCACGCAGAGCACGCAGGGTTTCCAGATGGATGTCCGAGGTGTCAAAGCTGTCGCGCGCACCGTTCTGAAGCCGACCCAGATGCCGTTTGCGGCTGTCGTGCTCCATCCGCTTCAGCTCGGTCTTCTCCAAACTCAGGAGCCGCGCGCTTTCCAGATCATCGGAAATCAGAACGTTGGAGGCCAGTTGCATATTGGCCAGGATCGCTTCGTGCATACGGGTGATCTCCAGCCAGCCCTCCTTGGAGAAGCTCAGGCCTTTCTTGTTCAGATTGTCCGCCAGCACCGTCAGGCGGCGCGCCACCACATCGCCTGCGGTCTCCAGCCGGATCGCGTATTCCATCAGGCTGCGGGCGGTCTTCAGTTCCGCCTTGCCGAAACTGTCTTCGGGGATTGCCGCCACATACTGACGGATGCCAGAGAGGCAATCGTTGACCTCATCATCCATCCGCTGCACCGCTTTGATCTGCTCCCGGCTGCCGCCCTGATAAAGTTCCAGCACCGGGCGAAACATGGCGCTGACCTGGTCGGCCATCCGCAGCAGTTCCCGCTTGAGATTGGCCGCAGCCTGTGCGGGTGAGGCATAGTTGCCCTGCTCCAACGCGCTGACCGGACGACCTGGCTGCACAGGCTCCGTCTGCACCGGCTCCGGGAAGGCGCAGGCAAACAGTCTCTCCAGCGGCGTGCAGGCCGGCAGCGCCAGCAGCAAAAGCGACCCATTGAACAAAAGATGGGCGCTGACCAGCATCTGTCCGCCTTGCGGATCGCCCAGCCAGCCCTGGCGCAGCGCCAGATTGGCACCAAACAGGCAGATCACCGCCCAGGTGCCGCGCAAGGCCAGGTTGGCATAGGGAATGCGCCGCGCTCTCAGCGCCATGCCGCGGCTGAGCCAGATCGGAATGAAAGCAGAGCCGAAATTCGCGCCGAGCACCAGCGAAAGGCCGGCCGCAAAAGGGATAGCGCCGATTTGCACCAGGGTAACGCACATCAGGATCGCGGCAACAGAAGAATGCATGACAAAGGCCAGCGCGCCGCCGACCAGAAAGGCAGTGATGTAGTCACGGGCCAGGTAGCCTGCGACCGCGGGCAGAAATGCACTGTCGCGGATCGGGTCCATCGCCTCGCGCAGGAACCTGAGCGAAATCAGGATGAAAGCCACACCCATCAGAATCCGGCCCAGCTGACGCGCTTTCTTGGCCTCGGTCTTTACAAACAGATAGCCGCCTGTGGCCAGCAGAACCGGCACCAGCCAATCAAGCTTGAAGGACAGGATCTGGATGATCAGCGCCGAGCCGAGATCGCCGCCGAGCACAATCGCCAGCCCCGTCGGAAATGCGAGGTAGCCGCTGGCGGCAAAGCCGGAGGTGAGCAGCGCCACCGCAGCTGAGCTTTGCAGGACAATGGCCAGCAAAAGCCCCATTACGCCCGCCTGCAGATGGCTTTGTCGTCCGGTCAGCAGCCGCTGGAACGAGGCGCCATAGCTGCGCTCTATCCCGGTCCGCACCATCCGCACTGCATAGAGAAGCAGCATCGTCGCGCCCGCAAGACTGATCAGAAAAGTTAATATTGCCATGTGGTTATCCTTTGATCAGCGCCGGTGTGACGACATGCAGCTGCGGCATCGGGCTGGCCGTTCAGGTTGGTGACTACTTTGCCCGCAGTCGAAATCACAGGAGAGACTGGCGGAACGTCATAAGGCTGCAGATCAAAATCGATGACGGCATCCGCACGACCCCGTACATGGAAAGGTTGCCTGTTCAAAAGCCCCGGCGAAAAGCCGAACAGCGGATGGCCGGACCAGAGAGGCCGAATGCCACCGGTGGGATCGGCGCTCCAGTCGTTTTTGCGGCCTGCGCCTGCAGAACTGTGCTCCGGGCCAGGGCTGCGGGCGGTTTCAGACGCAGTCTCTGCGGTCCGCAGGGCGTGGTCAGCGTGATCTTTTGTCATGGCATCCTTGCGGCTGTACCGCTGGGCCGAATTTGGCTGGCTTGCGGAAAAATCTCATGTAGAATTTGTGAATATGTGGGTTTGGCAAACAAAAATCCAGTGTTTTTGACCGAAAAACCAACATGTGCCAGGGTCGCGCGATCATCCATCCGCAGGCTGCACGCCCCGCCGGTGCTATCCGGCGCCAGTCAAATGCCGTATCGCCAAGGAAAAGAGCTCTGCCTGGGAGCCGATGCCAAGCTTGGTATAGGCGTGGTGGCGGTGCACTTTGACGGTGCCTTCTGCGATGCCCAGACAGGCGGCGGCAGACGGGCTGGAATGGCCCTGCAGAATAAGCTGTACCACTTCCCGTTCCCGCGGGCTGAGAACGCCGGAGCCAAATGTCTGCATCCGGTCTTCCCAATCCGGGGCCTGGGCGCCGTTCGGGGCCGCTTCCTCTTGTCCCCATTGGCGCAGAACCGATGCTGAGATCAGGTCAAATGCGGCGTTCAGCCGATCTGTGTCCGCCGCCGAAAACCGCTGCTGCCGGGCAAAGCAAGCCAGTGAAACGATCAACCAATTCTCTGCCCCGTCCTGTACAAGGATGCCAATTTCGTCACTGATGCTGATCTTGCGGTAAAAGGCACGGTAGTATTCAGAGCGGTAGAAGGCCTCAGGAGCCAGGTCCAGCAGCCGATAGGCGCCGGGTGTGCACCCGTTGCGGCACGCCTGATAGAGCGGATCCAGTAGATAGGGGCCGCTGGCATAGAATTCCACGGTGATCGCCGCCTGCAATTCATCCAGATCCTGATAGAGCGGCACTGGTGGCTGGGTTCCCGCGTAGCGCGAGATGACCATGGAATCAAAACTGCAGCACTGAGACAGAACCTGCCGCAGGGCGCCTGGGAAGCGCTCTGTTGCGACGGTTTCAGCCAGCCCGGTCATTGCTTTGACCCAGCCTGAAGGCATCGGCGGGAAAGAAGGGGTCTCTGGCATCTATGTCTTTCGATATATATCTTTGGCCAAGTTTGCCGGCATAAGCGGCAAAGTCAAACTGGGGTCAGACGGATTAAGAATTTACGGAGCCCCAGATGACCGATTCCTCCAGTGTGAATCCCGTACAGGGAGATCTGGCCTTTACCCGTGAAAGCGACCGTGGCGTGGTGGCCGAAGCCAGCTACGCCGGCGCGCTCAGCTTCATGCGGCGGCGCTATTCCCGTGATCTCAGCCGCGCTGATGTGGCAGTGATGGGGGTTCCTTTCGATCTGTCGGTGTCCAGCCGCTCGGGGACCCGGCTGGGGCCGCGGGCGGTGCGCTCTGGCTCCAGCCACATTGCCTGGTCCAAACCCTGGCCATGGGAGGTTGACCCCTATGAAGTGCTTCGGGTGGTCGACTATGGCGATTGCGAGTTCGACTATGGCTACCCGCATAAGGTACCGGGGGAAATCGCGCAGGCCGCGCGGGATGTTCTGGCCACGGATACGGCGCTGCTGTCGATCGGCGGTGACCATTTCATCACCTACCCTTTGCTGCAGGCCCATGTGGAGAAACATGGCCCCCTGAGCCTGATCCAGTTTGATGCCCATTCCGATACCTGGGCCGACGAGGAAGGCCGGATCGACCATGGCACCATGCTGTGGCACGCTATCCGTGAAGGGCTGGTGGACCCCGCCCGCTCTGTTCAGGTCGGCATCCGCACCCACAACCCCGATCCGCTGGGCATGAACATCATTGATGCAATCGAGGTGCAAAAATCCGGGCCGGAAGCCGTCGCAGACAAGATCCGCAGCATTGTTGGCGGTCACAAGACCTATGTGACCTTTGATATTGATGCGCTGGAGCCGGGTTCTGCCCCCGGTACCGGCACCCCGGTGATAGGTGGCCTGACGCCTTATCAGGCGCAGGAAATCATCCGCGGGCTGGCCGGGACAAATGTGGTGGGCATGGATGTGGTAGAGGTCGCCCCGGCCTATGATGTGTCCGAAATCACGGCCATCGCTGCGGCTACGATCGCCAACGATCTGCTGTGCCTTTACGCTGCGGGGCCTTCCGGCCGGCGCTGAGGCGCTTCAACGGGGGGAGCGTCTGTTTCTCCCTGGTCTGGGCGGATTGCGCCAGTCAGCGCGAAATGCGCCGGGAACATCGCCGCCAGAAACCGAAAGATGATCCGGGCGGCTTCGTCCCTGTCAAAGCGGTCGGGGTGCAGCAGAAAGTCGGTCCACATGCCTTCGAGCAGCGCCAGAGTGCCATGGGTCGCATCACGCGCCACACCAGGGGCATCCGGTGTTCCGGCCTCGCGCACGATCCGGGAAAAGGCGTTGTGGATCATGCCGCGCAGCCGCCCGTCGCGGGTGTCGGAGTATTCGGCAATGGCTGTACGGTTGCGCGCCTCGCCTCGGAAGGCATACCAGATACTGACGTTGCGCCGGTTCAGGATGCGTTCACTGAGATCGCCGCGCACGATCATTTCGATCCGTTTTTGCGGGCTGTCACCCGCAGTCTGCAGCAGGGCCTCGATGCCGTCGTAATACTCCTGCGAAGAATGGTGCGCTGCTGCTTGGACCAGATTGTCCTTGCCGCCAAAGTGCAAATGTATCATGCCGCGCGACAGGCCGGCCCGCTGGATAATTTCGCTGACAGAGGTCTCGGAGATCCCCTTCTCTGCCACCGAATCCAGAACAGCGCAGATCAGGGCCAGGCGGTTCTGCTCGCGGTTCTGTTCCCGTTTCCCGGTCATTTGATTCCGATTTCCCGATGTCTGCCGCATTTGGGCGGTGCTGATACGTGGTGCAGACCACTGCGGCAAGCGGTGGCTTTCCAACAGTCTAGGCACATAAAGACGGTTTCTTCAAACATAATGGACGTTTGTACATTTTTTGAGAAACATGTTGACAGAACAGCCTGCCGAGCCGCAAGTTTTGATGGACGATTGTCCATTTTTGATGATGGCGCCCCACCCTGAAAACAGCAGGCAACAAAGAGACATGGCCGGATTTCTTAGAACCGAGGCTGGAAAAGGTCTGGCGCTCAGCGCCCCGGCTTCGCTCTATGTGGGGCTCTTGGTGGCTGCGCCGCTGGGCATTCTGGTGGCCTACAGCTTCTGGACGCAAACCTATGTCGAGATCGACAAGACGCCGTCCTGGGCCAATTATCTGGAGGCTGCCACTGATCCGCTGGTGCGTCACCTGATGCTGCGGTCGATCCTGATTGCGGCAGCCGTCACTGCGGCGACAGTGGCACTGGCCTATCCGATTGCCTATTTCATCGCCTTTCGCACACATCGCAAAACCCTGTGGCTTTTGCTGATCACCATCCCGTTCTGGTCCAGCTATCTGCTGCGGGTGTTCAGCTGGAAACTGATCCTGGGTTTCAACGGTGTGATGAATTCGGCGCTGATTTCGCTGGGGATGATTGATGAGCCACTGACCTTCCTGCTGTATAATGAATTTGCGGTGGTGCTGACGCTGGCCCATGCCTGGGCGCCGTTCGCGATTTTGCCGATTTATGTTTCGCTGCAAAAAATCGACCGCTCGCTTTTGGAAGCCGCAACAGACCTTGGCTGTTCGAAACTGGAGCGCTTTGTCCGTGTAACCCTGCCATTGACGGTGCCCGGCATTATCGCCGCCAGTCTGATCATCTTCATTCCGACCGTTGGCGATTATGTCACCCCCTCGCTGGTCGGCGGATCGCAGGGCAAAATGGTGGCGAACCTTATCCAGGTGCAGTTCGGCCCTGCCAACAACTGGCCTTTGGGCGCAACCCTGTCGTTGGTTGCCATGGCCTCGGTTGGCTTTGTGGCAGTCCTGTTTGTCATCCTTGCAACAGCGCTGGGGAGGAGAATTCGGTGAACACTCCGACAAGCGAACCCTTGGCCAAACCACTGACACCCGCCATCAGAAAGCCGCGGCGCAGGTCTTTGCGATTTCCCTGGCTGCTGGTCTATGCCATCGCCTATTTGGTTTTCCTGTATCTGCCGGTGCTGCTGCTGCCGCTGTTCTCCTTTAACGACGGCACCATTGTTGCGTTCCCGATGAAGGGTTTCACTCTGAAATGGTACGCGCAGCTGGGTGCGCAGGACACGCTGCTGCAGGCGATGGTGAATTCTCTGATTGTCGGCAGTGTGACCGCGCTTGCGGCCACCTCGCTGGGCCTGTTTGCGGCGCGTGCCTATGTCCGCTACCGCTTCAAGGGGCGTGAGCTGTCGGAAGGGCTGGTGATGCTGCCGCTGGTCATTCCCGGCATCATCGTGGCGTCTTCCATGCTGGTGCTGTTCATCGCGCTGGGGCTGAAACCGTCGCTCACCACGGTGATCCTGGGGCATGTCTTTGTTGCCCTGCCCTTTGCGGTTTCGATCATGAAATCTGCCTTTGACGACTTTGACCAGTCGCTGGAGGAAGCGGCCTTCGATCTTGGTGAAAGCGTCATTGGCACGTTCCGCCGGGTGACCTTGCCTATCGTGGCTCCGGGGATTGTGGCCAGCCTGCTGGTGACCTTCACCGTTTCCTTTGATGAATTTGTGCTGGCCTTTTTCCTGTCGGGCAACCAGCCCACCTTGCCGGTCTACATCTGGAGCCAGATCCGCTTTCCGGCCAAGCTGCCGAACACGCTGGCGCTTGGCTCGCTCTTGTTGCTCGCCTCGGTGGTGCTGCTGCTGATCGCTGAATACTTCCGCCGCCGTTCAAACAAATCCGCTTGATCAAGGATATGAGGATGACCCGTCAGAACATCATCGAAATTTCCGGAGTGGAAAAGCGGTTCGGCTCCTTCATCGCTGTGCGCGATCTGAACCTCTCTCTGAAAGAGGGCGAATTCTTCTCTCTGCTTGGTCCTTCAGGTTGCGGCAAGACCACGGCTTTGCGGATGATTGCTGGGTTTCAGGATCATGATGCCGGTACAATCCGCATCGACGGGCAGGATATGGCGCAGATCCCTGCCAACAAGCGGCCGACCAATATGGTGTTTCAATCCTATGCGATCTTTCCGCATCTGAACGTCGGCGACAATGTGGCCTTTGGCCTGCGCAAGCTGAATCTGGGCAAGGCCGAAACAGACGCCCGCGTTGCCGAGGCGCTGGAGATGGTGGAGCTCGGCGGGCTGCAGTCGCGCAAGGCCACAGAGCTTTCGGGCGGCCAGCGCCAGCGGGTTGCCCTGGCCCGGGCCCTGGTGATGCGGCCCAAGGTTTTGCTGCTGGATGAACCACTGTCGGCGCTGGACAAGAACCTGCGCGAGGCGATGCAGTTCGAAATGCGGCGGCTTCAGCAAAAGCTGGGCATCACCTTTGTGATGGTCACCCACGACCAGTATGAGGCGATGACCATGTCCGACCGCATCGGCGTGATGTTCAAGGGGCAGCTCAAGCAGGTCGACAAGCCCGAGGTGCTTTATGCCCGCCCCTGCAGCCGGGAAGTCGCGGCCTTCATTGGCGGCATGAATTTCCTGGATGCCTCAGTGACTGCAGAGGCAGAAGGTAAATTGCAGGCCCAGGTGCAGGGCTTCGGGCCGCTGGCCATCGATGTGAACCCCAATGTGACGCGGCGCGGAACCAAGCTGCTGACGGGCATCCGCCCAGAGCAGCTGGAAATTTCGGCGCAGAAACCCGAAGGCTATGACGGCTATCTGCAAGGCACCGTCACCAATGCCGCTTTCTACGGCGAAAACGTTCACTACCACGTGACGGCTGCGGGCGTGCCGCAGCCCATCGCAGTGTCGGTTCCGAACTATTTCCACACGGTTGATCACCAGCAGGGCGATCCGGTCTGGCTGGGCGTGCAGAACGCTTCGGTCATCGATCTGGGCGCCCGCGAGGCATGAGATAAATGGGAGGAAAGAAAATGAAACATCTGAAAACGGTACTGGCCGCTGCGACAGCCTTATCTGCTTCGGCGGGGATCGCATCCGCCGATGCGTCCAGCCTGTCGGTCTTTGACTGGTCCGGCTACGAGGATCAGGGCTTTTATGGCGATTACGTTGCCAAATACGGCGGCGCGCCCAGCTATACCTATTTCGGCAGCGTCGAGGAGGCCTTTACCAAGCTGCAATCGGGCTTTGCCGCCGACCTGGCCCACCCCTGCACTGACGGGCTGCGCAAATGGGTGGCCGCGGGGCTGGTAAAACCCATCGACACCGCAAAAATCGCCAACTGGGACAGCCTGCTGCCGCAGATCAAGGATGTCGATGGCATCACCATCGATGGCAACACCTATATGGTGCCGTTTGAATGGGGCAACACCGGGCTGATCTACCGCACCGACCAGATCGACGGGGCTGCGGTGTCTTTGCAATTGCTGGCGGACCCCGCCTACCAGGGCAAGATTGCGATCCCCGATGCGGCGTCCTCGGCCTATGCAATGGCGGCTCTGGCGACGGGCGCTTCCAGCTACACGGATATGAGCGACGAGGAGTTTCAGAAGGCCTCGGACTTCTTGCGTGCGATCCACCCGAACATGCGGTTCTACTGGTCTGATGCGGGCCAGCTGGATCAGGCCATTGCCTCTGGCGAGGTGCTGATGGGCTGGGGATGGAACCAGTCAGAGCTGAACCTGATCTGGAACGAAACACCGGCCAAGATGATGCGCGACGTGGAAAAAGGCATTGCGACCTGGGTCTGCGGCTATGTGCATCTGAACGCATCCACCCAAAGCGACGAGCAGGTCTATGACATGCTGAACGCGCTGAGCGCCGAGGCCAGCGGAAAATACATTATCGAAAACTGGGGCTATGCCCATTCCAATGCCGCAGCCTTCAAGTCCGCGGATCAGAGCCTGATCGAATCCTACGGTTTTGCTGACGTCGACAAATTCTTTGCCAGCAGCCTGTTCTTTGATGCGGTCAATCCTGAGCTGGAGGGCCGCATGCTGAAGGAGTTCGAGCGCATCAAAGCCGGCTTCTGAGCATTTCTGGCGGCGGGTGCTGAGACCCGCCGCCCCGCAAACCATAGACAACCCCTGCAACAAAGGATGTGCCAGTATGCCAGGCGCAAATGGGTATTCCATTCTGTTCGAACCGGTTAAAATCGGCCCGGTCACCACCCGCAATCGCTTTTTCCAGGTGCCGCATTGCACCGGCCTGGGCCATGTGCGCCCGCAGGCCGAAGCTGCCGTGCGCGCAATGAAGGCAGAGGGCGGCTGGTCTGTGGTTTCCACGCAGGAGACCGAGATCCATCCGACCTCGGATCTTGGCCCCTATGCCGAACACCGGCTGTGGGACAGGCACGACATCCCGGCGTTGCAGCTGATGACAGAGCAGGTTCATGCCAAAGGGGCGCTGGCCGCGATCCAGCTGGCCCATAACGGCCATCATGCCACCAACCATCTGACCCGCGCCCCGGCGCTGGGGGTCTGCGACCGGCCCATTGATGCGATCTATCCGAAACAGGCCCGCGCCATGGACAAACAGGACATCCGTGACCTGCGCCGCTGGCACCGCGATGCGGCGCTTCGTGCGCGCGCGGCGGGGTTTGACATCGTCTATGTCTATGCGGGCCACCAGATGACCTTGGCGCATCATTTCCTGCTGCCCCAGTACAATACCCGCAGCGACGAATACGGCGGCAGTCTGGAAAACCGCGTCCGCCTGACCCGCGAACTTCTGGAAGACACCCGCGAGGTGCTGGACGGCCACTGCGCCGTCGCCTTCCGCTTTGCGGTGGATCAGATGATGGGGGC
The DNA here is from genome assembly GCF_049800895.1 of Leisingera sp. S232. Lineage (NCBI taxonomy): Bacteria > Pseudomonadati > Pseudomonadota > Alphaproteobacteria > Rhodobacterales > Roseobacteraceae > Leisingera > Leisingera sp. S232. The sequence continues at coordinate 68,938 of NZ_JBNAFX010000007.1, read as the reverse complement.
AGACGGCATGCAGGCCAGCGAAGAAGGTCGCGCCGTGGTGGAGATGCTGGCGGATCTGCCCGACCTTTGGGATGTGAATGTTGCTGATTGGAGCAACGACAGTATGACCACCCGCTTTCAGCCCGAAGACGGCTATCAGATCCCCTATACCGATTTCGTGAAACAGGTGACGAACAAACCTGTGGTCGGCGTCGGGCGGTTCACCTCGCCCGACCTGATGACCTCGCTGGTTTCCAAAGGTGTGCTGGACCTGATCGGCGCAGCCCGGCCGTCGATCGCCGATCCCTTCCTGCCCAAGAAGATTGAGGAAGGCCGGATCGAGGAGATCCGCGAATGCATTGGCTGCAACATCTGTGTGTCAGCTGACAATCTCGGCGTTCCGATCCGCTGCACTCAGAACCCGACAATGGGAGAGGAATGGCGGCGCAAATGGCACCCGGAGCTGATCGCCCCCAAGCAGCAGGAAGAGACCGCGCTGGTGGTTGGCTCTGGACCTGCGGGTCTGGAATGCGCCATGCAACTGGCCAAGCGCGGCTATCAGGTAACGCTGGCCGAAGCCGCAGGGGAATTCGGCGGCCGGGTGTTGAAGGAAAGCAGGCTGAAAGGGCTGTCCGCCTGGAAGCGGGTTGCCGACAACCGCCTGTGGGACCTGCAGCAGCGGGGCAATGTGCAAATGTTCAGCGGCAGCAAACTTTGCGCTGCAGACGTCATGGAGCTGGGCATCCCCAATGTCTTCCTCGCCACCGGCAGCAGCTGGCACCGGGACGGGCGCGGGCGCAGCGCGCCACTGCCTTTGGACATCAGGGACGTGCCTGTTTTCACCCCCGATGACGTGACGGCGGGAACCCTGCCGCCGGACAGCGGCCCGGTACTGCTTTATGACGACGATCAGGGGTATTTGGGCGGTGTGCTGGCCAGCCATTTGGCCGCCGCAAACCGCAAGGTGGTCCTGGTAACACCTGGCGCCATCGCCTCTGCCTTTACCGAACTCACCCTGGAACAGCACCGGGTGCAAGCAGAGCTGCTGGAGGCAGGGGTGGAGATCCTTCCGCTGCATACCCTGCAATCTGCGGATGGTTCCGGTGCCGCGCTGACCTGTGTTTATACAAGCCGTAGCCGCCGGGTGGAATGTGCCAGCCTGCTGTTGGTCACCTCGCGCCAGCGCAGCACCGCGCTGCATGATGAGCTGACGGCAAATCACGCAGACAGCCTGACGACGCTGGAACTGATCGGTGACGCAGCAGCCCCCGGCCTGATTGCCGATGCGGTCTTTGCCGGTCACCTCGCGGCCCGCAATTTCGAACGCGATCCGGCGGCGGCGGATGCCGACTGGTTCCGCCGTGAACTGATTTCCCTCAAAGACATGGGAGGCGCATGATGCCCAAAGATGACCTGCAAGTGATGCGTGAGCTGATGGAGAACCACCGCGAGGGCTTTGCGCTGGAGCGGCATTTCTATACCTCTGAAGCGGTTTATGAGCACGACATCAAGATGTTCTGGAACCGCAACTGGATCTGGGTCGGCCATGTCAGCCAGATCGCAGAGCCGGGGGACTATTTCCTGTTCGACTACGGTCCGGAATCGGTGATCGTGGTGCGTGACCGCGAGGGCGAGGTCCGCGCACATCTGAACGTCTGCCGCCATCGCGGCTCTCGCGTGTGTCTGGAAAAACAGGGAACGGCACGGGTGTTTTCCTGCCCCTATCATGCCTGGACGTTTGGTCTGGACGGGAAACTGCGCGGCGGCCGCGCCATGGGGCCGGATTTCGACCCCGCCAAATACGGGCTGTTTCCGGTGCAGGTGCAGATCTTTCAGGGCCTTATCTTTGTCTGCGCCGATGAAAACCCGCCGCCGCTGGCAGATGGCCTGGACCGGCTGTTGCCGCTTGCAGCGCCGATGCAGCTTGAGAACCTGACACTGGCGCATGAGGCCTCCTATCCGGTTCCCGCCAATTGGAAACTGGCGCTTGAAAACTACCTTGAGTGCTATCACTGCGCGCCATCGCACCAGGATTATTCCCGCAGCCATTCGCTGAAAGACCCGGCAGACGTCCAGAAATACGGTGAAGCGCTGCGCGAACGGTCCGCCGCAATCGGCCTGCCTTCAGAAGAACTGGACCTGACTGGCCCCAACGCGCAGGCGCCCGGCGCGGATGTCTATTGGCGCCGCTATCCTCTGCTCCCCGGCTATCAGACCGGCAGCGAGGATGGCACGCCATTGGCGCCGGCCTTGGGCGCGCTGACTGGCCATGACGGCGGCGCCACGGATCTGACCATCGGCATCCTGAACAATTTCCTGATCTATGCCGACCATCTGGTCGGCTACCGCTTTGTGCCCCGCGACCTGCAGGAGACCGACATTCAGGTCGCCTGGTATGTGCGTGGCGATGCCAAAGAGGGGCGTGATTACAACAAAGAGGCGCTCACCTGGCTGTGGCATGTCACCTCGCTCGATGATGAACGCATCATTCGCCACAACCAGGAGGGCGTGAATTCGCACCGTTTCGCACCCGGCCCGCTGTCCGAGATGGAATGGAGCCTGTCCGGCTTCTATCGCAGCTATTTCAGGATGATCTGAACAGTCAGAACCCGAAACTCTAGCGCAGGCCGCAGGCCCGGTCTGCTTGCCCCCGCCCGCACGATGTCGGGCAGGATCCTGGGCGCGCATTTTCCAAACTACCGCTGCCGCAAGCTGGAGGCCGAGGGTCGCACCAAGTTCCTGATAAAACTGCCGCCGGAGACCATGCGCCCCGGCGGCTGATGCTGTGAGCGCTTACTGAACCACCGGCTCCTGTGCCAGCTCCAGATGCAGCTCGCTGCCGTTATAGGGGCTGGCGGCGATTGCCGCATCGTCCAGCTCAACCCCCAAGCCCGGTTCGCGGGAGGGGATTACATAGCCGTCTTCCCAGGTGATCGCGGACTTCAGGCAGGACATATAGGGGCCTTCAAAAGTGCCGATGCTTTCCAGGATCAGGAAATTCGGGCTGCAAGTGGCGATCTGGATGTTCGCCGCGGCCACCACCGGCCCGCAGTAAAGATGCGGTGCGATCTGGGCCTGCCGGGTTTCGGCCATGGATGCGATTTTCTTGGCTTCCAACAGGCCGCCGACCCGGCCCAGATTCATCTGCAGGATAGAGGCGGAACCTGCTTCGAGAACCCGCGCGAATTCATGTTTGGTGCACAGCCGTTCACCGGTTGAGACCGGCACCGACGTGAACCGCGCCACTTCTGCCATGTCGGCCGGGTTTTCCGGTGTTGTGGGTTCTTCGAACCAAAGGGGTTCATAAGGTTCCAGCCGCCGTGCCATCCGCTTGGCGCCAGAGACGGTGAACTGCCCATGGGTGCCAAACAGCAGATCCGCACGGGTGCCGACCGCCTCTCGGATGCGCTTCACGAACATCTCGCTGCGCTCCAGATCCTCCAGCCGCGGTTGATGGCCGTCAAAGATTGTATAGGGGCCTGCGGGGTCGAACTTCACCGCGGTGAAGCCTTTGTCCACCTGGATCAGCGCTGCCTCTGCCGCCATGTCAGGGTCGTTGTAGACATTGGGCGTGTCCGGGTCCGGGTAGACATCGCCTTCAGCCGGGTAGAGGTAGGTATAGCTGCGCAGCCGGTCATGCACCTGGCCGCCCATCAGCTCATAGACCGGCTTGCCCGCCGCCTTGCCGATGATGTCCCAGCAGGCCATTTCCAGACCGCTCAAGACCCCCATCACTGTCACATCGGGCCGCATCGAGTAGCCGGCGCCATAGGATTTGCGCCACAGCTTTTCGATATGATGCGGATCGCAGCCTTCAAACTGGCGCCCAAACATATCCTGCGCCATGGCGCAGCACAGATCCGGACCGAAGGTTGCGTTGTAAATTTCGCCAACGCCCGTAATGCCGCAGGCCGTGGTCAGACGCACAAAGATGAAATAGCGGCCGCCGTGGCGCGGCGGCGGATTGCCGAACACAAAGGTTTCGATTTTGTCGAGTTTCATCCGTGAATTTCCCGTCATTCAGCCGCCAAGGGCCCATTTTCATTGTCTTCCAAAACCATTTCCGCTCCGCGCGCGGCCAGCATCAGTGTCGGCGCATTGGTGTTGCCCGAGGTCACATTCGGAAACGATGAGGCATCAATCACCCGCAGCCCCGCCATCTCGTGCACCCGAAGCCGCGCATCCAGAACCGAGTCCGCCGCAGTATGTCCCATCCGACAGGTGCAGCTTGCATGAAACACGCTGCCTGCGCGTTCGCGGAAATTCTCCAGCAGTGCTGCGTCATCCATGCCGAGAATATCCGGATCGCGCCGTTCCTTGGTGACGCTTTTCATGGTCGGGGTGGAGGCCAGGGCTTGCAGCAGATGGCTGGCGCGAATGGCCGCGGCCTGATCCTCTTCAGCCGAGAGCGAGTTCGGCTCAATCAGCGGCGCCTGGCGCGGGTCTGGGGATGTGATGTTGATCTGTCCGCGGCTGACCGGACGGCCAGGCTGCACACACAGCAAGAAGCCGTTGTCCCGGTCGATCTGCGGTTTGCCGTTGGTTTGCGTCGAATAGGACGCCGGGTTGCAGTAGACCTGCACATCGGGCTGTGCCGCGCCTTTGGTCCGGACAAAACCGCTGCACTGATTGACCGGCACGCTCAGTGGCCCCTTGCGGGTCAGCACATATTGCATTCCGGCTTTCATCTGCTTGGCAAAACTGCCCAGCCGCTCATTCAATGTGGCGCGATTGGCCCAGAAGAAATGCGAGACCGCCAAGTGATCCTGCAGGCCCTGCCCCACCTGCGGCAAATCTTGGGTGACCTCGATACCATGGCGCTGCAGCAGCTTTGCCGGGCCGATCCCCGACAGTTGCAGCAGCTGCGGCGAGTTTACAGCACCGGCGCTCAGGATCACTTCCCGGGCAGCAAGCGCCTGCTCTGTCTGGCCCTTTGTTTTGTAGGCAACACCGGTCGCCCTGCCGCCGGATGTCAGAACCTTCTCAACCAATGCACCGCTGACCACGGTCAGATTGTCGCGTTTCATTGCGGGCCTTAGAAAGGCGTCAGCCGAAGACCAGCGCCGCCCTTCCTTCACGGTGCTGCGCACATAGCCCATGCCTTCGCTCGGCAGTGTGTTGGCGCCGGTTTCTGCCGCGGCATTCATGTCCTGAAGGAATGGCCAGCCCATATCCTGCGCCGCTGACAGAAAATTGCGGGCAAAGGGATGCATCCGCTCGCTCAGGTCCGTGACGCGAACAGGGCCCGTGCCGCGCAGCCTGCGGCGGCCTTCGTGCCATTCGTCATTGCTTTCCAGTGCTTCATAGCTGCGGCGCACGTTGTTCCAGCCCCAGCCGGTGGCGCCTGCGGTCTCCCAGTCGTCGAAGTCATGCGGCAGCCCGCGCACATAGGCCATCGCGTTGATCGAGCTCGACCCGCCCAGCACCTTGCCTCGCGGCCAATAGGCCTCGCGCCCGTTCAGCCCCGGATCAGCGGCCGCAGAGTAGCGCCAGTTCACTTTCGGGTCGGAGAAGGTAAAGCCGTACCCCACCGGAATTTTGATCCAGAACCGCCGGTCGCTGCCACCTGCCTCGATCAGCAACACCTTGTAGCGGCCATTGGCCGTCAGCTTGTCTGCCAGCACGCAGCCCGCCGATCCGGCCCCTACGATAATGAAATCAAATGTTTGCGCCATTGCGGGCTCCGACTCCCCTAGTATCGCCTAGCTTGCCCGCAGACGGACGGTTAATTCAAACAATGTGTTTTACCCCTAAGGCTAAACTGTGCTTAAACATAGCCATGACTGACCTGCCCCATGTTACTTGGCTGAAAGCCTTTGAAGCTGCTGCGCGGCTCAACAGTTTTTCTGCTGCTGCCGAAGAACTGGGCCTGACGCCTGCGGCCATCAGCCAGCAGATCAGGCTGCTGGAGAAACATCTGAATGCCCAGCTTTTCAAACGACTGCCGCGCGGCGTTGCGCTGACCGGAACTGGTCAGGCCTATGCGCAACCGATCCGAAAATCCTTTAACGACATGCAACTGGCCACCGCCGGTCTGTTCGGCAAACAGCGCAAACGTGTGGTCCGGGTGCGGGCCTCTATCTCTTGCGCGGCCTTGGTGCTTGCGCCGCAGCTGGCCCGTTTCCAGGTTGTGCATCCGGATATCCTCATCAAGCTTACAACGTCTATCTGGGCCAACCGGTTCGACGAGGAAGGGCTGGATATTGATATTCGCTATGGCGGCGACTGGCAGGACAGCGAAACGCTGCATCTGGGCCATGAAAACGCGGTGCCGGTCTGCAGCCCGGCCTACCTGCAAAACCTGGGCGGAAGTCCCACAATCCACGATCTGGCGGGTGCAGATGTGGTCCAGATTTTCGGGTCGGAAACAGATTGGGGGCGCTTGTCGGATTTGCATGGGCTGAACCTGCAATCACCGACAGACTGGCTCAAGGCTGACTCGTCACTGCTGGCGCTGCAGACGATTGCCGCGGGGCATGGTGTCACCATGGTGCTGGAAAGCTTTGCCAAGCAGTATGTGGAGCAGGGCCTGGTTGTTACCCCGACCCCATTCAAACTGCCCAAGCGCCGCTCTCACTATGTGGTGATGAATGATCGCGCGGGCCAGCGGGAGGAGGTGAAGACCTTCTGCAACTGGCTTATGTCCCTGTATCAGGAGATACTCTGAGGTCCCGCGCCCTTTTTCTTTCTTGCCAACACTTATGCAACAACTGCCTGCAGCGATGCCTGCATCGCCTGCCACAGCTCTTCGGCAGGTTCGGTGCCGACTGAGATCCGGATGAAACCCGGCGCCACTGCATCCCCCCAGCGGGCGCGACGTTCGGCTGAGGTATGGACACCGCCAAAGGATGTCGCAGCGCGGATCAGCGGGCACCCGTTGATGAAGGCATCGGCCTGTTCCGCGCTGTCCAGAGTGATCGAGATCAGAAAGCCAAACCGGGCCATCTGCTGTTTTGCCAGCGCATGCGATGGGTCGGAGGCCAGCCCCGGAAAGCGGATCTGGCGCACCAGCGGATGCGCGGCCAGCCGTTCGGCCAGCACGTCTGCGGTGCTGCACATCCGGTCAAAACGCACCTCCAGCGTCTCCAGTCCCCGGTGCGCCAGCCAGGCCTCTTGCGGGCCGGGGATGCCGCCGCCGAACTGGCGCCATTCGCGCGCCGCCTGCAGCACATCTGCATTGCGGGTGGCCAGATGCCCCATCAGCACATCCGAATGGCCGCCCGGCGCCTTGGTGTCGGATGCCACCACCACATCCGCACCCAGCTCCAGCGGGCGCTGGCCCAGCGGTGTCATGGTGGTGTTGTCGACGATCAGCAGCCCGCCTGCCGCGTGGACCTCCTCCGAGATCGCTGGCAGGTCGCAGAGATCCAGCCCGGGGTTCGAAGGTGTCTCTGCAAAAACAACGTCAAATCCCGCAAGCCCGCCCTCGCAAAAGGCAGCGGTCGGGCGCTGCACGACCTCAACGCCAAGGTTCTGCAGAAACCGCTCGCCGAGCCTGCGGGTCACATAGTAGCCGTCCGAAGGGATCAGAATCCGGGATCCTGCCTTGACCGTGGCAAACAGCGCCGCCGAGATTGCCGCCATGCCTGACGGGAAGGCCAGGGTCGGCGCGTCTTCCAGATAGGCCAGCACATGCTCCAGATGCTCCCAGGTGGCATTGTCCGCCCGGCCATAGCTGGGACCGCCGGTCCAGTCGCCCGGCAGGTGGTACATTGAGCTTTGGGTCAGTGGCAGCGCCACCGGCTCGCCTTCGGACAGCCTGTTGCCGCGCAGGTGCAGCATGGCGCCGGCTTTGGGGGCGGTGGGTGTGTCCATGATCTGGCGCCTTTCTTAACTACCGGTTCCACAAATTCATAACGGGCGCCCCGTAACAGAAACAAGGCCGGGAACAGATGTTTCCCGGCCCAGAAGGTGCTTTGCGCAATAAATGATCAACCCATCCAGCGGCGCACCGGTGCGGCGGCCTCTTCGAGCGTCTGGCAGACCACATCAATCAATGTCGGGCCGTCATGGGCAAAGGCGTCCTTGATTGCCCGGTCCAGCTCTTCCGGCCTTTCCACCCGCCAGGTCTTGACCCCGAATGCCTCAGCCACCGCGGCGTGGTTGGTGCGGTTGAAGTCCACATTGTAGTAGCGCTTTTCGTAGCCATCCCGCTGGCTCGCCTTGATCCAGCCAAAGTTGGCGTTGGAGAACACCACATAGGTAATGGGCGCGTTGCAGCGGACCACGGTTTCCAGCTCACCGCAGGTGAAATTGAAGGACCCGTCGCCCATCATCCCCACAACCTTGGCATCAGGCCGCCCGAACCAGGCGCCGAGCGAGGCCGACAGCGAGTACCCCAAAGCCCCATGCGCGCGGTTGGTGATGTAGTGACGGCCCGGATGTTTCTGCTGTGAGTAGGCATTGTAATAGGGGCAGCTGGTGCCTGGGTCAGAGACCACGATGGCGTTATCGGGCAGGTTTCGGTTCAAGGCGTGGATGATCTGCTCTGGCAATACCTGATCGCTCTTGCTGTGTGCCAGCGCCTCGAACTTGGCGAACTTGCGCTGCTTGATATCGGCGATTTTGACAGCAGCGCCAAAGGACGGCAGATCGTCTTTGCGACTGTCCAGATAGGCGTTCACCGCCTGCAGGCTCAGCTTCAGGTCGGCCACCACCCCGACCTCGGTCGGGTAGTTGGCGCCGATGGTCATCGGATCATTGTCGAAATGCACAATGCGCTTGCCGGGCTTCGGCGCCTCCCAGCGGGACGTGGTGGTTGATCCCGCCCGGCAGCCCATGAAGACAACCAGATCCGCATTTTCCATCATCTCCCAGGTCTCATCGGTGCCGCCGTTGGAGCCGACCACGCCCAGCATCTGCGGGTGGGTGTCGGCCAGCGATCCCTTGCCAGAGATCGATGTGCCCACAGCAATGTCGAGACGGGAGGCCAATGTGCCCAGTTCCTCCATTGCGTCGGCAATCACCACGCCGCCGCCGCAGACAATCAGCGGCGATTTGGCGGTGAGAATAGCCTGCGCCGCAGCCTCTGCTGCTCCCGGTTCGGGGGCCGCGCGGTAGGCAGGGTAGCTTTGATGCTTGGGGTCGGCCCAGATGTCATCCGCTGCCACGTCGTCATATTGAATGTCATAGGGCAGCCCCAGATGCGCCGAGCCAGAGCGGCCGGTGGTCATCGCCCGGAACGCCTGGCGCACCATGCGCGGGATGTGGTCGGCGCGTTTGATCACCGTGTTGAACTTGGTCAGCGGCCCCATCAGGACCTCCTGATTGACCTCAGTCAGCGGGTATTTTCCGTATGATCCGATCGAAATGTCAGTGGTGATCGCCAGCACCGCATAAGAGCTTTCGTTGGCCTCAATCAGCCCCGGCAGGATATAGGTTGCACCGCCGCCGGAAGGTCCCTCGCAGACCCCCACCCGTCCCGTCACACGGGAAAAGCCGTCAGCCATATAGGCCGCGCTGCGCTCGTCGCGGGTCAGGACATGGGTAATGCCGTGCTCCAGCCGGTTCATCGCATCATAAAAAGGCAGCGTGGTATCGCCGCAGAGACCGAAGATATGGCTGACCCCATGCGCCTCCAAGGCGCGCACCATCGCTTCGGCGCCGCTCATCGTATTGTCCATCGTGTTCTTCCTAAGAGCCCTTTGAAACCGCTGTGGTCTTGTCCCGGACTGCAATTCGAGATTCGCATTCTGAACTGTATACAATATTGTAGATAGATGTGAAGACCAGATTTACCTCACGGCAGCCCACTGCCTGCCAAGGGCAATTCATTCAGATCATGCCCCCCCCAACAGCCGTAACGCTCAGAATTTGCTGATCGGGTTGGGCCTGGGCCAACAGGTCACGCAACATGGGAGCATCCTTTGCGTTGATGCCGACATTTGCTGCTCGGCGGCGGTACAACTGCGCATGCCTTCCGGCGATTGCGCCGAAGGCCTACAGTGAATCCCATCGCAAGATTTCTGCAGCAAAGCCTTCAGACACCATATCCGCAGGCTGTCAAAATTTGATATGGTCATGGCAGCCGCACACATCATTGCCGACAGAGGCGACACCGCTGACTGATTGCGGCGCCTGCTTGCATCGGCAATCAATCGGACGGCACATTCAGAACAATCGAGTTATTTGCATGACAGAAGCAGAACAGAACAATCCACAGGCACGCCCGCTTCCCCTGACCTCCGCAGACCTGCCTGGCGGTCTTTGGTCAAAGACGCATATCTTCCGGCACGGCCAATGCGATCCGGCCGGGATCGTCTACACGCCCAAGTTTTTTGACGTATTCAATCAGGTGGTAGAAGCCTGGTTCTGCGAACGCCTGGGCATTGATTATTACGAGATCATCGGCCCGCGCCGCACCGGTCTGGGTTATGCAAGCGTTGGGGCGACGTTCTTTTCGCCCTGTATGATGGGCGATGAAATCGACGTCTTTGTTACCGTGGCCGCTATTGGCAGCAAATCCTACCAATTGCAGCTGCATGCACTGAAAGACGGCAGCGAAGCCCTGCGCGGAAACCTCACAACTGTCACAACATGCCTGAAGGAACACCGTGCCATCGGAATTCCCGAAGATATCAAGGCGGCACTGGCTGCCTATGCCGAACTCAGCAATTAGGCCCGACATGCCGTTGCACAGACAGGGATGCATGCCGGCAGGCTGTTACCCGCAGTGCCCGTGAGACACCTGTTCAGGTTCAGCAGAAACTGGGAAGAACTCGGCAGCAAGCGCCAGCAAAAACCTGACCACGGCTTCTCTGGCCTGCTCCTGGTTTTTTTTCGCGCGCAGCTTGCGGGCCAGCGCAGAGCCGCGGGTGTCGGCCTCCTGCGTCAGCAGCAGCAGGGCAATTTCCCTGAGCTGGTGCATCGCCAGGTCAGCCTCGTCCTCAGCCAGCCTTTCCAAAAGCTCTGCGGGCGCTGCGCATTCAGCAAGCAGGCGTTTCAGGGCGGGCCCGTGTTTTGATCCCTCGGCCCGGGCAAAGCAGATGTCGGTTATGCCCGCCATTTCAGCGTCAAAGGCCGCAACAGGTATACAGGCGCTCTGCTTGGAGTAGCCAGCCTGCCGCACCACATGGAGATCCCGCTGCGCCGGGTCATAGGATATCTCAAGCCCTTGGGTTGATACCCTTGCACTGACTGGATGGCCGAAACGCTTGCGCAGGCTGAGCGCCTCTGCAAAGAGCACCAGCTGCACAAGGTCAGCATGCTGCAAGTCACCGGAAATACGCTGGATGCCACTGCGCCCCGCGTGCTTGTAACTCAGCGCAAGCCAGGCTCCGCCGTCCTCCCGCATCTCTAGTGAAAAATTCTCTGCTGGCATGTTGCGGGTTATATGGATGGAGCCCGGACCTTCAAGCCTCAGCGGACAGGCATGCTTGTGCCAGGCGGCTCGGCGCCTAGGCTGAGATATTTCATGGGGGCAGATTATTTGCCTTCTGAATGGGTTATCGGGTTCTGCTCAGCTTGTGCTTCCGCCTGGGATTTTTTACCTTACAAGCAGCTTTGTGGTCAAAATGCCAATTCACGTACTGAAAACCGCCGGTTTAGAGTAAGACTTGGACCTGGGTTTTGTGCTCTACTCTTAAGGAGGTTCCAAGATGAGATTTCTGAAACAGACGATTGCCGCCGGTACGGCAGCGGTCAGCCTGGCCGTATCAGCAGCCGGGGCGGATGAATGGAGGTTCAACAATTTCCTGCCGGACACCCGGCCGGAAACTGCCGAGCTGGAAAAGTTTGCCTCAGACGTAAATGCGGCGCTTGGTGCGGACAAAATCAAAATGTACAGTGGTGGCTCGCTGGGACTGCCGAATACCGACACGCTGCGTTTCCTGCCCAAAGGGGCTGTTGAGATGAGCCTGATGTGGGCAAATTACCTGGGCCGCGATGCACCTGCGCTCAGTTCTGTTGTCGTGCAGGGCACCATTGGTTCGATTGAGGAGTTCGAAAAGGCAATCCCGGCTGTCCGTGAAATCTATGAGGAAGAATTTGCAGACTGGGGCGTGTCTTCGGTTGGGTATGTGGCGATCCCGATGCTGTCGGTGTCAGTATTCTGCCGTGACGAACCCGTGCACACGCTGGACGCTCTGAAAACCAAGAAACTGCGGGTCTGGGCACGTGATCAGGTCGAGACCTTCACCCGGCTGGGCGTCGCCGCGCAGATCATTCCGCAAGAGGAAATGTATGTCGCCATGAAAACCGGGGTGGTGGATTGTGCACTGTACCCGGCGCTTTACGCCCATACGGTTTCGCTGCAGGAGGTCGCAAGCTACGCCTCCTTCCTCTATCCGATGGCGTCTGGCCCCTATGTGATTGGCGTCGCATCTGACAAATGGGAGGCCACCGACGAAGCCACCAAGGCCGCCATTGCCACAGCGGCAAAGGACCTGTGGGACCGCACCAACCAGTATGAAGATGACTTTGAGCGTGAACTGGCAGCGCGGGAGGAATTGGGAAAGAACGGCGTCACCTGGGGCGACGACTTCCCGCAGGAAGACCGCGACCTGTTTGTTGCTGCGGTCACGGAAACCTGGGCCATGCTGGCCGAGGAGGCGGGCGGCAAGGCGCCAGCCTACCGTGAACGCGTGCTGACTGCATTGGGCCGCTGATCCGGACATGACCCGGACTGCAAGGAACTTTGTCGCGCTGGGGCTGGACCGTCTGGCCCTGGCCTGCGCAGGTGCGGCTGCACTGTGCATGATCGCCATTGTCGGCATCATTGTCACCAGCGTGCTGATGCGCAAATTCGCCAACACCCCGCTGCACTTCACGGAGGAAGTGGTCGGCCTGCTGCTAAGCGTGTCGCTGTTCCTGGGACTGCCAATGGTGACATTGCGGGCCAAACACGTCCGGGTGGCGCTGTTGGCGGATTTCCTGAAAGGACGCGCCCATGCAGCGGTTCAGATCGCTGCGCTTCTGGTGGGCTGTGTCTTCTTCTTCTGGCTGATCGTCGAGACGGTTCCCTGGTTCGAATTTGCCTTCAAACGCAACCTGAAAACCGAAACCTCGCGGGTGCTGCTGTACCCTTGGATGGCCGTCATGCCGCTGTCTCTGACGCTGACCGCTGCGGTGCTGGTGGCCCGGCTGACCGGGCTGATAGAGCGGCGAGACGACAGCGAGGCGGATCGCCCTTTCACGGATGAGGCTTCCTGATGGCATTCTGGCTGACGTTGATCGGCGGGTTGGTGGCGACCGCCGGCACCGGTGTTGCCCTGGGCGCCGCATTGGGGCTCACCGGGCTTTTGATCCTGCACTTCTTTTCCAACGGCGCAACCTCGCTGGCGGTGGACGCGATCTGGAGTGTTTTCAACTCTTTCACCCTCAGTGCGGTGCCGATGTTCATCCTGCTGGGCGAAGTCCTGTTGCGCAGCGGTATCAGCGAGAAGGCCTATTCCGCCTTTTCGCCGCTGTTCCGGCGGATCCCTGGCGGGCTGTTGCACACCAATATCGCCGTCTGCACGTTGTTTGGCGCAGTCAGCGGCTCCAGCCTGTCGACGGCTGCTGCAGTGGGGTCAGTGGCCTATCCAGAGATGTCCAGGCGCGGCTATGACAAAGATGCCATTGTCGGCAGCCTGGCCGGCGGCGGCACCCTTGGGCTGCTGATCCCGCCCAGCCTGTCGTTTCTGATTTACGGCGCCCTGACAGAGACCTCGATCGGGCGGCTGTTCGCGGCGGGCATTATTCCGGGTTTTCTGGTGGGGGCGATGTTCATGGCCTATCTGCTGGTCAAATCCATCCGGAACCCCGCAATTGCACCGCGCAGCGAGACCCCGGTGCCGCTGGGTCAGGCCCTGGCGGGTTTCGCGCAGATTTGGCCGCTGCTGGCGCTGATCCTTGCGGTGATCGGCAGCATTGTCGGCGGTCTTGCGACCCCAACCGAGGCCGCGGGCGTTGGCGTGGTTCTGGCTGTCATCATCTGTTCCATCTGGGGGGATCTGACCTGGCAGAAACTGGGTGAAGCAGTCTATCATTCGGTGCTTTTGTTCACCTCTGTCGGCTTTCTGGTGCTGGGGGCAACCATTCTGGCAAAGTCTGCCAGCATCCTGGGCATTCCGCAGCAGGTGCTGGAAGCCGTGTCTGAAAGCGGACTGGGAACCTACAGCGTTCTGCTGATCGTCGTGCTGATCTATCTGCTGCTGGGCTGTTTCTTTGACGGGCTGTCACTGATGATCATGACCCTGCCGGTAGTGTTTCCGCTGCTGACAGGGCTGGGCTTCGACCCGGTCTGGATCGGGGTGATCATCACCATTGTGATCGAAATCGGCCAGGTGACGCCGCCGGTCGGGCTGAACCTGTCGGTGCTGACGGCGCTGACCGGCAATGACGTCAGTCTGGGCCGTGTTGCCATTGCCACGGTGCCCTATTGGCTGATCCACCTGTTTGCCATCCTGCTGCTCGCCTTGTTCCCGGCCCTGGCACTGTTCCTGCCCGGCCTGCTGTTCTGATTTAGGAAATCTGAAAATGGTTGTGAAAGTGAAACCCAAAAGCTTTGGCCCGGTGTTCGTCTTGTTTGATGGCAGCGCAGAGCTGCTCTACGCCTATGGCGACCCGTCGCAAACCAGCCCCTATCCGCCGGTCACCTCGCCGGTTGATACGATGCTGGCGTCTTTGGCGGCCTGTATCGTGCGGTCAGTGGAATGGGCCGCAAACCAGCACAAAGCCCCGCTCAGCCCTTTTCAGGTCAGGGTGGACGGGCTGAAATCAGCCGAACTGCCAGGACGGATTGAAACGGCCCGGATCACTGTCATTGGCAGCTTGGTTGAGGATGCTGAAGTCGCCGCCAGAATTCTGAAGCAGGCCAAATCGATCTGCACAGTCAGCAACTCAATGAACACCGAAGTCACGGTAACCCTGCAGCCGGATTGACACAGCGGCCCCAGCCGCGGTTTGCCCGCTGCTCACCTGGAAACACAGATGACTGATCAGATGATGAATGCCGGCGACATTCCCGTTGATACGCTGACCACATTGGAGATGCTGGACCGGGATCCCGCTGCCGTCTACCGGCGCTTGCGGCGGGAAACCCCGGTTGTCAGGATCAAGGCGATCAACCGGATCGTGCTGACCAAAGCAGACGATTGCCATCTGGCCAAGACGGACACCCGCCATTTCCACTCCACCGACAGCACAAGCGCGATGCAGCGGGCGTTTGGTGGCCACACCTTGATGCGCAAGGATGGACCTGCGCATCTGCAGGAGCGGCAGGCCATGTGTCCAAGTTTTCATGCCAGTCACATGTGCAGCACATGGCAGCAATTGTTCGATCAAGTTGCCGATGCGGTGGTCGCTGCGCTGCCAAACGCCGGCGTCACTGATCTTCGTCAGTCTCTGGCGGCTCCTTTGTCGGCGCTTTACGTGCAACAGGTTCTGGGGATTGAGCCCAGCAGCCAAGATCAGCTGTTCGAATGGGCCAATGCGCTGATCACCGGCGCGATGAATGCAGGCTTCGATCCGGCGGTCTTTGCCATCAGCGACCGCGCCAACGACGAGATGAACGCCTGTTTCGACCAGATGATCATCCATCATCGCCGCAATCCCAATGCGTCTCTTTTGTCGGTGATGGCAAATGCTGCTGATCCGCTGCCGCTGAGCCAGATCCGTACCAACATGAAAATCTGTGTCGGCGGGTCGGTGGTTGAAAGCCGGGATGCGATCCTGTCCACTCTGGACGGGTTGTTGCGAAACCCTGACCAGTTGCGGTTCTCGATTAAAACCGGCCGCTGGGATCTGGCCTGCGAAGAAGGCCTGCGCTGGGTCGCGCCGATACAGGCCAGCCCGCGCATCATCGCCAAAGCTGTTGCGCTGCGCGGCGTGACCCTGCCCCAAGGAGAAACGATTATGGTGATCCAAGGGTCTGCCAACCACGACGAGGACTATTGGCAAAACCCGGAGCAATTCGACATTCACCGCCCGCAGATCGCGAACCAGACCTTTGGCCTTGGCCCGCATCGCTGCATGGGCGGCGATATGTACCGCCGTCTGGTCAGCGACGCCTTGCTCCCCAAGTTGTTCGAACGGTTTCCGAATTTGACCGCAGCAGCAGACACCCCGGTGGAATACCGCGGCTTTGCCTTTCGCGGGCCCACGGCCCTGCCGGTTCAACTGAACTGATCCGCAATGACCCCGCAACTCCGGGGCCAATGGGGCAGATTTTTTCATGGGTCATCTGCCACCCTCTTCGCTAGTGTCGCGCGCAGGAAATGACGGTGCTCTCTTGCCTGCAGGGCGCGCCGTGCCGGAACCGCAGGCAAGGGAACACATCGCATGAAAACCCATGCACAGGCAGTTGTCATCGGCGGTGGGCTGGTCGGCTGCTCGATCCTCTACCATCTGGCGAAACTCGGCTGGACCGACGTGGTACTGCTGGAACGTGACGAGCTGACCGCAGGATCCACCTGGCACGCGGCGGCCAACATCCACGGGCTGCACGACAACAACAACGTGACCCGCATCCAGCACTACACGATGAACCTGTATAAAGAGCTGGAGAAGGAAACCGGACAGGGCTGCGGCGTGTTCCAGCCGGGCAGCCTCTATCTGGCCAAGACCGAAGAGCGCGAGCACCAGCTGCGCCTGCAAGAGGCCAAGGCGAAATACTATGGTCTGAACTTTCATGAAGTCAGCCGTGAACAGGCCAAGGAACTGCACCCGCTGGCCCAGTTCGACGACATCCGCTGCATCATGTTCGAACCCGACGGCGGCAATGTCGATCCTTCGGGCGTGACCATGGCCTATGCCGCCGGCGCCCGCGCCATGGGGGCCCAGATCGAACGCTTCTGCCCGGTGATCGGCACCGAACAGCAGCCCGACGGTTCCTGGATCGTGAAAACCGAAAAGGGCGACATCCACACGCAATGGGTGGTGAACGCAGGCGGTCTCTGGGGCCGTGAGGTCGCCGCCATGGCCGGTCTGACCCTGCCCCTGCAGCCGACCGAGCATCAGTATTTCGTGACCGAAAGCATTGACGAGGTCGCCAATCTGGGCCGCCGCCTGCCCTCTATCGCTGACCGCGACGGCGAATACTATTTCCGCCAGGAGGGCAACGGCTTCCTGATCGGCGCCTATGAAAAAGACATGCGGTTCTGGGCCGAAAACGGCACCCCGCTGGACTTTGCCCACGAACTGTTCCCCGACGATCTGGACCGGATCATGGAGAACGTGATCCGCGCCACCGAACGTGTTCCTTGCGCCGAGACCGCAGGCGTCAAACGCGTGATCAACGGCCCAATGATCTGGTCGCCCGATTCCAACGCCATCTGGGGCCCGGTGCCAGAGCTGAAAAACTACTTCTGCTGCACCGGCATCATCCCCGGCTTCTCGCAGTCCGGCGGGCTCGGCCTCTTGGCAGCGCAGTGGATGATCGAGGGCGAGCCGCAGTACGACATGTTCGCCTGGGATCTGGCGCGCTTTGGCGACTGGGCCGACAAGGCCTTCACCAAGGCCCGCGTCGAAGACCAATATGCGCATCGTTTTGCCATCCATTTCCCGAACGAGGAACGCAGCGCCGGCCGCCCGGCCCGCGTGCGCCCCGCCTATGAAATGCAAAAGGACATGGGCTGCGTTTTCGGCCTGAACTGCGGCTGGGAGCATCCCGTGTGGTTCTCCGGCACCCCCGGCACCAGCGACACCAACAGCTTCACCCGTCAGAACTGGTGGGAGCCCGTGGGCCGTGAAGTGAACATGCTGCGCGAAAACGTCGGCGTGATCGACATCTCCAACTTCGCCAACTACGTGATCAAGGGCGCGGGCGCGTTTGACTGGCTGGACAAGCTGGTCTCCAACAAGGTGCCCACCGAAGTCGGTCGTAGTTGCCTGACCCCGCTGATTTCCGTGCGCGGCGGCGTGGCTGGTGATTTCACCATCACCAAGGTGGCCGATGACGAATACATGATGGTCGGTTCCGGCATGGCGGAACGCTATCACCAACGGTTCTTCAACATGGTTGAACTGCCAGAGTGCACCACATTCGAGGTTGCCACCGACCGTATCACAGGCTTCAACGTGGCCGGTCCGAAATCGCGTGACATGCTGCAGCGGATGACCAATGCGGATCTGTCGAATGAGGCTTTCCGCTTCATGCGCTCGCGCACCATCGAAGTGGGCGGTGTCGAATGCCTGGCAATCCGCGTCTCCTTCACTGGCGATCTGGGCTGGGAACTGCACTGCGCCGAAGACGATCAGGTCAAACTCTATTCCGCCCTGCTGGCAGCGGCGGCCGACTTCGACGGTGGCCCGGTGGGCGGCCGTGCGCTGGGATCATTGCGGATCGAGAAGGGCTATGGCTCCTGGGGTCGCGAATACAGCCAGGAATACTGGCCGCAAGAGGTTGGCCTGGCCGGACTGGTCAAGCTGGACAAGGACTTCCTGCACAAGGATGCCTATCTCAAAATCAAGGACAACGCCCCGCGCGAAATGCTGGTGGGTTTCGAGATCGAAGCCGACAAAAACGCGGACGCCACCGGCGGTGAGCCGATCTTTACCGCAGATGGCAAACCAGTGGGCCGGGTGACGTCGGGCGCCTATGGCTACTCGGTCGGCAAATCGCTGGCGCTGGGATATGCCGATCCCAAAGTGGCAGGTCCGGGAGACGAGGTTGAAGTCTATATCCTCGGCAAACCACATAAGGCGCGTATTCTGGAAACCGCGGCCTTCGACCCTTCGGGCGCACGTCTGCGGGCCTGAGCCTCAATCATCCCAATGAACACATGCAGCCCCGGTCAAATGGCCGGGGCTGCCGTGCTTTTGTCGTGCCCATGACCTATATTCATCAGCAGGCTGCCGGACGGAACCGCAGAGCGGTGGCCGCAAGGGAGCACAGCATGATGCCGGAAATCGAAATCATTCATTGCGATGCACTGCCACCGGAACAAGAGCTGAGCAGCATTCTGACGCAATACTATGATCTTATTGTCCAGCGGATGGGCGCCATGGGGCTCAGCATTGACCCGGCGGCCCCGCAAAGCGCGCTGGCGGAGTTCTGGGCCAACGCCGGCGATTACCTGCCTCCGAACGGTTGCCTGCTGCTGGCACGGGATGAAAACGGACAAATCGTCGGATGCGGCATGCTGAAACGGCTGGACCGGGAAACCGGAGAGCTGAAACGGGTTTTCGTCACCGAAGCTGCCCGTGGCACCGGGACCGGGCGGCGGCTCATCGAAACGCGCGAGGAAGCCGCACGTGCAATGGGGCTGAAACGGCTGGTGGCCGACACGCTGACCCCCAATGTCGAAATGCGCAGCCTCTACCCCAAGCTTGGCTTTACCGAGGTGCAGACGCCGCTGAAGACAACGAGCTATCTCGATCAGCCGATGCTGCGTCCGCATATGCATTTCTTTGTCAAGAACATCGGGTAGCCCGGCACGCGGCAATCAGAGTGCCTGCATCCCGGCTTTCAGCCACTCCGCAAATACAGCTTCATCCACATCGCCGGTGGCCAGATCCTCCATCATCCGCACACCCTCAACCGGGTCGGGGCGGAACTGGAAACCGTTGAGACGCAGGAAGGTCACAGCTGTTACAAAGGCTGTCCGCTTGTTGCCATCGACAAAGGCATGCGCCTTGGCGATGCCGAACGCATAGGCCGCGGCCACTTCTGCCACGTCAGCATCGGAAGAGGCCGCCAGGTTCATCGCCCGGGCGCAGCCCATCCCCAACAGCGCCTTGTCGCGCATCCCTGCCGCGCCGCCATGGCGGGCAATCTGACGGTCATGAAAAACAGTAACGGCGCCAGCGGCACTCATTTGTAGCTGCTCACGGAAATCCGCTCATGCCAGCGCCTGAAGCAGGTCGCGGTTCTCGTCCATAACCACTTCTGCCGCCGCCAGCGCCGCAGCCACCGAGGGGTCATGCGCCATCACACGCAGGCTGCCGTCATCGCCACGCACCACAAACAGCGTATCGCCTTCCTTGGCGTCCAGCATCGTCAGCATTTCCGTCGTCAGGGTGATGACGGCAGAGTTTCCAACTTTCCTGATCTTGGTCTCAATCATGGGCAGGCCTCGTGTATATATACCCGTATATACGGCAGCGGGCGCCAAATTTCAATGCCGCCGGCAGGTCGCACTCAGCGGCTATAGCGCTACTTGCGCTGCGGCCTTCAGCAGCCAGGTCTTGAAATGCTTGACCGAAGGCGTCGCAGCCTTGTCCTTGAAGGTGGCGAAATAGGTCCAGGGGCAGTCCAGATCAAAATCAAACGGCTCTATCAGCCGCCCATCCGCCACATGCGCGCGCACCAGGGATTTCGGCAGCACTGCGCAGCCCATGCCATTCACCGCAAACTCCAGCCCCATGTTCGAAGAATTGGTCTGCAAGCCGCCCTTATGCTCGATCCCCGTCAGCCCGAAATGCCTGGCGATCTTCTCCCAATAGACCGGGCGGCCCAGAATATGGATCAGCTTGCCATCGACCAACTGTTCAGGCCGCGTCAAAACCGTGCCGCCGACTCGGTAATCCGGCGCGCAGACCAAAGCCAGTTTTTCGTCCCATAGTTTCACCGCTGGGCCTTCCACATCCTCCACATGATTGATCGTGATCGAAATATCCGACACTTTGGTCTCCACATCCACCCAGATGGTGCTGTGAATGGTCAGGTCGATCTCTGGATGCGCCTTGGTGAAATCCTCCACCACGTGGATCAGCCATTTCTCTGCCAGGCTGACCGGGCAGGAAATCACCACCTCCCGCTTGTGGCTTTGTGAAATCAGCAGCTGGGTTGCACTGTCAATCTCCTGCAGCGCATGGCGGACAGAGGGCAGATAGGCCTCTCCCACATCGGTCAGCGACAAGGATCGGGGGTGGCGCACAAACAGCGGCCGGCCGATGAATTCCTCCAGGCTGCGCACATGGTTGGACACCGCGGATTGGGTGCAGTTCAGCTCATCCGCTGCCGTGGTAAAACTCAGATACCGCGCTGCGGCCTCGAAGGAACGGAGGAACGTCAGGTGGGGAAGATTCTTCATCATGGATCCGGCAGCGGTTGCGGGGCCATGTTCCCATGCTTTGAGATGGGCCGCAATTCCAAAGGGACTGCGCCCGAAACTGGAAAAAGCGACGCATGGCGCATCATTCGCGAAATATTTCAGCCCTAAGACCTCGGTTTATTTGTGGGTCAGCCCATGCAGTTCCCCCTAGCCTGTTCGCATACCGCCCTAGCATGAGGCCCGCCATGACCGCCGCCTTCGACCGAGCCGCTGATTTCACCTTTGACCTCGCCCCCGGCGACCTGCCCCAAAGCACCCGCGCGGCCGCAGCACTGATGTTTCTGGATACCCTCGGCATCACCATCGGTGCTGGCCCGATGGAGGCTGGCCGCATCGCCCGTGAAACCGCCGTCGCGCTCTATGGCTGCGGCGCAGAAGGGCTGGCGGCGCGGATGATGTTCGATGGCCGCAGGGTCAGCGTCGCGGGTGCGGCCTACGCAGCTGCCACCGCCACCGACAACCTGGACGGCCACGATGGTTATTGCCCGACCAAGGGCCACATCGGCGTGGTTGTGATCCCGGCGATTGCCGCCCTGGCAGAAACCGTGCCCGATTTCTCCGGTCCTGAGGCGCTGGCGATCACCACACTCGGGTATGAGCTGGCAGGCCGCGCGGCGCTGTCATTGCACGCAAGCGTCAGCGACTACCACACCTCCGGCGCCTGGAACGCCCTGGGGGTCGCCGCCATTGCAGCGCGGATGCGCGGTCTCAGCCGGGATCAGCTGCGCCAGGCGCTGGGGATTGCCGAATACCACGGCCCCCGCAGCCAGATGATGCGCGAGATCGCCAATCCTTCGATGCTGCATGACGGGTCCGGTTGGGGTGCGATGGTCGGCATGTCCGCGGCAATCCTGGCCGAGAAGGGTTTTACCGGCGCGCCGGCCATCACCATCGAGGACGACCAGGCGGCAGACCACTGGGAAGACCTCGGCAGCTTCTGGCAGATGGAGCATCAATATGTGAAACCCTACCCGATCTGCCGCTGGGCCCATGCGCCGATCGATGCCCTGCGGCAGGTAATGCTGGACAACAATCTGACGCAGGATCAGATCGCCAAGATCCACATCAACACCTTCCATGAAAGCGCTCGCCTTTTCCCGGGCCTGCCTTCCACCACCAGTCAAGCGCAATACTCGCTCGGCTTTGCGGTTGCGGTGCAAGCCGCATATGGGCGGATCGGGGTCGAACATATCTCTGGCGATGGCCTGGACGATCCCCTGGTGGCCGCGATCCACAAACGCATCTCGGTTTCCGAAGCGGCCCGCCACTCGGTCCGCTTCCCTGTCTGCCGGGTGGCTGATGTGGTGGTCACGCTGACCAACGGTCAGAACATCGCATCCGGCGACATCCATGCCCGTGGCGGTCCCGAAGCACCGTTCTCGCAGAATGACGTCGTGCGGAAATTCATGGAATTCGCCACGCCTTCACTGGGTGAAGCCCGCGCTGGCGCCATCTGCGACACAGTGCTGGGCTTCAGCAAGGCAGACAGCAAGTTTTCCGATCTGGGACGGCTGATCTACAGCGCCCCGTAACCCGACCGGCAGGGATGCAAACACTGTCATGACGGCACGTCAAAAGCCGTCGGCACCCCCATCCCGACTGCTGCCGGGATGGGGGCAGTCTCTTATCCGAAGTGCAGGGTTTTGACTTCCTGATAATCCTCCAGCCCCAGCATGCCGCCTTCGCGGCCATTGCCGGACTGCTTGTAACCGCCAAAGGGCGAGCCATAGTTGAAGCCGCCGCCATTGATATGAACCGCGCCTGCACGCAAGCGCGCGGCAACCCGCTCAGCCCGCTCTGGATCGCCGGTCTGCAAATAGGCGGCCAGGCCGTAAGACGTGTCATTGGCGATGCGGATGGCGTCTTCCTCATCCTCGAACGGGATGATCACCAGAACCGGGCCAAAGATCTCCTGCTGGGCAATCGCCATTTCATTGGTCACATCGGCAAAGATGGTGGGGCGCACGTACCAGCCCTGTTCCAGCCCTTCAGGCCGACCAAGCCCGCCAGCCAAAACCGTGGCACCTTCGTCGATGCCTTTCTGGATCATGGTCTGTACCCGGTCGAACTGGATCCGGTCGAACATCGGGCCGATGTGGTCGCCTTCCTGGGCCGGGTCGCCCACCGCCTGCCCTTCGGCGGCAGCTCTGGCGATCTCCAGCACCTGATCATAGCAGCTGCGCTCCACCAGCATCCGGGTTGGTGCGTCGCAGCTCTGGCCGGTGTTGTACATGCATTCCAGCACCGAATTGGTGACTTTCTCCTGCAGGTCCGCATCCGCAAACACCAGGTTCGGCGATTTGCCGCCCAGCTCCAGCGTCACCCGCTTCACGGTGTCTGCAGAATCCTTGGCCACCGCGACCCCTGCCCGGGTCGAGCCGGTAAAGGACATCATGTCCACGTCAGGATGGCGCGACAGGCCTGCGCCCACGGTCGGCCCGTCACCATGGATCAGGTTGAACACACCCGCCGGATACCCCGCATCGTGAATCATCTGCGCGTAAACGGCAGCCGACATCGGTGTATGCTCTGACGGCTTCAGCACGCAGGTGGACCCAGTTGCCAGCGCCGGCAGCACTTTCAGCGCGATCTGATTGATCGGCCAGTTCCAAGGCGTGATCAGCCCGCACACCCCGATCGGCTCACGGACCAGAATATCCCCATTCGGCAGCGTCTCGCGCAGCACCTGCGATTTCAGCGCGTCCAATATGCCTTCCAGATGCCCAATCCCGGAATCCGCCTGCGCCTCGCGCGCCATGGAAATCGGCGCGCCCATCTCGGCACTCATCGCCTGCGCCATCTCTTCGCGGCGTTCCCTGCTGATGTCCAGCAGGCGCTCCAGCAGCGCAATCCGCTCCTCCCGCGTGGTCCGCGAGAAACTGTCAAACGCTGTCTTTGCCGCCGCCACCGCAGCGTTCACATCTGCCTCGTCACCTAGGATAATGGTGCCGATCTGCGCTTCTGTCGCCGGGTTCAAAACCGGGAATTCACGGGCTGAATGCGGCGTTACCCAGGCACCGCCGATATAGAATTTTTGCAGGTCCATCAGGTTGTTCTCACAGTTGCGCCGCTTAGGCGGCCAGGAAGTAGCGAAGATGCAGAACATCTGCATGCGGCAGCCGCTGCGGGCACCTCCGCGCAGCGGCATTGACCTGGCAGACTGCCCGTCTTTGCCTGCGAATAGTAGGCCGAATCCGCCAGAAAATCTGCCTTTTCCGCAACTGCCCGGCTGTGGGATAGGCGCATCAGTGCGTTTCTAAGACCCCAATTGGCGCAGGAAGCGTTTCACGACTGGCACAGACCATGTCTATGCTATGTAAAAGCCCGCCAAAAAGGGCGACCAGAGGCAGACCATGAGCAAAAACAATTGGACAGCGCGGTCCGTGCTGCTGGCAGGTTCTTTCCTGTGCGGCTGCACAACCGTTGGCATTGACTACAACCGACCGGATTTCGCGGTGCCTGTCAGCTATTACCAATCCCGCAGCTATGCCACCGCCAAAGGCGCCTCCGAAACATGGTGGCACGGGTTGGGCGACGCCACACTCAACCAGATGGTCGCCGCGGGACTGCAACAAAACCTGGGGATAAAGGCGGCCAAGAAACGGCTGATCGCAGCAGAGGCTTTGCGCCGCGGCTCAGGCCGCCCGCAGCAGGTCAACGGCGACTTGGAGGGCCGTTCAGTCTTCTCGCGCCGCGAATCGCAGAATAGCTCCACCAGCACCGACTCGGCGGAACTCAGTGCCGCCTATGTCTTTGATCTGTTCGGCGGGTTCGAGCGCCGCTCCGAGCGGGCCGTGGCCGACCGAGATGCCCAATTCTATCAGCTGGCCATCACCCGGCTCGCCGTGGCCGACGCCATCACCCGGACCTATATCCAGGCGCGCTTCTTCCAGCGCGGCGCCGCGGTCACCCGCAAAACCATCCAATTGCGCCAGCAGATCCTGCAAACGGTCAGGGAACTGAAGGAAGCCCGCGCAGTTCTGGCGCTGGACGTCGAGCGCACAAAACTGCAGGTCGCCAGCGCCAAAGCGGACCTGCCTGCCTTCATTGCCAGTTACGAAGCCTCGGTCTTTGCCTTGGCCTCGCTTCTAGATCGTGATGCGTCTGAAGTCTTTGCAATGATGCAGGGCAACTATGGCCAGCCCGCTCCTGCCACACAGCCGGAACTGGGCGTGCCCGCCGCTCTGCTGCGCAACCGTCCCGATGTGCTGCTGGCTGAGGCCCAGCTGCGCGGCGCCACCGCCGACATCGGAGTCTCCGAAGCGGACCTTTATCCCTCTTTGCAGATCACCGGCAGCGTGCAGGCAATCCGCGGCACGCCTGACCTCTACTCCATCGGTCCTGTACTGAACGTGCCGCTGTTCAATCAGCCAGTGCTCCGTGCCGTCCATCAAAGCGCAATCGCCGAGGCCAGAGCCGCTGAATACGATTACCGTGCATCCGTGCGGGCCGCGGTGGAAGAGGTGCAGTCGCAGCAAAGCAGTCTGCGCGCGGCCCGCGAACGCACTGCTGCCCAGGCTCGGGCGGTGAATCTTGGCACCAAAGTTGCCGGCCTCGCGCGTGAAACGTTCAAAGCCAGTGAAATTACTCTTTTCGACCTTCTGAACACCGAAGAAGCGCTTCGCGAAAACGAGCTGGACCTGATTGCCGCCCGCCGCGACCTGGCGCTGGCCTGGGCCAGCCTGCAAATTTCGCTGGGCAAAGGCTGGGCGCCGCAACAGGATCCGGACAGCGCAGTGGTTCTGGTTAAAAAATCAGACTAAGAAAACATGCATCGGCGCGACAATTTCAGGCCTTGATCAGGCCTGCTGCGCCTCGCGTTCCATCTGTTCGACCATCTTGCGCGCGCGCTTGCACTGCAGCTTGTCGCGCAGCGGGCTGTCGGGGTCGACGTCCTTGGAGCAGACCACGCATTTGTCCGCACCCGAGATCGCATTCAGGCCGCCGCAGCTGCCCTTGATCCTCTTGCCCATCAGGATAACCCCCAGCGACATGCCCAGGGTGATGATCAGCAGCAGGATGAAGGCCAGAAGAAAGGTGCTCATGGGTAGGTCCCTTGCAGGAATGCCAGGCGGGCGGTTCAGTTTCCGGTCAGCGCATCGAACGCGCTGCTTGCCGACGTCATATAGGCATCTTCACCGGCTTGCACGTCCCGTTCGATAAAAAACACGGCAAGTTTATGCTGCTCGGCCAGCGTCAGCCCGTCTTTGCGCCCCAGAACCAGCATCGCTGTGGCCCAGGCGTCGGCCAGCATGGCGTTTTGTGCTATCACCGTCACTGAGGTGGTCGCATGAGTCACCGGCCGACCCGCAACCGGGTCCAGAATATGGGAATAGCGCCGACCCTCAAATTCAAAGTAATTGCGGTAATCGCCAGAGGTCGCCAGCCCGTGATTGCTGACCGGTACAATCAGCTGGACAGTCTGGGCAGCGGAATCGGGTTTTTCGATACCGATCCGCCAGGCTTCGCCCTTGGCGTTTTCACCTTTGGTCACCAGATCGCCGCCGATCTCAACCATGTAGTGTTCAACGCCGAACCCGTGCAGGGCCGTCGCCACCGCATCAACCCCATATCCCTTGGCGATGGCGGACAGGTTGATGCCGGTTTCCGGTGCGGTCTTCTTCAGCGTGCCGGCCGCGGCATCCAGCACCAGCAGCCGGGACTGCCCGACGCCTTCCAGCGCAACGGCAATGGCATCATCCGTCGGCACCGGGTCTTGCGGCTTGCGCGGGCCGAACCCCCACAGTTCGATCAGCGGGCCCAGGGTGACATCAAACTTGCCGCCGGATTTGTCATGCACGTCACCCGCCGCCGCCAGTACATGGGCAAACTCAGGCGAGATCCGCACCGGAGCGGTGCTGCGCGCAGCCGAGAATGTGGAAACCTCCGAGGCCGGGTCCCAGTTCGACATCTTGGCGTTGACAGCTGCCAGCGTGCCTTCCACCGTCTTCTTCAGCACGTCGGGGTCCAGATCATTGCCCAAGGCGATCACGCTGTAGGTGGTGCCCATGGTCTCGCCGCTTAGCCGCACCTCCTGTGGCTCAGAGCCGAACCAGCAGCCAGATACGGCCAGCACCGCAGACAGGAGCAGGGCTATCAGGGACTTTCTGGGCATTCGGCAACCTCCGGCGGCAAAACTGGCGCAGCTATGCCCGCGCGCCCCGGCAGAGTCAAACCGCGCGCCGGGTCAGCCGTCAGAACTTCAACGGTACAAAGGCCAGCGCCAGCAGGCCAATCGCCGCCGGAACCCCGAACAGCCAGGACCGGGCCCGCGCATTCGATGCCTCGGACTTCCAGTTCTGCCGGTACATATGGCCGCAAACCACCACCAGAAACACGGTCAAAGCGCCGGTTACGGGGGTCAGGTAAAGGGTTTCGAACATGTTGTTTTCCCGCCGTTGTTAGCGCTCGCGTCATTTCGCCCCTTTCCGGATCCTAATCCGCCGTTAAGATGGGGGCATAACCTGATGCAGGATAGGAGGAGACCCCGCGCATGGCACCGTTCTCATACCAGCCTCCCACCCGGGGCGACAAGTCCGGGCAGGCAAGCCACAGCCAATCGCCTGAATCGAATTTGTCGCACGGCCAATCCACCGTCGCCAGTTTCCTGGAAACCAAGGGCGACGCTATCTTTTCGGTCCGCCCCAATGACACGGTCGGCCACGCGGTTGAGGCTTTGAAGGAGAAACGCATCGGCGCGCTGGTGGTCACCGACCAGAACGGCGCGTTGCAGGGCATTCTGTCAGAACGCGACATCGTGCGCCGCCTTGCGGACACCCCTGGCCACACCCTGCCGCAGCTGGTCGAGGAGATCATGACCCGCGAGGTGAAAACCTGCGCACCGGATGATCTGCTGATTGACGTGGCCAAAGTCATGAACGAGGGCCGCTTCCGCCATCTGCCAGTGCTGAAGGACGGCAAGCTCTGCGGCATGGTCACTGTCGGCGACGTGGTGAATTTCCGCCTCAAGGAGCTGGAATACGAAGCCCTGCGCATGAAGCAGATGATCGTCGGATAAGGCGCATACCGGATGGTCCGCCTTCGGGCGGATCAATTCTGGCAGCAGGCTCTGCCGCGGCGTACAGGGCATTGGCAGCAAAGACCCTGCGCTGCGTGAGGCTGCGGGTCGCCGCACCTTTGAAAAACAGAACCCGATCCGGAGGGTTTCCTCAAGTTAGAGGGCCAGCTGCAATATTGGCAGCGGTCTAATGGGCATGGACCATTCAGCCCAGCCTGTTGTGGTTACGAAAACGGTCCCCTGCCGGTGTCCTGCAGGATCTCCAGAAACTCCGGCAGGTCCTCTGCTTTGGCCAACGCCTGCATGTTGCGCTTCAGAACCGGACCGTAAACGTCCCACATCCGCCGCCGCAGGGCCGCTCCTTCCTCTGTGATATGCAGCACCTTGCCCCGGCGATCCTGCGTGCAAACGGTTTCCCGGATCAACCCCTGTTTGGCCATCTGCGCCAGAATGCGGGACAGGTTGGACTGCTCAAACAGCAGGCTCTGGGTCAGCTCATAGGCGCGCCGCCCATCCGTCCCAGACCGTTCAATGCCCCACAGAACATCATACCAGCGCAGGCTGGGCAGGCTGGCCGCGCTGAATTCTGCTTCCATGTCCCGGTGCAACTGCCGGTAAGCGCGGTTCAAGAGAACCCAAATTCTGGTTTCGCGTTTGTTCGGTGTCATGTGCATTCACAAGTGAGTGAGTGTGCAGCTCTGCCTGAGAGTTGCCGGTAGCTAGCAACAAATAGATGCCATAGCATCTACTATGGGTTCAAGACGTCCTTTGGCCCGTATCTTTTAGAATTGCACCAAGACTAAAATCAGACAGGGATACCGTCATGATGATCAAGATTGCCACGCTTGCAACCGCAGCACTGTTTGCCGCGCCCGCCGCATTTGCCGCCACCTACAAGACCGACCAGGGTCATACCGAAGTTCAGTTCAGCTGGAGCCACGCCGGTGTCTCTGTCCAGAGCGGCGAATTCACCGAAGCCTCGGGCACCCTCGATCTTGACCCGGAAAACCCGGAAGCGGCCTCGCTGAGTGTCACGATCAACACAAAAAGCCTCAGCACTGGTTTCGGCCCGTTGGACAATCACCTGTCCAGCGCCGATTTCCTGGAGGTCGAGACCTATCCGGAAATCACCTTTGTCAGCACCGGCATCGAAAAGACCGGTGACACCACTGCCAAGGTCACTGGCGACCTGACCATTCACGGCACGACGCAATCCGTTGTGCTGGATACCACCATGACCCATATCGGCCCGCACCCGCTGGGCGGCGCAATCGAATATTATCAGGGCGACTGGGCGGCGTTTTCGGCCTCGACCACCATTGACCACCAGTCGTTCGGCGTCGGAGGGTTTTCTACCGGGCCGATCACCATCCGCATCAGCACCGAGATGAAAGCTCAGTAGCGGCCGTCCGGGTTCAACAAATTCAGTTCCCACAAAATCAAAAGCCCCGGATGTTTCCATCCGGGGCTCTTTTGTTCCGCGTCACTTTTGGCTCAGCCGCCGAAGTCATCCAGCATGATATCCTCGCGGTCCACGCCCAGATCCAGCAGCATGTTGATCACCGACTGGTTCATGATCGGCGGGCCACACATGTAGAACTCGCAATCTTCCGGCGCCGGGTGGTTCTTGAGGTATTCCTCGAACAGGACGTTATGGATAAAGCCGGTGTAGCCTTTCCAATCGTCCTCCGGCTGGGCATCGGACAGGGCGACATGCCAGTCAAAGTTGTCGAACTCTTCGGCCAACTGGTCGAAGTCCTCGACAAAGAACATCTCTTTCTTGGACCGCGCCCCATACCAGAAGCTGATCTTGCGATCGCGGTTCTGCAGACGTTTCAGCTGGTCGAAAATGTGGCTGCGCATCGGTGCCATGCCGGCACCGCCGCCGATAAACACCATTTCCTTCTGGGTGTCGCGGGCAAAGAATTCGCCGAACGGACCAGAGATCGTGACTTCGTCACCCGGCTTCAGGTTGAAGATGTAGGATGACATCATGCCGGCAGGAATGCCCACAGAACCCGGAGGCGGCGAGGCAACACGGACGTTCAGCATGATAATGCCCTTTTCGTCCGGGTAGTTCGCCATCGAATAGGCACGCTCAACCGGCTCGTCCACGACGGATTTATACTGCCACAGGTTAAAGCGGTCCCAGTCTTCGCGGTATTCTTCCTGCACGTCGAAATCGGTGTAGGAAAGCTGATGCGCGGGCGCCTCGATCTGGATGTAGCCGCCAGCGCGGAAATTCACATCTTCACCTTCGGGCAGTTCCAGAACCAGCGCCTTGATGAAGGTCGCGACGTTGTCGTTCGACCGCACCTTGCAGCGCCATTTCTTGACGCCAAAGACCTCTTCTGGGACTTCGACTTCCATGTCCTGCTTGACCGCAACCTGACAGGACAGACGGTCGCCGCAGCCTGCTTCGCGCTTGGTGATGTGGCTTTCTTCGGTCGGCAGGATAGAGCCGCCGCCGGAATGCACACGCACCCGGCACTGGGCACAGGTGCCGCCGCCGCCGCAGGCGGAAGGGACAAACAGCTTTTCAGCTGCCAGTGTCTGCAAAAGCTTGCCGCCTGCAGGCACCGAGATGGTTTTTTCACCGTTGATGGTGATGTTGACATTGCCGGTCGAGACCAGGCGGGAGCGGGCGGCCAGAATGATGGCCACCAGCGCCAGCACGATCAACGTGAACAGGACAACGCCGAGCGAGAAAGTTTCCATAACTTCGTAACGCTCCCTTACAGTTTGACGCCGCTGAAGGACATGAAGGCCATTGCCATCAACCCAGCGGTGATAAAGGTGATGCCCAGGCCCTGCAGGCCATCCGGCACATCGGAATACTTCAGCTTCTCGCGCACACCGGCCATTGCAGTGATCGCCAGCGCCCAGCCAAAGCCGGAGGAGAGACCATAAGTGGTTGCTTCCGCAAAGTTGTAATCCCGTTCCACCATGAACAGCGAACCGCCCAGAATGGCGCAGTTCACAGTGATCAGCGGCAGGAAGACCCCCAGCGCGTTGTAGAGCGGCGGGAAATACTTATCGAGGATCATCTCCAGGATCTGCACCATCGCCGCGATCACCCCGATATAGGAGATCAGACCGAGAAAGGTCAGATCCACATCCGGGAACCCCGCCCAGGCCAGCGCACCCGGCTTCAGCAGATAGGTCAGCAGCAGGTTGTTGGTTGGCACAGTAATGGCCTGCACCACCATCACCGAAATCCCCAGACCCAGCGCGGTGGAGATCTTCTTGGACACCGCGATAAAGGTACACATGCCCAGAAAGAACGAGAGCGCGAGGTTCTCGACAAAGATGGCCTTAACGGCCAGTGAAATCAGCCCTTCCATCAGTGGCCCTCCACCGCTTGGATTTTATATTCACGCTCTTCGACCTGGTTCGGTTTCCAGGTGCGGAACGCCCAGATCAAAAGGCCGATCACAAAGAACGCCGAGGGCGGCAGCAGCAGCATGCCGTTTGGCACATACCAGCCGCCGTTGTTCACGGTTTCCAGAATGGTGATGCCAAACAGGGAACCAGCGCCGAACAGCTCGCGGATCACGCCGACCAGCATCAGGATCAGGCCATAGCCCAGACCGTTGCCAATGCCGTCAATGAAAGAGGCCACCGGCGGGTTGCTCATGGCAAAGGCTTCGGCGCGGCCCATCACGATACAGTTGGTGATGATCAGACCCACAAAAACCGACAGGGTTTTCGAGATCTCAAAGGCGTAGGCCTTCAGCACCTGATCCACCAGGATCACCAAGGAGGCGATGATCACCATCTGCACGATGATCCGGATCGAACTGGGGATCTGGTTGCGCAGGATCGAAATGAACATCGACGAGAACGCGGTCACGAATGTCACCGCCAATGTCATCACAAAGGCCACCTGCAAGGATGACGTCACCGCCAGCGCCGAGCAGATGCCCAGAACCTGCAGGGTGATCGGGTTGTTGTCGACCAATGGGTCGACCAGCATGTCTTTCTTGGTCTGCGCCATCAGAACTCTCCCGCTTGCAGGGCGGCCAGGAAGGGTGCGTAGCCCTCTTCGCCCATCCAGAATTTCACCAGGTTGTCGACACCCACCGAAGTCAGCGTGGCACCGGCCAGCGCGTCGATATGGTGGTCGGGTCCGGCAGGGCCTTGCGCCTTGGCGACGGTGATCTGCAGGATGCCCTCGGCATCATGCAGTTTCTTGCCGCTCCACAGAGATTTCCAGCGCGGGTTGTCCACCTCGGCGCCCAGCCCCGGGGTTTCGCCGTGCTGGTAGAACTGCAGGCCAAAGATGTCGTTGCCGTTTTCCTCTACCGCGATGAAACCGTAAAGGGTGGACCACAGACCATAGCCGTGAACCGGCAGGATCACCTTGTCCAGCGCGCCTGCGTCATCGCGCAGCAGATAGACGGTCTTGTACCGTGACTGGCGGCCAATGCCTGCCGGGTCCACATCCAGCGCGCGGCTCAGCTCGGGGTCCTGCGCAGCAGCGCGCCCGTCAAAGCTGGCAGCGTCGAACTGGTCGGTGAACTGGCCAGTCTGCAGATCCAGCACCTGCGGCTCAAACGCCTTAAAGGCTTCGGCCACATCAGATCCGGGCTGATAAAGCCCCGCCACCTGCAGAACGTTCAGCTGCTTGTCGAGCTTCTTGTTGATCTCCTGCACCGGGCGCAGGGACACGGCGGCGGTGGACACGATCATCGAAGCCAGCAGGCAGACGCCCACCGCGATCACCAGGGTCTTGCCGACCGAGTCCGGGGACGCGGCGAGGAAGCGGCCAATCAGGCCTTTGCTTTGGGTCTCAGCCATGGCGGCGCGCCCTCCGTTTGATGTTTGCCTGCACGACGAAGTAGTCGATCAGCGGTGCAAAGACGTTGCCGAACAGGATCGCCAGCATCATGCCTTCGGGGAAGGCCGGGTTCAGCACCCGGATCAGCACCACCATCACACCGATCAGCGCGCCATAGATATAGCGGCCCATGTTGGTGTGGGATGCGGACACAGGTTCCGTGACCATGAAGACCAGACCAAAGGCATAGCCGCCCAGCACCAGATGCCAGTACCACGGCATTGCAAACATCGGGTTAGTGTCAGAGCCAATGGCGTTCAGCAGCAAGGAGAACGCAATCATACCACCCAGACAGCCCGCGATCAGCCGCCAGTTGGCGATCTTGGTCGCCAGCAGGAACACCAGACCAATGGCGCAGGCCAGTGTGGAGGTTTCGCCAAAGCTGCCCTGAATGGTGCCATAGAAAGCATCGGACCATTCAATACCCTTGGCCGCCAGCGCCTGCACGCCTTCGGCAGCCGACACACCCAGCGCCGTGGCGCCCGAGAAACCGTCAACCGGGGTCCAGACAGAGTCACCCGACATATTGGCCGGATAAGCAAAATACAGGAACGCACGGCCGGTCAAAGCCGGATTCAGGAAGTTCTTGCCGGTGCCGCCAAAGACTTCCTTGCCGATCACCACGCCAAAGATGATGCCAAGCGCCACCTGCCACAGCGGCGTCGAGGCCGGCATAATAAGAGTGTATAGCATCGAGGTCACCAGAAAGCCCTCGTTAACCTCATGGCCGCGCACGGTGGCAAAGACGACCTCAAAGATGCCGCCCGCAACCAGCGTCACGATATAGATCGGCAGGAAATACAGGAACCCATGTGCGATATTGGCCACCGGGTTGGCCGCATCCAGCGAGATGCCGAACATCTGCAGCAGGGCAATGCGCCAGCCGGTAGCTGCATCAGCCCCCAGCGCGGCAATTGCCGAATTTGCCTGATAGCCGGTGTTCCACATGCCCCACAGGATGCAGGGGATGGTGGCGAGCACCACATAGGTCATGATCCGCTTCATATCGACATATGAACGCGCGTGCGGCGCCGCGGTGGTGACGGTTTTCGGGGTATAAAGGAAGCTTTCCACCATCTCGTAGACGGGGAACAGTTTTTCATATTTGCCCCCCTTCTCGAAATGAGGCTCGATCCTGTCAAAGAAGCTGCGCAATCCCATCCGGCTCAGCCCTCCTTTTCAATCTTGGCCAGGCAGTCGCGCAGCGCTTGCCCGTATTCATATTTGGCGGGGCAGGCAAAACCGACGAGGCCCATGTCCTCTTCGTCCAGCTCCATCGCACCCAGCGCTTGTGCGGTATCGGTGTCCATCACCAAAAGCGCCCGCAGCAATTGCGTCGGCAGGTAGTCCTGCGGCATCAGCTGCTCAAAGGTGCCGGTGGGCACCATCGCCCGGCGGCCACCGTTCAGGTTGCTGGTCAGGCCGAACAGCTTGCGGGTCAGGGCCGAGCCCAGCACCGGCTGCACCGCATATTTGCTGCCCATCGGGCGTATCCAGCCCAGCGGGATCTGCTTGCGATCTTCCTCGATGAGGGCAATCTGGCGGGCAAAACGGCCAAGGAACGCCAGCGAACCTGCCGCCTGACGGCCCGACAGGATAGACCCGGAGATCACCCGCACCGGACCGTCCGCAGCAATCTCGCCGCGGGTCAGCTCATCCGTGGAGGCGCCAGCGACTGTGCGCACCAGACGGGGGTTGCTTGCGGCGGGACCGGCAATGGCAACCACCACAGAAGGATCCAGATGTCCGGTCTGCAGCAGGCGGCCGATGGCGATCACGTCCTGATAGGAAATCGTCCAGACCTGATCTTCGGCACGCACCGGGTTCAGGAAGTGGATATGGGTACCGGCCAGCCCCGAAGGATGCGGACCGGAGAATGCGGCAGCTTCAACACCGGCAATATCGCCGCCCGGAATGCTGTCGCCTGTTTTCTGACACAGATAGGTGGTGCCTTCGGTCAGCAGTGTCAGCGCCTTCAGGCCCGCCGCAAACGCCTCACCTGCGTCATTGATGACCAGCGCGGCATCCGCGGCCAATGGCTCGGAATCGATCGCGGTCACAAAGATCGCGCCCGGCTTGGAGCCCGGTACCGGCATCTTGGAATAGGGACGGGTGCGGAAGGAGGTCCAGAGACCCGCCGCACATAGTTTCTCTGTCAGCCCTTCGGCAGTGTCCGAATTGCCCGTCGCAGAGAAGTCGATGCCGGTATCTTCCGCATCGGAAACCGCAATCACCACGCTTTCCAGAACCCGGCGGGCGCCGCGGTTGATTGCCACGACTTTGCCAGTCGCCGGCGCCACCATCATCGCCTCTTCCGCATCCTTGTTGCAGAACAGCGGGGTTCCGCGCTGAACCTCCTCGCCTTCCTGCACCAGCATACGGGGTTTCAAACCCAGATAGTCGGGGCCCAGCACCGCCACCGAGGCGATGGTCGGACCGGGGTGAATGACCTGTTCCGGCGCGCCTGTCACCGGCAGATCCAGCCCCTTCCTCAAGTTAAATGTCTTCATATTTGCGCTACGTCCTTGTGAGGCCGATTCCCGTGGCGGTACTTATCTGTTTCCGGCGGCAGAGACAAAGAAAACGCAAGTTCGCGGTCGCTTTTGTCTCATTTCCAGCCGGGTCCGGCCCTGATTGATCCGGCGCACTCGAATCAAATTTACCACCGAATGGCAAGCCCGGCTCCCCGCTTGCCGGGTAAATTCCTGCGTGATCGCAGCTTCTGGGCCAGAATGCCGTCTTAGGGACCGTCAATACGACAGATGCGGCCTGCCGAAACGGCAGGCGCGCAGGGGCGCTGTGGATAAGACGCCGCGGAAAAACAACTTCTGCCAGAGCCGCCCAGCCTGATGGCGCTAACTTTCGCGGCATCAAAGATATGATTCGCGCCGGATTCGGATTTTGCGGTTCCTTACGCGTCCCAAACGGCCTGTGGCGCCCCCATCAGATCACGGTCCACGGTGATCCCCAGACCCGGCGCATCTGGCACCAGAACGCCGCCGTCTTTGACGGCTGCGTCGAACTCTGCGGTTTTCAACGTCACCATATCGCGGCAATCCAGAATGCAGCGCAACGACCGTTCCGGCACCGTCGCGCCCAGATGCGCGATGGCGGAAAACGCCACCACAGAGCCGACCGTGTCCTGCACGCTGACCGTGGCACCCGCCGCCAGGCACATGTCCCGGTGCCGCCGGCCATGGGTCAGCCCGCCCGCCTTGGAGATCTTGAGCCCTATACCGTCGGCCACGTCCTCTGCCAGCATCAGGGCGATGTCCTCATCCTGCTGGACCAGCTCATCCAGGATGATCGGCACATTGCAACGCTGGCGCAGCGACATGGTCTCGCGCCAGGTCCGGCAAGGCGCCTCCAGCACAAAATCCAGCCCCTCGGGCAGCATCCGCAGCATCCGCAACGCGGTTTCGGGCGTCAGCCCGCCATTGGCATCAACCAGAAAGAACTCGCCCGGCTGCCGGTCTGCAAGGGACGCGCGGATGCGCTCGGCGTCCAGCGCCGGGCCACCTTCGCCGTCAAGGGCACCGATCTTGACCGAATGGCCCAGATAGCCCATCTCGCGGTGCTGCGCCACGCGGGCACGCATGTCTTCGGGGCTGCCTGCATAGATCGAGGAAATCACCGGCAGGCGTGTGCCGGTTGACCCGCCCAGCAGCTCGCAGACCGGCATGTTCACCGATTTGCCGAACAGATCCCAGCAGGCCAGATCAATTGCCGATTTGGCATGATTGTGGCCCAGCAGCGCCTCATCCATCGCGTCGTTGATACGGTCCATCTGGCGCGGGTCGCGGCCCAGCAGATAGGGCGCGATCTCGGCAATCCCGGCGCGGACCCCCAACGCATGCGCGGCAATATAGGTGGAACCGAACGGCGTGCTCTCACCCCAGCCTTCCAGCCCGCTATCAGTGGTGACGCGCACAAAAGTCGCATCAAAGCTGCGGTATTCCCGCCCGCCCGACAGCATGTAAACGCCGCCGGAATACGGCAGGTCCAGCTGGTACAGTTCAATCTTCTTGATCTTCATGACGTGACCTCAGGGATCATCAGCACCAGCTTGCCGGTGTGCTTCTTGCTCAGGAAATCCTCCTGAGCGGTGGCGATCTCTGACAGCGGATAGGTCTTGGCCACCAGCGGGCGGATTTCCCCCGCCTCAATGTAAGAGATCAGATTGGCGAACACCTCATCCTCCTGGAAGGTGCAGCCCATCAGGGTCAGATCCTTGAGGTATAGCGTGCGCACGTCGATCTCGGAAATCGGCCCGGCGATGGCGCCTGCGGTGGTGTAACGTCCGCCCCGGCGCAGCACGTCCAGGAACGACGGCCATTGCGGCCCAGCCACCAGATCAACCACCACGTCGACGGAACCTTCGCCCAGTTCCGCGCGCAAGTCGGCATTTCGGTCGACGACGCGGTCGGCCCCAAGCGCCAGAACCTCATCGGCCTTGGCGGCAGAGGACAGCGCAATCACCGTGGCACCGCGGCGTTTGGCCAGCTGCACAGCGGCAGAGCCAACGCCGCCGGACGCGCCGGAGATCAGCACCGTCTCTGCGCCCAGCCCAACCCGGTGCAGCATGTTTTCCGCAGTGGAATAGGCGCAGGGGATCGAGGCGAGTTCCGCATCGGACCAGTCGCAGGTCACCGCATGGGTTTCGCGCGCAGGCGCCACTGCGAACTGGGCAAAGCCGCCATCGCATTCGCTGCCGAAGGTCCAGCATTCATAAGGGCGGTAGTCCACATAGGTCCGCAGCATATTGCGCACCAAAACCCGCTCGCCGATGCGCGACGCGTCAACGCCCTGCCCCACCGCAGCGATATGGCCGCAGGCATCCGCGCCCTGAATGCGCGGAAACGCCAGCGGCTTGCCGGACCAGCTGGCGTCATCATCGTCGACACTGTCAAAACCCGTGGCACCGCCCGCGTTGGTGTCGGCATCCACCGCCTTGGAATACCAGCCGATACGGGTGTTGATGTCGGTATTGTTGATGCCGGCCGCCGCGACGCGGATCAGCACCTCGCCGGGAGCGGGCTGCGGCACCGGCGCGTCGGTGCGGTACTCCAGCTTGTCGATGCCGCCATGGCCGGTCAGCAGAACCGCCGACATTTTTTCCGGAATCATGCCCGTTTCTCCTCGTTTGAAATCAGATTGGCCGGCCCTCCCCTGCCGGCCAAAACAGGCCGATACCCCTGCGGGGCCACCGGCCTGAGACTTGTATCACAGCTCCAGCGGATGCGCGCGGCCGCGCTCCGCCAGGCGGCGGTTCAGCACCTTTGCCTCCGGCATCCCGGCCTCCAGCGCAAAAACAAAGGCATGCGTCAGGTAAAAACAGGCCGCATCGATGCTGGCCGCAGCCTCTGCCTGATCACCGGCCAGCGTGTATAGCCGGACCAGCTCTGCGCTGTCGTTGTCTTCATGCGCCTGCAGCAGCGCTCGGTCGAGGTCTGCGCGCTCCACCCGTCACCCCTTCAACGAGATTGCGATGTTCTTGGTGCGCACGTAATTATACAGCGCCTCCAAGCCCTTCTCGCGGCCAAACCCGGATTTGCCAACGCCGCCGAACGGCGTCGAGATACCGCCCGCAAACCATTCGTTCACAAACACCTGCCCGGCGCGCAGACGGTGCGCCGCCCGGTGCGCCCGTGCCAGATCGCGGGTAAAGACACCTGCAACCAGCCCGAACTCGGTGCCATTGGCCATGGCGATTGCCTCGGCTTCGGTGTCAAAGGGCGTGAAGCAGGTGACAGGGCCGAAAATCTCTTCCTGCGCCACCCGGGCAGACGGGTCCACATCCGCCAGAATGGTCGGCGCCATAAAGTAGCCCTCCCGCTCCAGCCGGGCACCACCCGAGGCCGCCCGTGCGCCGCTTTGGCGGGCGGTGGCGGTCAGGGTTTCGATCCCGTCCAGCTGACGAGCCGAGATCACCGGGGTCAGGCCGGGGTTTTCCAGCCCGTGACCAACGCTAAGACCGTTTGCCAGCGCAGCGGCGCGTTCCACCGCCTCGTCATAGATTGAGCGGTGAACCAGCACCCGTGACATGGCAGAGCAAACCTGACCGGCGTTGTAGAAGATACCGCTTTGCAGAGAAGACATCAGCGTGTCCAGATTGGCGTCCTCAAACGCCACCGCTGCGGATTTGCCGCCCAGTTCCATCAGCGCAGGCGTCACCGGATTGGCCGCCGCACGCAGAATGGCCTGGCCAGTGGGAACCGAACCGGTAAAAACGATCTGATCCACCGCAGCGCTTTCCACCAGCCGCGCGCCCAGTTCGGCGCCGATGCCGTTCAGGATCGAGACTGCCCCGGCGGGCACCTCAGCGCGTTCCAGCGCCACGCCCAGCATCGCCAGCGCCATCGGGTCCAGCTCCGGGGATTTGATGATCACCGAATTGCCCGCCGCCATGGCCGGCGCAAGAGAGCGCGCGGCAATCGACACCGGGAAATTCCACGGCACGATCTGGGCAGAGACACCGTAGGGCTCATATACCGTGTAGTCAGCATAATCCGGGCCGAGCGGGATCGATTTGCCTTCGATCTTGTCGGCCATGCCGCCGTAGTATTCGAAATACTGCGCGGCTTCTTCGAATTCATCATGCGCCGCACTCAGACTCTTGCCGCTTTCGCGGCACAGCAGCTGTGCGCCTTCGTCGGCAATGCCGCGGATCTCTGCTGCGATGCGCTGCATCAGCTGGCCGCGGTTGGCAGGTTTCATGGCCGCCAGATCGCCGCGCTCGAAACTTGCTCGGGCCGCCTCCAACGCCTTGGCCAGGGTCTCTTCGCCCGCCAGCGCGCAATCGGCCACATGGTCACCATTGCCCGGATCTTCAACAGCCAGACGTGCGCCGCCGTCGCCTTCCACCCAGGCACCGGCCAGGAAATTCCTGGCCAGCCCGTCCTTCAGAAAGGCGCTCATGCTGCGCGTCCCTTGGTCACCTGATCGGCCACCCAGGCGTGGAAATTATGGGTCGGCCCGTCCATCGCCGGAGAGAACCGGCCACCGTCGAACAGCTCACCGTGGCGGCCCTTCTGCATGCCCTCGACGACAAAGACGTCTTCCTCGAACACGGTCTTCCACAGTTTGGCGTTCTCGGTGCGCAAGTTGTCCAGCTCTGGCGTTTCTTCGGTCGACTTGGCGTAATACAGCTCGATATGCTCGACAGTGTTTTCGGTATCGACCGGCTCCAGAATGATCGCAAACGCATGGTCGCGCTGCACACCCAGCAGAACGTTCGGGTAAACAGCCACATATTCGCCGCCCTCGTCCCATTTGCTGGAAAGCCCGTCGAAATCCGGGAACAGCTGGCCGTCTTCGCCCTTCAGCTGGCGATAGACCAAAGTCCCCTGGCCAGAGTAGTGGCCCGGCACTTCGATGTTGTAATGGTCTTCCAGACGGGAATAGCTGTTGAGCCCCGGATGCACCCAGGGCAGGTGGTAGCTTTCGCAGTAGTTTTCGACCGCCAGTTTCCAGTTGGTCTTCACTTCCAGCGTGAAACCAGAACTTTCGCCGCCGTGATGCACCGGGGTTTCGAATTCCTTCCAGCGCTGCAGCAGGTCGGCATGGACCTCTTCGAACTCCGGCGCTGTGCCGTCCACATTCACAAACACCACGTCGCGCCAGACATAGGAGCGGATGCGCACCAGGCCCAGCTCGTCCAGCTTGATGTCTTCATGCTT
Source organism: Leisingera sp. S232 (assembly GCF_049800895.1). Classification (NCBI taxonomy): domain Bacteria; kingdom Pseudomonadati; phylum Pseudomonadota; class Alphaproteobacteria; order Rhodobacterales; family Roseobacteraceae; genus Leisingera; species Leisingera sp. S232. Next base: position 28,447 of record NZ_JBNAFX010000007.1, on the reverse strand, counting down.
GTTGTTGCCGGGGCCGCCCACATGCGGGGTCGAGACCAGACGGCCGTTCAGGCCATAGCACCAGCTGTGATAGGGGCAGCGGATCGCGCCGCGGATCTTGCCGGGCTTGTCCACCAGGATCATGCCGCGGTGGCGGCAGGTGTTCTGAAACACGCCGACGGCACCGTCGGTGTCACGCACGATCAACAGCGGCATGCCCAGAAAATCCACCGGTTTCGCATAGCCCGGCTCCGGCACATCCTTGCCAAAGCCGATGCCGGACCAATTGGCAAACAACACCGATCGTTTTTCTTCGGCAAAGACGGTGGGGTCGATGTAATGGGCGTTCGGCAGCCCGTTGGCCACATTGACCGGAGCCATCACCGGGGCAAGCGTGTCATGCTTGTTCATCTGGGTCTCTCCAATGCTGGGAAAAGATGTGCGCGTTGTGCGCCATAGAATGGAGACAGCCGATTCACTCAATATCAGGAATTTTCGCCTTTGGCTTAGCTGGATTCACCCGAGCCTCGACTGACCTCGTCAATCACCCAATTGCGGAGCAATCGGGCGGATTCCGACAGCTCCGTATCCGGGCGGCCCACCAGATGGAACCCATGCGGCGCCGTCAGCACATGCGGGCCGATCGGCACCAGTTGGCCAGAGGCCAGCAAAGGGTGCAGCAGCCGCTGCCAGCCCAGCACCAGCCCGACCCCGTCCTGCGCCGCCTGCAGGGCAACCGCATAGTTGTTGACCCGCACACCAGCTGCGATGGGACCGCCGTAGCCAAGCTGGGCAAACCAATCGGCCCAGGTGGTCCAGCTTTTGTCGTCGGATTCCAGATGCAGCAGCCGCTGCTGCGCCAGCTCCTCCAGCGGACAACCGGTGAGCCGTTCGGCCAGTTCCGCGTTTGCGACAGGCACCAGATGATCGCGGTACAGTTCCGTCTGTTCCAGTCGCGTGTCCCGTTCACGCCCGTAGCGGACGTAGAAATCCACATCCGGCATGCTGCGGAACTGCCGGTCATTGACGATCTGGTTGACGTTCACATCCGGGTTCTGGCGCCAGAACCGCACCACCGACGGCGACAGCCACAACGAGGCCACCGCCGAAGTTGACCCGATGGTGACAGTATCCCCGGCCTGACGGTCGCGGATGGTCTTCAGGCTGAGCGAGATCTTGGAAAACGACGAGGCCAGGGTTTCAAACAGCGCTTCGCCCTCTTCTGTCAGCTCGACCCCGCGGTGTTTGCGCTGAAACAGCGGCGCCTGCAGCTCTGCCTCCAGCGCCTTCACCTGATGGCTAACTGCGCCGGGGGTCACCGACAGCTCCTGCGCGGCATTCTTGAAACTCAGGTGCCGGGCCGCGGCCTCAAAGGCCGCCAGCGTGGTCAGGGGCGGCAGGTTGTAATGGCGGCGGGACATCTGCGGCTCCTGGCATATAGCTCGGCTGAGGGCGTTTCATTTCAATATGGGAAATGCGCCTTTGAATGCCAGCCCCGGTTTTGTCGGCTGCCTCAATCAATCCGGCTCCGTTGCAGCATCGGCGTTACATTAAAGGCCGCCTTGTACACCCGCGAGAAATGGCCGGGACTGTCAAAACCACAGGACAGCGCCACATCGGTCACCGATGCCTCGGTCTGGATCAGCAGATTGCGGGCGCGCTCCAGCCGCATCTCCATCGAATACTTCTTGGGGGAGGTGTTCAGGTATTTGCCGAACAGCCGCTCCAGCTGGCGGGTGGAAATTCCGATTTCCTCGGCAATCAGCGCAGGGGAAATGGGATCGCTGATATGGTCGTGCATCATCTGGATCGCCCGGGCCAGATGGCTATTGCGCATGCCATTGCGGGACTGCAGCGAGACCTTCTGTTCAGCCGTCGCATTGCGCACCGCGTTATAGACCATCTGATCCGCCACCGCGACGGCAAGGTCATATCCATGATCCCGTTCAATCAGATGCAGCATCAGGTCCGCCGTGGCGGTGCCACCCGATGCTGTCACGTGTTTTTCATCGGCCACAAACACATTGCGCACCAGATTCACCTCTGGAAAGGCCTCCATGAAACTATCGTGGTATTCCCAGTGAATTGCCGCCTGCATGCCGTTCAGAAATCCGGCCTCTGCCAGCACCCAAGCACCAGAACACAGCGCCCCCACCGCAACGCCGCGCGCCTTTTCCCGGCGCAGCGCGGCCAGCAGCGGCCTGGTCACATGGTTGCGCATGTGGATGCCAGACAGGGCAAACAGCCGGTCGCATTTGGGGATTGCATCAAACCCGTAATGGACCAGCGTCACCGACCCGTTTGAACAGGTCGCGGTCGCGCCGTTTTCCGATCCGAACGACCAGTCATAGAGGTCCTGACCGCTGACCAGATTGGCGATCCGCAACGGCTCTACTGCGCAGGAAAATGCGAGATGCGAGAATTCCTCGACCAGAAGAAAGGCAAAATGCTGGGTATTGGACATGGGGTGACCGCCTGACAAGAACCGCGAAGGACCGCCCTGTGCAACACGGCCCTGCGGTCCCGACAGGTTAGGCCCCCTGCCCCGGTCACTACAAGCTGCTGCACGGCGCAAAGCGTCCGCAAACTGCACACATCACATTTTTTCTGTGTACACAATATGTATTTTTATGCCATAGAGCCGAAAATCCACAGAATCCCGCGCCGCTCGCGTGTCAGGAGAGATGCCATGAAAGACACCTCCAAAAACCGCAAGACAGAGCTGTACATCCGCCTCAAGACCGCGATCATGACGCTGGAACTGCGCCCCGGCGCCGATCTGGACGAGGCAAAACTGTCCGAAGAGTCGGGGCTCTCTCGCACGCCGTTGCGCGAAGTGCTGCGCCAGCTGGCGGGCGAAGGCTATGTGGATCTCCGGGAAAACCGCGGCGCGCGGGTCAGCGAGATGTCCCATATGACCCTGCGCGATTTTTTCCTGGCCGCTCCGATGATCTATGGCGCAGTGCTGCAGCTGGCCGCCAAGAACGCAACCTCTGCCCAAATTGCACAGCTGAAAGAAGCGCAGGAGACCTTCAGGGCTGCGCTGCGCAGCGGCTCTGGCGCCGACCGGGCGATGGCCAATAACCACTTTCACGAAATCACCGGCGAAATGGCGGATAACATCTATCTGCTGCCATCCTTTCAACGCCTGCTGATTGACCATGCCCGCATCGGCATGACCTTTTACCGCCCCCGGGACGCCCGGATGGCGGAGAACCTGGATGAAGCCAGCACCCAGCACGACGCCATCATCGCCGCCATCGCGGCCGGGGATGAGGCAAAGGCGGGTCAGCTGGCCATCGATCACTGGAACCTGTCGCGCGATCAGATCGAACTGTTCGTCATGCCCGCCGGGCTTGACCTGCCGCTCGGTTCTGTCGCCCGAACACCCCCTGCATGAGGACGCAGATGACCCCAATTTTCAAATTTGAAGGGATCTACACCCCAGTGGTGACGCCCTATCACGAGGACGGCAGCGTCAACTGGGACGCCCAGGCCGAGGTGATCGAATATCTGGTTGCGAACGGCGTGCACGGGCTGATCTCCGGTGGTTCGACCGGCGAAAACTATGCCCAGACCGTTGAGGAACGGCTGGAACTGGCCCGTTTCACCCATGCGCAGCTCAAAGGCCGCCTGCCGCTGGTTGTCGGCACCGGCGCCATGCTGACCGGCGATTCCATTGCGCTGGCCTCTGGCGCCAAAGAGATCGGCGCCGATGCGATCCTCTTGGCCTCACCGCCCTATTCGGTCCCGACCGACCGCGAAAACGCGCTGAATGCGCTGGCCATCGACAAGGCCGCCGATCTGCCGGTGATGCTGTACAACTACCCGCACCGCACCGGCACCATGATGGGCGAGGAGTTTCTGGACCGCGTTGGTCGCTCCCGCAATTTCTGCGGCATCAAGGAAAGCTCGGGCGATATCAACCGCGTACATCTCTTGGCCCGCGACTATCCGCATATCCAGCTGGGCTGCGGCATGGACGACCAGGCGCTGGAGTTCTTTGCCTGGGGCGCGCCCTTCTGGGTCTGCGGCGGCTCCAACTTTCTGCCGCGCGAACACGTCGCGCTCTATAAGGCTTGCGTTCTGGAGGGCAACTTTGCCAAAGGCCGCCGCATCATGTCCGCGATGATGCCGCTGATGCGGGTCTTGGAACAGGGCGGCAAGTTCATCCAGACCATCAAACATGGCGTCACCATGAACGGCATCGCCGCAGGCGCCATGCGACCGCCTCTGAAAGGTCTGAACAAGGACGACAAACGCGCGCTGGAACAGGTCGTGCGGGTGCTGAAACAGAAAATCGCTGACATCGAAGCGGAGGGTTAAGGCATGACTTTGCTCACTCAGGACGAATACAAATCCATTGCTGCCAATCTGGACCTGCCCACGGGCGCGTTCATCGACGGCAAATACTGCCCAGCCACCTCCGGCAAAACCTTTGAGACCGTGAACCCGGCCACCGGCGAGAAACTGGCGGATATCGCCTCTTGCGGCGCCGCAGACGTGGACATCGCGGTCGAAAAGGCACGCGAAGCCTTTGACGACGGCCGCTGGTCACGCCTGCACCCATCCGAGCGCAAGGATGTGCTGATCCGCCTGTGCAAACTGATGACCCGCAACGCCCGCGAACTGGCGGTGATGGAGAGCCTCGACAGCGGCAAGACCATCTATGACTGCGAAACCGTCGACGTGCCGGAAACCATCCACTGCATCAAATGGCACGCCGAGGCGGTCGACAAGATCTATGATCAGGTCTCACCTGCGTCGGACGATCACATCGCCATGGTGGTGCGCGAACCCATCGGCGTGGTTGGTCTGGTGCTGCCCTGGAACTTCCCGCTGTTGATGCTGGCCTGGAAAATCGGCCCCGCACTGGCGGCGGGCTGCTCCGTGGTGGTGAAGCCAGCGGCCGAAACCACCCTGACCGCGCTGCGCGTGGCTGAACTGGCAATGGAGGCAGGCCTGCCCCGCGGTGTGCTGAACATCGTACCCGGCGGTGGCGCCGACGTGGGTGAACCCATCGGCCGCCATATGGACATCGACATGGTGTCCTTCACCGGCTCTACCGTGACCGGCAAACGGTTCCTGACCTATTCCGCCGAAAGCAACGCCAAGGAAGTGGTGCTGGAGATGGGCGGCAAGAACCCCGCCATCGTCATGGAGGACGCCGAGAACCTGGACCGCGTGGCGCAGCACATTGTGAACGGTGCGTTCTGGAACATGGGCGAAAACTGCTCGGCGTCCTCGCGCCTGATCGTGCACAAGGACGTCAAGGCAGAGCTGCTCGCTCGCATCGCGCATCACGCCAAAGCCTGGAACATAGGTGACCCGCTGGACCCCGAAACCCGCATGGGCGCGCTGGTGTCCCAGGCGCATTTCGACAAGGTCTGCGGTTATCTGGAGCAGGCAGATAACGTGGTTCTGGGCGGCAAGGCGCAGGGCGGCGCCTTTGTCGAAGCCACTGTCGTCGAAGTCCCCGGCAATGACGCCGCACTGGCGCGCGAAGAGATCTTTGGCCCCGTCTTGTCGGTGATCGAGGTTTCCGGTTTCGACGAAGCCATCCAGATCGCCAATGACACTGATTACGGTCTCTGCGCCTCGATCTTTACCGCCAATGCCAAACGCGCCATCCGCGGCGCGCGGGCCATCCGGGCGGGCACGGTGACGGTGAACAGCTTTGGCGAAGGCGACATCTCCACGCCTTTCGGGGGCTACAAGCAGTCGGGCTTTGGCGGCCGCGACAACTCGGTTCACGCCCATGACCAGTACACCCAGCTGAAAACCATCTGGATCGATCTGGCCGATGACGCAGACGAGGCTGTGGATTGAGCCGCTACGCTGCCAAACGCCTGCCCCGGCAGACTGGGGCTGCGGGATGGAATGCCATCCTGCCACCGCAAGACACCCTGCCGGAGCTGGAAAGCGATCTGACCGCCGATGTGACCATCATCGGCGGCGGATTTGCCGGATTGTCAGCGGCCCGCCGCCTGCACCAGCTGGACCCGTCGCTGAAAGTGGTCCTGCTGGAGGCCGGGCGCTTCGCCGAAAGCTCTGCCGGGCGCAATTCCGGCTTTATGATCGACCTGCCGCATGATCTGGCCTCGGACAATTATGCAGGCGACGCGCTGGAGGCTGACCGCGCCGCCATCGCCATGAACCGCCGGGCGATATCCTTTGCCACAGAAGTGGCCGGGGACTGCGCCCTGCCGCAGGACATGTTCGATCCCGCAGGCAAAATCAACGCTGCGGCCACCCGCGCGGGCGACCGGCACAACCGCGATTTCGCCGCCCATCTGCTGCGGTTGGGAGAGCCGCATCAGCTGCTGAACCGGCAGGAGATGCAGGACCGCACCGGGAGTGCGCATTACACCTCTGGCCTTTATGCGCCGGGCACGGTGATGATCCAGCCCGCAGGCTATATCCGCGCCCTGTCGGCGCATCTGGCGGCGCAGATCAGCGTCTTTGAAAACACCCCCGCAACGGGTTTCGAAAAACAGGGCGCAGGTTGGTTGGTCGCAACCCCAAAGGGCCGTATCAGCACCGGCAGGATCATTCTTGCCAACAACGGCCATCTGGAAAGCTTTGGCTTTTACCAGCGCCGCCTGATGCATATCTGCCTTTATGCCTCAATGACCGAGCGACTGACGCCGGAGCAGATCAGGCGACTGGGCGGCGCCAGCCGCTGGTCAGTGACGCCCGCCAATCCGATGGGCACTTCGGTGCGGCGGATTTCAGGCTCTTACGGCGACCGTATCCTGATCCGCAGCTGCTCCAGTTTTCATCCCACCATCGAGACCAGCCAGATGCGTCTGCGCAATGCCGGATGGGTGCATGACCGCAAGTTCACGGAGCGGTTTCCGCAGCTGGAGGGCGTGCGGATGGAACATCGCTGGGCGGGCATGCTCTGCCTCAGCCGCAACGGCGCGGCGGCTTTTGGCGAGCTGGACCGGGGGGTGTATTCAGCCTGCTGCCAGAACGGTCTTGGGATCGCCCGCGGCACCCTGCAAGGGATCGGCGCGGCAGAGCTGGTTGTTGAGGGCGGCTCGGAGATCGCCAGCCATTTTCTGGCGCAGCCGGAGCTGCCCAGGCTGCCGCCGGAGCCTTTTGCCTCGCTGGGTGCCAATACCTACCTGATGTGGAAGGAATGGCGATCCGGGAAAGAGTAAGGGTTGGGGGCGCTGCCCCCGGCCTGCGGCCTCCCCCGGAGTATTTTCAGAAAGATGAATGGCCAAGGGGCCGCAGTCCGCTGCGTCAGGGCAGGCTCAGCTGGGCCATGCGGCCGCCATCGACGGTATAGACCTGGCCGGTGATGAAGCCCGCATCCTCGGAGGCCAGAAACGCCACCAATGCCGCCACTTCCGCAGGCTTGCCGGTGCGGGCCACCGGGTGAATGCGGCCGATGTCCCGGCGGAAGGCCTCCGGGTCGGGCATCGAGGCAATGAAATCATTGTTCAGCTCCGTATCGATCCAGCCCGGCGCCACCGCATTGCAGCGGATGCCCTCGGGACCGTGATCAACTGCAACTGCGCGCGTGAGGCCGTGCAACCCCGCCTTGGAGGCGCAATAGGCCGCGTGGCCGGGATTGCTGCCCAGCCCTTCGATAGAGCCTGTGTTGACGATATTGCCCTTGGTCCTGCGCAGATGCGGCAGCGCCGCCCGGATCATCAGGAAAGGTGCAGTGAGGTTCACCGTCAAGCTGCGCTGCCAGTCCGCGGGGGACATGTCCTCGACGCGGGCCTCCTGCATCATGCCGGCGTTGTTCACCAGCACGTCCAGCCTCCCTGCCCTGCGGACAGTTTCAGTCACCACCTCTGCGGGGCTGTCCGGATTGGTGAAATCCGCCGGGATTGCCTCAAACTCCGTGTCCGCGCCGCGCTGCGCGGTAAAGACACGGGCGCCCTCGTCAGCCAGCCGGCGGGCAACCGCCTGACCGATGCCGCTGCGGCCGCCGGTGACCAGCGCAACCTTGCCGTCAAACCGGCTCATGACACCGGTTTCCCGCCATTGACCTCGACCAATGCGCCGCACATGTAGCGCGCCGCGTCCGAGGCCAGGAACATCACCACATCGGCAATGTCATCGGGCTCTGCGATCCGCCCCAGAGGCACCGTCGTGCCGAGTTCGGCAACAGCTGTATCCGGGTCAAAGCCGCGCTTTGCAAACCCGCTGCGCAGCATCGGGGTGTTTACCTCATTTGGGCAGACCGCATTGATGCGGATACCCTGATGGGCGTGATCCATGCCCATGCATTGGGTCAGCGAGGCTATTGCTGCCTTGGTCATGCAATACAGCGCATGGTTCGGACCCGGCGCCTTGCCGCCCCAACAGGAGGCGGTGTTGACAATGGCGCCGCCGCCGGTCCGTGCCATCAGCGGGATCGCGGCGCGGCAGATCCGGAACGGCGCCTGGACATTCACCCCCATCGACAGATCCCAGTCCGCATCCGAGGTATCGGTCACCGGGCCGCGAGTGATGACGCCCGCGTTGTTTATGACGATGTCAAGGCCACCCAAGGCATCAAAGGCCGCCTGCGGCAGCGCGTTTGCATAATCTGCGTCCAGCAGGTCGCCCGGCAGATGGGCCTCCGCCTTGAGAGCGCTGGTGTCGCGGTCCGCAACTGCCACCCTGGCGCCTGCAGCCTGTAGGCGCTGCACAATGGCCGCACCGATGCCGCCTGCCGCGCCGGTGACCAGTGCGCATTTTCCCTGAAAATCCATAATCCTGTCTCCAATCAGAAAGACGCGACCGGCGCGCCGAACAGGCCTGCGTCCGGGGTGATGCCCAGGCCCGGACCCTGCGGCACCGCGATATGGCCGTCTTCGATGCGGATGCCGTTTTCCGCGTCATAGTTGCCCGCGATATAGGGGGCAGCCAGCCAGACGCCCTCCAAAAGCTCCGGTTTCACCGTGGCGCCGATATGGGTGCAGGCCGCTGCGATAATGTCACCGCCCCAGCTGTCGTCACAAGTATGCGGCAGGTTGCGGGCCTCGCAAATGTCGCGAAAGGCGCGCATCGGCTGCAGCCCGCCAATGCGGGTGACCTTCATTCCGAAGCCATCCACCAGCCCGGTGCCTGCAGCAGTGATTACCGTATTCAGGCTGGTGCTGTTTTCATCCATGTAGATGCCGTGGCCGATCTGCGGGCGGATTTTCTGCAGGTCTTCCAGCGTGTTGCAGGGCTGTTCCATGATAAAAGGAATGTCCGGGCACTCGCGGCTGACGCGCAGCGCATCGCGGGTGGTCCAACCGCGGTTGCCATCCACCGCCAGCCGCATGCCGGACCGGCCGATGGGCTCCCAGACCTTGCGAATGGTTTCGATGTCGATCTCCACGGGGCGGCCGCCGACTTTGATCTGCAAGCGCAGATAGCCCTCTGCCTGTTTTTCTGCCGCCAGGCGCGCGATGTCGTCCGGGGCGCCGACACCGGTGGCATAATAGGACGGGACCCGGTCGGTTGCCGCCCCGCCCAGCAGGGCCGAGACCGCAAGGCCCAGATGCTTGCCCAAAAGGTCATGCGCCGCGATGTCGATTGCCGCTTTGGCGTAATTATGACCGTTCAGCAGCCCGTCCATGCGGCGGTGGAGCGTCACCGGGGCAACCTCGGCACCGATCAGCCCCTTGGCCATCGCAGCAAGCGCCGCACGGGCGCCGTCGCCGTGGGATTCGGCATAGGTCGGCCCAACCGGGCAGGTTTCGCCCCAGCCTTCCAATCCGTTGTCCGCCACCAGTTTCACCAGCGTTGTGTCCAGTGCCCAAACTTTGGCATTGGCCATGGTATAGGGACCGTTCTTCACCGGCAGATCATGCTGGTAGATATGGATTTCCGCGATTTTCATGTTTCGTCCGTGTTAAAAAAACGGCCCGCCCGGATCGAAGGGCGGGCCAGTCGGGGGAAAGTCAGTGGCTCTGGTTCAGCTCATCCGCAGCTGGGATCTCGCGCTCGCGCCGGGCGATGTAATCCAGCAGCGCCTCATTCTTGGCCTCATCCAGTTTTGGCTCCTGGTATTCGGCCAGCAGCTTTTTGGCGCGGGTCAGCGCGCGTTCGGTGATCTCGACGCTGCCCTCGGCCTGCCATTGCTCGATCGAGTTGTTGTCGAACATCTCTGGCATAAAGAACGCCTGTTGGAAGTTCTCCTGGGTATGCGGGTGGCCCAGATAGTGACCGCCGGGGCCAACATCCGGCACCGCCGCCAGCGCCTGATCAAAGTCCTGCCATTTCGGCCCCTCCGCCATCCGGTAGGCCATCGCGCATTGTTCGGCGTCGACGATGAACTTGGCAACCGAGCAATGCATGCCGGCCTCGTTCCAGCCTGCAGAATGCCAGATGTAATTGGCGCCGGCGTGCAGGACTGCTGACAAAGTGCTGGCAGATTCATACCCCGCCTGCGCGTCGAACGTTTTGGCGCCGCCCAGCGTGTTGGAGGTGCGCCACGGCACCTCGTAAAACCGCGCCATCTGGCCGATCATAAAGTTCATCAGGCTGATTTCCGGCGTCCCCGCCATCGGCGCGCCGGATTTCATGCTGACAGTCGACAGATAGTGGCCATAGATCGCAGGCGCCCCTTTGCGGATGACCTGCGTATAGGCCAGCGCGCTCAGCGCCTCTGCATTCAGCTGCGCCACGGTTGCCGGGACGGAGGCAGGCGTATTGGCACCGCCCAGCACAAACGGCGAGCACAGAACCGGCTGATTGCGGCGGCAGAAGGCGCGCATCGCGCCCAGCATGGTCTCATCCCAGACCAAAGGCGAGTTGCCGTTGCAATTGCCTGTGACCACCGGGTGGCTGTCGATGAAATCCTCTCCAAACAGGATCGCGCACATGTCGATCACATCCTCGGCGTTCTTGGGGCTGGTGGTCATGCCCATGAACGTTTTGTCGGAGTATTTCATCGACGAATAGGTGATGCGCAGATGCCGCTGGCTGATCGGGTGATCATAGGGTTCGACGATGTGATGCGCCGAGGAATGCATCGCCGGCATCATATGCGCCAGCTTATGGAACATCGCCAGATCTTCCAGCATCGGATTGCGACGCACATCGTCCAGATCGCGCAGGAACGGCGCGCCGGTCATCGGGATGAACATCGAATGCTTGCCGCCCAGGCGCAGGTTCTTTTTCGGATCGCGCGCGTGATAGGTGAAATCGCTGGGGATGGTTTTGATCAGCTCACGCACCAGCCCGCGGTCCAGATAGACCAGCTCTCCCTCCACCTTGGCACCGGCACGCTTCCAGTCCTCCAACGCGATGGGATCGCGGAACTGGACACCGACGTTTTCCAGAATGTCCATTGACGCATTGTCGATCTTCTCAACCTGGGCGCCATCCATCACTTCGCACAGCGGGATATTGCGGGTCAGGCCGGGCAGCATTTCAAAATTCGGCGCAGTGCGCAGGGCGCGGCGGGCGTGGCGGCCGCCGGCGCGCGAGCGGGTCGCAATGGCTTGCTCAGTCATGGCAGTGTTCTCCTTTGGCAAAGAGTTTGGCGGCGCTCTGGCGGGTTGACGTGCAGGATTGCGAAATCCATTTGCAAAAACCGACACTCCGGTTGCGGGAACCGGCCTGCGAAGGCAGAAAGCAACGGGTCTGTGATCCATGGATTAAAAATCCAGCCCATTTAGAGCCTAAAACAGGTGTTTCGCAGAGAATCCCTGTTCCCTTGCGGCCCCAGCGGCGCTTTGCGATTGCGCAAAATGCACAATGGAGCGGAAATTTATCCACAGCGTTACACACATCCGACAGTCAGATGAAAACCACATAAATTCAATATGTTGATATGAAAACTGCCATCCTGTGTGTCGCCAGACGGGGAACCATTGCGCCAGCCTGCTATCCCTGAAAGAAGGAATCTATTGCACAACGGCCTTCGCATTGCGTATAGAAACGATAAATAAGGCGATGACGCAAAACAGCGTTACTATCGAGAGGGCAGCAGGTGGCAGTAGCACTCCACATCAATCAGCGTATCCGCGAGAACGCGGAAAACCTCAGTGCGGCCCTCAACAGCCACATGCTGGCCAGTTTTGCGCCGGATGCAAGGAAGGAATTGCGCCTGTTCAGCGCCGGCGAGGCGGCAGAAATGCTGGGGATTTCGCCCAGCTTCCTGCGCAAGCTTCATTTTGACGGTAAATTCCCCGAGGTGCACACCACGCCGGGCGGGCGCCGCCACTATTCCGCTGCTGACCTGCTGGCAATGCGCAAGGTTCTGGATGCATCGGCCAAAACACCCGGAACCTATCAGCGCGGCCGCCGCGAGGGCGACAAGGTGCAGGTGCTGTCCTTCCTGAACTTCAAGGGCGGGTCGGGCAAGACCACGTCGTCGATCCACACTGCACAGCGGCTGGCGCTGAAAGGCTACCGGGTTCTGGCAGTTGATATCGACCCGCAGGCCTCGCTGACGACGCTTTTCGGCTATAGGCCAGAGGTCGATTTCCTCGAAACAGGGACGATTTTTGACGCAATCCGCTATGATGACCCCCTGCCCCTGCGCGACATCATCCAAGAGACCTATTTCGCCAATCTGGATCTGGCCCCCGGCGGGCTGATCCTGCAGGAGTTTGAGCACGAGACCCCGCAGGCGCTGATCAACAATGTGCAGCCCGCGTTTTTCTCGCGCATGGCCGCCGCGCTGCAGGAGGTCGAAAAGGATTACGACGTGATCATTTTCGATTGCCCGCCGCAGCTGGGCTATCTGACCATGTCGGCACTCTGCGCCTCGACCGGCGTGATCATCACCGTTGTGCCGAATATGCTCGACATCGCCTCGATGTCGCAGTTCCTGCAGATGAGCGCGGAATTGCTGGATGTCGTGTCCAATGCCGGTGCCTCGCTGGAGTTCGACTTCCTGCGCTTCCTGATCAACCGGTATGAGCCGAACGACGGACCGCAGCAGCAGGTGGTCGCCTTCCTGCGGCAATTGTTTGGGGATGAAGTGATGGTCGCCCCGATGCTGAAATCCACAGCGATTTCCGATGCCGGACTGACCCAGCAGACGGTCTATGAGGTCGAAAGATCCATGTTTCACAGGTCAACCTATGACCGTGCGGTGGATTCACTGAATCAAGTTAACGATGAAATAGAATCGCTCCTTCAACACGCATGGAGGCGTTGATGGCACGCAAAGGCATTCTCAGCACGGCACTCAGCAACCCGGCAGCATCCGCTGGCGGGCCGAAACCCAAAATGATGCCGCGCGGCGCGGTCGGGGCGCTGCAATCCTCGCTCAGCAAGCTGCAGGAAAGCGCCGTGCAGGAAATCGACGCGGCCCTGATCGACGACGCGGGATATGAGGACCGGCTGGGCCTCAATGGCATTGCCCATAAGCAGCTGGTGGACAGCCTGCGGACCTATGGGCAACAGGTTCCTGTGCTGCTGCGCCCGCACCCCAAGACGCCGGGGCGGTTTGAGATCGTCTATGGCCGCCGCCGCCTAATGGCACTGCGCGAATTGGGCCTGCCGGTCAAGGCAATGATCCGGCAACTGGACGATCATGCGCTGGTGATGGCCCAGGGGCAGGAAAATACCTCGCGGCTGGATCTGAGTTTCATCGAGAAAGCGTCCTTTGCGGCGCAGCTGCAGGACGGCGGCTATGACCGGCCGACAATTGCCGCTGCGCTGTCGATTGACCTGCCGATGGTGTCACGGATGCTAAAGGTCGGCACTGCGTTTGAGCTGCCGTTTTTGCGGGCCATCGGCTCTGCCCCCGGCATTGGCCGTGACCGCTGGATGCTGCTGGTCAAACTGTTCCAGGACCCCGCCGCGCGGACCCGGGCGATCACCCGGACAAACCGGCCCGATTTTACCACCTTTGACTCCGACGGCCGGTTCGAGGCGGTTCTGACCCATGCCCGGGGCGTAAGCCAAGCGGAGCACTCGCGCCCTGCCCCGCCAAAAACCCGCGCCCTGCCCGACAGCAACGGTGCTGAGATTGCAGGCATCAAGACAACCGCCAAGGGCATCACCCTGACGATCTCTGGCAAACACGCGCCCGGCTTTGACGCCTGGTTCGACGCGAACGCAGAAGAGATCCTGGCGGAACTTCACGGCCGCTGGCAGCAAGACCAGCCTGAGCAGCCGGAAGAATAAGAAGAGCAGAGAAACAGGACAGGAGGCACGTAAACAGGCAAAAGAAAAGCCCCCCAGGACATTACATCCCAGAAGGCCGTTCTCAGATTTAGCACCTTTGGAATAGCCCTTCAGACTCGTCACTGTCAACTCCATGCCCCGCATGGAGGCGGGAATTCTTTGTCTTTCGTGAAAATAACATGGAACAGGCGTCCCAAATCGCATTTGGGCGGCAGGACCTGTGTGGCCAGCTGGCGGGTACTCACGACAAGTGGGATCTTCTGGCTGCGCTGACGCATGCCGCCGCGGAATTTGAACTGAGCCACCGCAGCCTTGGCGTGCTCAAAGCCCTGCTGACCTTCTTCCCAGAGCGCGCCTTGCCCGCCGAACCGGACAGCGCCATCGTGTTCCCGTCGAACCGCAAGCTGATGGAGCGGCTCAACGGAATGCCCGAAAGCACCCTGCGCCGCCATCTGGCCGCCCTCACCCGGATTGGCATTGTCAGCCGCAAGAACAGCCCGAACCGCAAACGCTACGCGCGGCGCAGCGGCGATGACACCCGTTTGGCCTTCGGTTTCGACCTCAGCCCCCTCGCCCGCCACGCCAGTCAGATCTTTGACGCCGCATTGGATGCGCGTGCCAGGGCCGAACGTCTGGCGATGCTGCGTGACCAAGTTGCCGTACTGCGGCAGGCGTTGCTGGACGCAGCCGATGAAGCTGCAGCCCCCCTGCTGGAAGCCGCCCGCAAACTGCTGCGCCGCAAGCCTTGCGAATTGGGTCTGACTGCGATGGCAAAGACCCTGGAGGCGGAAATTGCCAGCCGGACACCTGCGGAGACCCACCAAGCTCCTGCCCTTTCTGCACGCAAAATGAGCGCCCCTGTCAGCCAAAATGAGCGGCACATACAGGATTCAGTAAAAAAAGATTCTGACTCTGAACAGGCGCAGACCAAAGCGCCCTGCCCCCAGCCCATCACCACAGAGGCACAGGACAGCGATGCCGAGAATACCGGTGATCTGGTCAAGGTCCTGCGCGCCTGTCCCGAAGTACAGACCTATTACCCCGGAGCTTTGCGCAGCTGGCAGGATGCCGACCGTATCGCAGAAACGCTGTCCCCGATGATGGGAATAGAGATGCCGGTTCTAAGCGATGCCCGTGCCGCCATGGGCCGCAAAGACGCTGCAACGGTGGTGATCTGCATGCTAGAGAAACTTGGGTCCATCCGCAGCCCCGGCGCATATCTCCGCCGACTTGCACAAAAGGCTCGGGCAGGCCAGTTTTCCACTGCGCCAATGCTGAACGCGCTGCTGCAGACGGGAAACGGGGTGCACCATCGCGCATGATTGTCAGCTGACAATCATGCGTCGCTGAACCTTGCAGACAAAACAGCAGGACCACCCGGACCTGTTCAGCCGCATTGCAGCCTCTGCTTAACATACGAAACTTGCCCGTCGCGCTGGCTGTTGCCGGAATTGTCAGCTGACAATTTTCAAAAGCCGCCACTGTCACGGTCCATTTGAACCATTGCCTTTGGCCCTGTCAGATGCCCAGAGTGGCGCAAACATTTCCAGCCAAAGGCAAGGCCTCACATGCTCTCCATCCTTCGCAACCGGACCTATAGGCATTTGTTCCTGGCACAGATCGTCGCCCTGACCGGCACCGGCCTGGCCACCGTCGCTCTTGGGCTGCTGGCCTTTGATCTGGCCGGCGACCGTGCCGGGGTGGTTCTGGGCACTGCGTTGACGATCAAGATGATCGCCTATGTCACCGTCGCCCCCATTGCTGCCGCCTGGACGGAACAGTTGGACCGGCGCAAAGTGCTGATAGCCCTGGACATGCTGCGGATGGCTGTCGCCGTTTGCCTGCCGTTCGTCAGCGAGGTCTGGCAGGTCTATGTGCTGATTTTTGTGCTGCAATCCGCATCAGCCGGATTTACCCCTGCATTTCAGGCCTCGATCCCTGACGTGCTGACCGAAGAAAAGGACTATACCCAGGCGCTGTCGCTGTCACGGCTTGCCTATGAGCTGGAAAGCCTCTTCAGCCCGATGCTGGCAGCGGCGCTGCTGGTGCTGGTCAGTTCCTCAACCCTGTTCTGGGGCACTGCGGCGGGGTTTGCCGGCTCTGCTTTGCTGCTGCTGTCCATCACGTTGCCGTCACCCGCGCCTAGGACGCCACGGCCAATCTGGGAACGCACCAGCCGTGGCATCCGCAATTATCTGCGGACACCGCGACTGCGGGGGCTTCTGGCGCTCAACTGGGTGGTTTCGGCAATGGCAGCGATGGTGCTGGTCAATACAGTGGTCCTGGTGCGCGCCGGAATGGAGCAGGGAGAAAGTGCAGTGGCGCTGGCACTGGCCTGTTTCGGCGGTGGAGCGATGCTGTCGGCAATGCTGCTGCCGCGCCTGCTGCAGCACATTCCCGACCGTCGCGTGATGCTGGCAGGCGGTGCATTGGGGAGTGCGGCGCTGATGGTTCTGGCATTGACCACGCTGGCGCAGCCGCTGGGCTTTGTCCGGCTGGCAATCGCCTGGTTTGTGATCGGTCTGGGCTATTCTGCGGTCCTGACACCGTCGGGACGGCTCTTGGCGCGGTCCGCCCATGCCGCGGACCGGCCCGCGATCTTTGCAGCGCAGTTCACCTTGTCGCATGCCTGCTGGCTGGTGTTTTATCCGCTGTCGGCCTGGCTGATGGCAGTCTGGGGCGCGGGCGTGGCGATGCTGGTGCTGGCACTGTTGGCCTCCGCCGGTCTGGTCGCTGCGCGCCACTTGTGGCCAGCGGACAGTGGTGCACCGGTTGCACACAGCCACCCGGACCTGCCGCCGGATCATCCGCATCTGCAGGGCAGCCATACACATGCGCATCCGATCATTATTGACGATCTGCACACAGAAATACCCCGGAAACAGCGTATCTGACCCCTGTGCCCCGATATGTGAGCGGGTGATTTTATGACTAGACATAATAACCAAAACAAGTAGCTTATTGCCCGATCGGAAATGAAGCGACTCGGGGGAAACTGCGTGACGGAAAGCTATGTTCTGACGGGCGTGAAACTGGCCACGATGGCCAGTTCTGACACGCCCTACGGGCTGATTGAGGATGGCGCTGTAGCGGTCTCGGACGGGAAAATCGTCTGGGCCGGGGCACGGCAGGAATTGTCAGCTGACAATTACCCGTGGACGCAAATCGAACTGGACGGGCGGCTGGTAACTCCGGGCCTGATCGACTGCCACACGCATATCGTCTTTGGCGGCAACCGCGCGATGGAGTTTGAGATGCGCCTGAAGGGCGCGTCCTACGAAGATGTTGCGAGGGCAGGGGGCGGCATTGTCTCAACCGTGTCGGCAACCCGCGCGGCCTCGCTGGAGGATCTGGTGCAGAAGGCGCTGCCCCGGCTGGATGCGCTGATCGCCGAAGGTGCCACGGTGGTTGAGGTCAAATCCGGCTATGGGCTGGATCTGGAAACCGAGCTGAACATGCTGCGTGCGGCCCGCCGTCTTGCGGACTTGCGCCCGGTGACCGTGAAAACCACTTTTCTCGGCGCCCATGCCACACCCGGTGAATACAAGGGCCGGGATGATGACTATATCGACACCGTCTGCATTCCCGCCCTGCGCACGGCCCATGCTCAGGGGCTGGTGGATGCGGTGGATGGGTTCTGCGAAAACATCGCCTTTGCGCCTGCCCAGATCGAACGGGTGTTCCAAGCAGCGCAGGAGTTGGGACTGCCGCTGAAACTGCACGCCGAACAGCTGAGCCATCAGGGCGGCACCGCATTGGCTGCGCGGTACGGCGCGTTGTCAGTCGATCATGTGGAATATGCAACCGAGGATGACGCACGGGCTATGGCCGCCGCAGGCTCTGTCGCGGTGATCCTGCCGGGCGCTTATTACACCATCCGCGAAACGCAGGCGCCGCCGATCGACCATTTCCGCGCGCATGGCGTGCCGATGGCGCTGGCAACCGATTGCAACCCCGGCTCCTCGCCGCTGACTTCGTTGCTGCTGACAATGAACATGGGCTGCACCCTGTTCCGGATGACACCAGAGGAGGCGCTGGCCGGTGTGACCTGCAATGCGGCCAATGCGCTGGGGCTGAACGACCGGGGCCGGATCGCTGCCGGTATGCGCGCCGATCTGGCGATCTGGGACGTGGAGAGCCCTGCCGAGCTGGCCTACCGCATCGGCTTCAACCCGCTGTACAGCCGTATCTATGAGGGAAAACGATGATCGAAATGATCCCCGGCACGGTCACGCTTGCCACGCTGGAAGATATCTACCGCAACCTGACTCCGGCCAGGCTGGCGTCTTCGGCGCGTGAACCGGTGGCGGCTGCCGCCAGGATGGTTGCGGATGCCGCTGCCGGTGAGGACGCCGTTTATGGCATCAACACCGGTTTTGGCAAGCTGGCCTCGACCAAGATCGCACCGGAAGACACCGCCACGCTGCAGCGCAATCTGATCCTCAGCCATTGCTGCGGGGTAGGGGAGGCACTGCCGGAGGATAAGACCCGGTTGATGATGACGCTGAAACTGCTGTCGATGGGCCGCGGTGCTTCGGGCGTGCGCTGGCTGGTGATCGAACAGATTGAGCAAATGCTGGAACGTGGCGTGGTGCCGGTGATCCCGTCGCAGGGCTCGGTCGGCGCCTCTGGCGATCTGGCGCCGCTGGCGCATATGGCGGCGGCGATGATCGGGGCAGGGGAGGCGACATTCGACGGCACCCGCATGTCCAGCGCAGACGCGCTGCAAAAAGCTGGATTAGAGCCTATTATTCTGGGCCCCAAGGAGGGTCTTGGGCTGATCAACGGCACCCAGTTTTCCACCGCCTGCGCCTTGGCCGGTCTGTTTGACGCCTGGCGCATGGCCGAGGCCTCGGTGACCATCGCGGCGATGACCACGGACGCCATCATGGGGTCCACCGCGCCGCTGGTGGCCGACATCCATTCCCTGCGGGGCCACGCCGGGCAGATTGATGTGGCCCGTGAAATGCGCGGTATCATGGACGGGTCCGAAATCCGCGAAAGCCACCGCGAGGGGGACACCCGCGTGCAGGACCCCTATTGCATCCGCTGCCAGCCGCAGGTGGTGGGCGCGGCGCTGGACGTGCTGCGGATGGCCGCCAAGACGCTGGAGATCGAGGCCAACGCCGTCACCGACAACCCTCTGGTGCTGGTGAACGAAGGCCGCATTGTCTCGGGCGGCAACTTCCATGCGGAATATGTGGGGTTTGCGGCGGATCAGATCGCGCTGGCGGTGGCCGAAATCGGCGCCATCGCGCAGCGCCGGGTGGCGCTGATGGTGGACCCGACCCTCAGCCACGACCTGCCGCCGTTCCTGACGCCTGATCCGGGGCTGAACTCTGGTTTCATGATTGCCGAGGTGACCACAGCGGCGCTGATGAGCGAGAACAAACATCTGGCGAACCCCTGCGTCACGGATTCCACTCCGACGTCAGCCAATCAGGAGGATCACGTGTCGATGGCCGCCCACGGTGCGCTGCGTCTGGGACGGATGAACGCCAACCTGTCAGTGATCCTCGGTGTCGAAATGCTGTGCGCCGCGCAGGGGGTAGAAGCCCGCGACCCGCTGCAAACCTCGGCCCGGCTGCAGGACGTGTTGGGCATGCTGCGCAGCGATATCCCGGCGCTGGCCGAGGACCGCTATCTGGCGCCGGATATCGAAGCTGCCAGCGCCATGGTCCGTGCAGGCCGGGTTGCTGCCGCTGCGGGCGTGGAGATCAGCGCATGATCGAAGTGACCCAAGGTTCATCGCCGCTGGTGCTGGGACTGCCCCACACTGGCACCGATGTGCCGCCGGAAGTCTGGAACTGCCTCAATGAGACGGGCCGGGCGCTGGCCGACACCGACTGGCATATCCACGACCTGTATTCCGGCCTGGTGGAGGACATCACAACCGTCCGCACGCCGATCCACCGCTATGTGATCGACGTGAACCGCGATCCGGGTGGTATCAGTCTCTATCCAGGGCAAAACACCACCACTTTAGTGCCGCTGACGGATTTTGACGGGCTGCCGATCTGGCGCGATGGTATGGCGTCGGATGAGGCAGAGATCACCCGCCGCCGCGAGGCCTATCACGCGCCCTATCATGCGGCGCTGATGGCAGCGCTGGAGCGGGTGAAGGCGATCCACGGCTTTGCCATCCTTTATGACTGCCATTCGATCCGCGGCAATATCCCGTTCCTGTTTGAGGGCCGTCTGCCGGATTTCAACACCGGCACCAATCTGGGCACCACCTGCGCGCCTGAAATCGAGGCGCTGACCGTGGCCCGTTGCGCGGCGGCAGAGGGCTATTCCTCGGTGCTCAATGGCCGTTTCAAGGGCGGCTGGACCACCCGCCACTATGGCCGCCCTGCGGAAGGGCTGCACGCCATCCAGATGGAACTGGCGCAGGCCACCTACTGCCAGGAGGCGCCGCCCTGGACCTATCTGCCGGAGCGCGCGGATGTCTTGCGCGCCCATCTCACCGAAATTCTGACTGATCTGAAAAACTGGAGGCCCTCGGCATGAGCGATCCCCGCAAGAACACCCGCGACATCTTTCCGCCCACCGGTTCGGAAATCACTGCCAAATCCTGGCTGACCGAGGCACCGATGCGGATGATGATGAACAATCTGCATCCCGATGTGGCGGAAAACCCGCATGAGCTGGTGGTTTATGGCGGCATTGGCCGGGCCGCGCGCACCTGGAAGGATTTCGACCTGATCGTCGAGACTCTGAAGACCCTGGAGGAAGACCAGACCCTGATGGTGCAGTCCGGCAAGCCGGTCGGCGTGTTCCAGACCCACAAGGACGCGCCGCGGGTGCTGATCGCCAACTCCAATCTGGTGCCGCATTGGGCCAATTGGGACCACTTCAACGAGTTGGACAAGAAGGGCCTGATGATGTACGGCCAGATGACCGCTGGTTCGTGGATTTACATCGGCACGCAGGGCATCGTGCAGGGCACCTATGAAACCTTTGCCGAAGCCGGGCGCCAGCATTTC
The DNA here is from genome assembly GCF_049800895.1 of Leisingera sp. S232. Lineage (NCBI taxonomy): Bacteria > Pseudomonadati > Pseudomonadota > Alphaproteobacteria > Rhodobacterales > Roseobacteraceae > Leisingera > Leisingera sp. S232. The sequence continues at coordinate 7,400 of NZ_JBNAFX010000007.1, read as the reverse complement.
GGCGGCGACCTGACTGGCAAGTGGATTCTGACCGGCGGTCTGGGCGGCATGGGCGGCGCGCAGCCGCTGGCCGCTGTATTCGCCGGTGCCTGCTGTTTGGCGGTGGAGTGCAACCCCGACAGTATCGACTTCCGCCTGCGCACCAAATATCTGGACGAAAAGGCCGAGACCCTGGACGAGGCGCTGGAGATGATCGCGCGCTGGACCGCGGCGGGCGAAGCCAAATCCGTGGGCCTGCTGGGCAATGCGGCAGATGTCTTTGCCGAGCTGGTAGAGCGGGCCAAGGCGGGCGGAGCGAAACCCGATATCGTCACCGACCAGACCTCGGCGCATGATCCGGTCAATGGCTACCTGCCGCAGGGCTGGACCATGGCGCAGTGGAAAGAGATGCGCGAAACAGACCCTAAAGCGGTGGAAACAGCCGCCCGTGCCAGTATGCGCGTGCAAGTCGCGGCGATGTGCCAGTTCCATGCGATGGGCATTCCCACCGTCGATTACGGCAACAACATCCGCCAGATGGCGCTGGAGGAAGGGCTGGAGAACGCCTTTGACTTCCCCGGTTTCGTGCCCGCCTATATCCGCCCGCTGTTCTGTCGTGGCATCGGCCCGTTTCGCTGGTGCGCCCTGTCGGGCGACCCGGAGGATATCCGCAAGACCGACGCCAAGATGAAGGAGCTGTTCCCCGAGAACGAAGGCCTGCACCGCTGGCTGGACATGGCGCAGGAACGCATTGCCTTTCAGGGCCTGCCTGCGCGGATCTGCTGGATCGGCCTTGGTGACCGCCACAAGGCGGGCCTCGCCTTCAACGAGATGGTCCGCAACGGTGAGCTGTCAGCGCCGGTGGTGATTGGCCGCGACCATCTGGACAGCGGTTCGGTGGCCTCTCCGAACCGCGAGACAGAGGCGATGATGGATGGGTCGGACGCGGTGTCCGACTGGCCGCTGCTGAACGCGCTGTTGAACACCGCGTCTGGTGCGACCTGGGTGTCGCTGCATCACGGCGGCGGCGTTGGCATGGGCTTTTCCCAGCATTCCGGCGTGGTGATCTGCTGTGACGGCACCGAAGACGCAGACCGCCGCATCGGCCGTGTGTTGTGGAACGATCCGGCCACCGGTGTCATGCGCCATGCGGATGCAGGATATGACATCGCCAAGGACTGCGCCCGCGAGCACGGGTTGAACCTGCCGGGCATCTTGGGCTGATCTGCGGCCAGGCAAACTGTTCAGCCGGCTTTCGTATCGAAGGCCGGCTATTCTTCTTTCAGCTGCCGCTGTGCGGTGGCTTTGGCGTCGCTCAGATGCTGTTCGATTGCCGTTCTGGCGGCTTTGGCATCCCCTGACACAATGGCCTGGCAAATGCCCTGCATATGGGCCGGACCGGATTTTTGCCGGTCTTCGCTGGACAGTGTGACCGCCCGCAACCGGCTGATGCGGCCGTTCAGACGCTGGGTGATTTCCCAGGCGACGTTATGGCCTGCACCATCAAAGATGATCCGGTAGAATTCAGTTGTGGCCCGCAGCATCGGACCGGGCACGCCTGCGGCCACGGCCTGTTGCAGATCCTGCAGCGCCTGCTGCAATGCCGCAGCCAGCTGCGACGTGATGTTTTGCGCGCAGGCGGTGGCGGCGGCGGTCTCCAGCATCTGGCGGATGTCGTAGATCTGCCGCGCGTCCTCCCAGCTGAGCTGTGCCACGATTGGCCCCTTGCCGGGCAGGATTTCCACCAGCCCCTCGGCCTCCAGATAGCGGATGGTTTCCCGCACCACAGTGCGGCTGACCCCAAGCTGGTCGCACAGGGGCCGCTCTACCAGCCGTTCACCGGGGGCAAACTGGCCTGCGATGATCGCCGCGCGCATCCGTTCCTGCACGATATCGCGCAGGGTCTGCGGCTGATGGTCTATTTTGCTCATGATAGGGCCGGTCATGTTTCCTCCGATAGCAACGGGGACAGGGCGGAACAAGGCTGCATTGACATATTGTATGATGGTATACCATATTACAGCAACTGGAATCAGACAGGAAAGATCCGCCGATGCCCGCCGAAATCCGCAAGACGCTGCTGCATGTCGAAGAGACCCTGATCGAGGGCGGCAAGGCGGCGGAAACGCCGCTCAGGATGATTGCCGCGGTGGCGGTGATCACAAACCCCTGGGCGGGGCAGGGGTTTGTCGAAGACCTGCGCCCGGCGATCCACGACTGCGCGCCGGGTCTGGGCGAGAAGCTGACAGCGATGATCCTGGAGGCCGCAGGTGGCGGCGATAAGGTTGAGGGCTATGGCAAATCCGCCATCGTGGGTGTCAATGGAGAGGTGGAGCATGCCTCTGCGCTCATCCATACGCTGCGCTTTGGCAATCACTTCCGCGAGGCGGTGGGGGCGAAATCCTATCTGGCTTTCACCAACACCCGCGGCCCGGCCAATGCGCCGCTGCAAATCCCGCTGATGGACAAGAACGACGGTGGCCGGCGCAGCCATTACCTGACCATCCAGCTGTCGGTGGCGGATGCGCCCGGCCCGGATGAAATCGTGATCGCGCTTGGCGCCTCCATCGGCGGGCGGCCGCATCACCGCATTGGCGACCGCTATCAGGACCTGAAGGAACTGGGCCATGACGCCGACAACCCTGCCGCGGTCTGACCCCTACGGGGCCGTCACCTGCCTGCGGGCTGGGCCGGAAAACGGGCAAGGGGCGCCGGTTGTGCTGATCCACGGGGTTGGCATGCAGGCGGCGGCCTGGGGGCCGCAGATTGAGGCGTTGTGCCTGACCCATCAGGTCATTGCGCTTGATATGCCCGGCCATGGCGGCAGCGCGCCCCTGCCGGGCTGGGCTGATCTTCCGGAATATGTGGCCTGGCTGCATGAGGTTCTGCAGGCGCTGGATCTGGGGCCTGTGTCACTGGCGGGCCATTCCATGGGTGCGCTGATTGCCGGCGGGTATGCTGTTAGCCAACCAGAGGACACGGCGCGGGTGGCGCTGTTGAACGGGGTATTCCGGCGGTCCGCTGAGGCTCGGGCTGCAGTGGAAGCCCGTGCGGCTGAAATTCGCGCGGGCAGTTTTGATCTGGAAACACCGCTGGCGCGGTGGTTTGGAAAGGGCGCAGCTGACCAGCACGCGCGGGCGCAGGTGGCAAAGTGGCTGTCGGGCGTGAACCTGGAGGGCTACGCTGCCGCCTATACCGCCTTTGCCCATGGTGACAGCACCTATGCGGACGGGTTTTCGGACATCGCTTGCCCGCTGCTGGCATTGACTGGCGATGGCGATCCGAACTCAACCCCCGCGATGGCGCGGGCCATGGCAGAGACCGCGCCGCAGGGCCGGGCGGTTGTCATCGAGGGGCATCGGCATATGGTCAACCTGACCGCTCCCGCCGCGGTCAACGCCGCCCTGCGGGACTGGCTGAACACAGAAGGGGAGCCGACATGAGCGACATCGATCCGCGCGCCTTGCGCAATGCATTCGGCACCTTCATGACCGGTGTCACCGTGGTGACGGCATATGACCCGGACGGCAATCCCATCGGCTTTACCGCCAATTCCTTTACCTCGGTGTCGCTGGACCCGCCGCTGGTGCTGGTCTGTATTGCCAATTCCTCCAGCAACTACGCGGCCTTTGAACAGGCGGATGGCTTTGCCGTCAATGTTCTGGCCGAGGATCAAAAGGACGTCTCCAATACTTTCGCACGGCCCGTCGAGGACCGCTTTGCCGCCGTCAGCTGGCAGCAGGGGCCTGAGGGCAGCCCGGTGTTTGAAGGCGTTTCCGCCTGGTTTGACTGTTCCATGCACAAACGGGTGGCGGCAGGCGACCATCTGATCCTGATCGGCAGGGTCGCGGCGTTTGAGACCTCGCCCGCGCCGGGGCTGGGCTATGCCCGTGGCGCCTATGTGACCGCAGCGGCAGAGGCCGAAGCCCTGACACAAGGCGCCAAGCTGATCGTCTCTGCCCTGATTGAGCATGAGGGCAAGGTGCTGCTCATGGGCAATGAGCAGGGCAAGCTGACGCTGCCGGAAACCCGGGTGGGCAAAGAGGGCGCCTCGGCGGCCCTGGCCCGCCTGATCGCGGACACCGGTGTCGCGGCGGAGCCGGGGTTCATCTATTCCGTTTTTGAGGACGAAGCGCGCGAACATCAGCACATCTCTTTCCTGTGCCAATCGGCCGGCGGCACACCGGCCAAGGGTGTTTTCACAGAGCTGACCCAGTCCACGCTGATGGATATCGCCGATGCGGCGGTCTGTACCATGCTGGAACGGTTCGCCAGTGAGGCCCGGATGGGCAATTTCGGGGTGTATTATGGCAATCAGACCACCGGGCAGGTCCGCCCCGTGGCGACAGGGAGCAAGGGCGCATGAAATTTTCTCTCTTTGCGCATATGGAGCGGATTTCTGAAGGTGAGGATCAGAAGCAGCTGTATGACGAATTCATCCAGCTGTGCAAAATCGCCGATGACGGTGGCATGCACGCGGTCTGGACCGGCGAACATCACGGGATGAATTTCACCATCTCGCCGAACCCGTTCCTGAATCTGGTGGATGTGGCGCGGCACACCAGGAATGTGCGGCTGGGGACGGGGACGGTGATTGCGCCGTTCTGGCATCCGATCCGGCTGGCAGGCGAGGCGGCGATGACTGATATCATCACCGATGGCCGTCTGGATCTGGGCATTGCGCGCGGGGCTTACAGTTACGAATACGAACGCATGTTGCCTGGCATGGATGCCTGGGAGGCGGGCCAGCGCATGCGCGAGCTGATCCCGGCGCTGCAGGGCCTGTGGCAGGGCGATTATGCGCAGGAAGGGGAGTTCCACTCCTTTCCGGAAACCACGTCATCGCCGAAACCGGTGCAGCAGGATGGCCCGCCGATCTGGGTGGCTGCGCGCGATCCCAACAGCCATGAATTTGCGGTTGCGCAGGGGTGCAACGTGCAGGTGACGCCGCTGTGGAAAGGCGACGCGGAAATCACCGAGCTGATGGGCAAGTTCAACGATGCCTGCGCCAAACATTCCGAGATGCCCCGGCCCAAGATCATGCTGCTGCTGCACACCTATGTGGCGGACAGCGCCGCGGATGTGAAACGCGGGGCGCAGGAGCTGAACCGCTTTTACAACTATTTCGGCGCCTGGTTCATGAACAAGCGCGGTGTCAGCCAGGGGCTGATCGATCCTTTGAGCGACGAGGAAATCGCCGCGCATCCGTTCTATAGTCCCGAGGCGATGGAGCGCGATCTGGTGATCGGCGAACCGGCAGCGGTGATTGAGCGGCTGAGAAAATATGAGGCGCTGGGATATGATGAATATGCGTTCTGGATCGACAGCAGCATGAGTTTCGAGCGCAAGAAAGCCTCGCTTGAACGGTTCATCGCGCACGTCATGCCGGCCTTTCAGTAGCTGAGACCCGGTGCGCAACAGGACGCGCCGGGCCTCATTGGCCTGTGGGTGGTGAATGAGCTTGCCGCTCAAGGGGCAGTGTGCGGTCAATTGGTGAAAAATAACTTCAACCTTCGTCAAAAGTTCATCAAAGGAGCTGAACATGCAGACCTTCCAGCAGTATATCGGCGGCGCCTTTGAGGACGCAGGCGCCTCTTTCGCAAGTCTTGATCCGGCCACCGGCAAACCCTGGGCCCAGATGCCAAGCGCATCAGCTGCGGATGTGGATCGGGCCGTGCGGGCGGCGGAGGCTGCGTTTTTCTCCGCTGATTGGGCGGGGATGACCGCCACCCAGCGCGGCAAGCTGCTGATGCGGCTGGCCGATCTGGTGGCCGAAAACGCGCCCCGGCTGGCCAGGCTGGAAACCCGCGACACCGGCAAGATCATCCGCGAGACTTCAGCCCAGATTGCCTATGTGGCGGAGTATTACCGTTATTACGCAGGGCTGGCGGATAAGATCGAGGGCGCGCATCTGCCAATTGATAAACCGGATATGGAGGTCTGGCTGCGGCGCGAGCCGGTGGGGGTGGTTGCGGCCATCGTGCCGTGGAATTCGCAGCTGTTCCTCTCCGCTGTGAAAATCGGCCCGGCGCTGGCGGCAGGCTGCACGGTGGTTCTGAAAGCCTCCGAGGAAGGCCCGGCGCCGATGCTGGAATTTGCCCGGATCTTTGATCAGGCGGGCTTTCCGCCTGGGGTGCTAAACGTGATCACCGGCGGACCGGAGGCAGGGGCGGCGCTGACCAGCCATGCATCGGTGGCCCATGTGGCCTTTACCGGCGGGCCGGAGACTGCGCGCCATATCGTGAGGAACTCGGCGGAGAACCTTGCCTCTACCTCTTTGGAGCTGGGCGGCAAGTCGCCGTTCATCGTGTTTGATGACGCCGATCTGGAAAGCGCTGTGAACGCGCAGGTCTCTGGCATTTTTGCCGCCACCGGGCAAAGCTGCGTCGCGGGATCGCGGCTGGTGATCCAGAAGGGCATCAAGGACGCTTTCCTGGCCCGGTTGAAGGAAAAGGCCGAAGCGGTGGTGATCGGGGCGCCGGATGACATGGCGACTGAAGTCGGACCGCTGTGTACCCTGAAACAGCGGGATCACGCGCTGCGGCTGATCGAGGCGTCGGTTGCGGCTGGGGCAGAACTGGTCACGGGCGGCACTGCGGCGGACGGGGAGGGGTTCTATTTTCCGCCAACGGTGCTGGATTGCTCAGCCGCGCCAACTGCGCCCTGCCTGTCGACCGAATTCTTCGGCCCTGTCCTGTCGGTTGTCAGCTTTGAGACCGAGGCGGAGGCTTTGGAGATTGCCAACACCACCGCATTCGGCCTTGCCTCGGGTGTGTTCACCCGGCACCTCACCTGCGCGCACCGGATGATCCGGGGTATCCGGGCCGGGATCGTCTGGGTCAATACCTACCGCGCGGTCAGCCCGATTGCGCCCTTTGGCGGCCATGGGCTGTCCGGTCATGGGCGCGAGGGCGGTCTGCAGGCGGCACTGGATTACACCAAGGTCAAAGCCGTCTGGCTGCGCACCAGTGACGAGGCGATCCCCGATCCCTTTGTGATGCGCTGAATTGCCAGCGGCGGGAACGAGGGGGCTGCCTGCCCCCTCGCGCTCCCCCGGGGATATTTTGAGCCAGAAGAAGATGGGGCGGCCTGTTAGTGGCGGATGCGCTATCCGGTGGCGCAGACCCGGCAGGGGAGCGCGTGGCGTTGTTGCGCAACTCGTTTTGAGGACGAGCTTCCCCTTTCCGCGGCGGATTCATCCATCACACACGATCTCGGCGGTGCCGAGGGCCGAGAATCGGTTCATGAGAGCGATGCGGATGTGGATTTCGGCGGTTTGTCTGTCTGGGTCCCTCGCCATGATGCGTTCGCCGAATGCCTTGAGGCATAGCATTTTGGCCTCCACGCGACTTCGGATGTGATAACCACTCCATCGTTTCCACAGCGCCCTGCCGAAGCGTTGCGAAGCGCGCAGTATCTCG